>NZ_JBNPEF010000001.1:0-81727 GCF_051117495.1 Marivirga sp. | reverse complement strand
TCAGCCTATTAGAAACTGGGGAGTAATACTTAACAGTTTTCTTATTATATTTGAAGATAGGGTCAGATTGAATGAATCTTAACCCTATCTACAAAATTTTTAGTTACACACTTTTTGGGATAGTGTCGATTATAAGGTCATTTATCCTTTCAAAATAGCTCTACTGATTACTAATTTCTGAATTTCAGAAGTTCCCTCTCCAATCGTACAAAGTTTGGAATCCCTATAATATTTTTCTACAGGGTAATCTTTGGTGTAACCATAACCTCCAAATATTTGGACTGCCTCTACAGAGTTTTTTACCGCTACTTCAGAAGCATAATATTTGGCCATAGCAGATTCTTTATTCACGCTTTTGCCTTTATTCTTTAAATCAGCAGCCTGAAATGTGAGCAATTTTGCTCCTTCTAATTCAGTGGCCATATCTGCTAATTTGAATGCAATCCCCTGAAAACTAGAAATGGGTTGATTGAACTGATGTCTTTCTTTACTGTAGGCCAACGCAGCTTCGTAAGCTCCTTCTGCTATACCTAAAGAAAGTGCTGCTATAGAAATTCTTCCACCATCCAATACTTTCATAGCCTGTATAAAACCCTGTCCAACTTCACCTAAAATATTATCTTTATGAACACGGCAATCTTCAAAAATCATTTCAGCCGTTTCAGACAAACGCATTCCCAATTTGTTCTCTTTTCTGCCTCCTTTGAATCCTTCCGTTCCTCTTTCTACCACAAAAGCGGTCATGCCGTGTGAGTCACCCTTTTCTCCTGTCCTTACGATCACAACAGCCACATCACCAGAAATACCATGAGTAATCCAGTTTTTAGCTCCGTTGATGATCCAATAATCACCATCTTGAACCGCGGTGGTTTTCATATTTCCAGCATCAGAACCTGTGTTGGGCTCTGTCAAGCCCCATGCACCAATCCATTCGGCTGTTGCTAATTTTGGCAACCATCTTTTCTTTTGTTCATCATTCGCAAATTGCATGATATGCCCTGTGCAAAGTGAGTTGTGTGCGGCCATGGAAAGTCCGATAGAAGGATCTACTTTGGATAATTCCATAATAGCGGTTACGTATTCCTCATATCCAAAACCTGCGCCTCCATATTCCTGAGGAACCAAAACACCCATCAATCCCAGTTCTCCTAATTTTTTCATCACGTCAATTGGGAAATGTTGTTCTTCATCCCATTGGTCACGATGTGGTGTAATTTCTTTAGCTCCAAAATCGCGCACCATTTGCGCAATCATTTTTTGGTTTTCATTCAATCCAAAATCCATAAATATTGTGTTAGTCGTTTCCTGAAATAAGTGCAAATATAGCTTAAAATAGCTTAACTACCCAACTAACATTCGTTAGGGTAAAAAGGTTGGCTATTAAGTGTGTTTTGTAGCAGATTAGTCCCAAAAATTCAATAAATAAGCTTCCACCGGAAGGCCCAACGCCACTCTAGCTCGTAATTTTGTATTTCAGCCAATTTCAAAATCTCCTTCCAATCTTTTTTGGTAAAAGACCTCCAAACAGATAGACAGGCGTCATTTTGTACCATAGTCGATTTACTAAAAAAACGGGTAATCCATTTTATGGAATAATAGGCAAATGGATGTCGGTGTAAATCATTAATAATTATTTTATTCGACTGCTCTCGAAATTGTCTTAATAATGGAATTAAATCATCTTTTGGAAAATGATGTAGAAATAACGTACAAGTAATGATGTCAAAACTTCTATTCTTAAAACCCTCAGAAAATATATTATCAGCATGGAAATTTATTTCAGGATACAGCTTACAATGCTTTTCAGCATAAGCAATCACATTTGGGTTGGCATCGAAGCCATGTAATTGTATTTTAATATTTTTCTTTCTGCACCATTTGGCAATTTTCAATAACATTTCTCCACTGCCACAACCTAAATCTGCTATTTTCCATTCTTTAGTCGGATTGGATTTTAAAATTTTTCGGGTTGCATTAAGGGTAATGGCGTTACCTCCCAGCCAATGATTGATTATATCCAATTCTTTTAGTGCGCGATAAAGTGCAGGACTATCATCGGATAAATCATCCATGATTTCTTCTTCTTCCGACCGATAGGATAAATCAACTTTTTTCATTTTTCTACACGCTCCAAGAGCATACTTTCCATGGTTAAGCCTGGGCCAAAGGCAAAGCTAAGTACCTTATCCTTAGGCTGAATTTTATCCCACATCTCTTGCAACACAAAAAGCACTGTGGGAGAGGACATATTACCGAATTCCTTTAATACTTTATAGGCAGATTCATTAATTTCTTTGGGAAGCGTCAGTCCTTTTTCTACTGCTTCCAAAATTCTTTTCCCACCAGGATGAATGGCAAATTGGTTAATATCTTTTAACGTCAAAGAAAGCTTTTCCATTAGTTCTTCACCCAGCTTAGCAATATTTTGGGCAATCACTTCCGGCACATAACTGCTTAATTTCATTTCAAAACCTAAATTCCCTATGTTCCAAGCCATTTCCTGTTCAGAATCATTTTCCACCACACTTTTAAAGGCTTTCATTTCCAATGCTTTTGGGGTTTTTTCATTACTTACTACTACGGCTGAAGCACCGTCTCCAAAAAGTGTATTGGCCAATAAGTTATCTTCCGAATATTCAGATTGAAAATGAATCGTGCAAAGCTCTACACAAACAATCAAAACTTTGGCACCTGCTTCTGATCGGCAAATATGATGAGCTGTTTTCAGCGCATTAAATGCCGCAAAGCAACCCATGAATTGAATGGAAGTTCGTTCAATGTCTGAATTTAATCCTGCCTTTTTTATCAGTTGAATATCCAAACCAGGAGCAAACATGCCTGTACAACTAACCGTGATCAAATGAGTAAAATCTTTGGCATTATATTGTTCAAATACATTTTTCAAACTTTTTTGAGCCAATGGCAAAGCATGTTGTTCAAACAATTGCATGCGCTCTGATGTATTGGGCAGCAGTTTTCCATTATTTAGTTGTGGATAGAATTTCCAATCCTGATCATCTGAAAATTGATAATCAGGAATTACCGTATGCCTTTTTTCTATGCCCGACATTCGAAATATTGCCTTTAACTTACGGCTATTTTCCTCGTTTAAATGCATGGCTTTTTGCATAAAGCCTGCTATATCGTTTTGAGCAATGCAAATCTCCGGATTGGCAGGAGAAATCAGATTAATGTATGGCATAAATTATTCTTGAATGACTATATTAAGCAAAAATTTTGATAATTGTTCATGAAAAAAGTTATTCATATCATTCGGCATTTAAGGATCCCATTTTCTTTCTTTTTATTGCCTGTATATATTTTCGCTTTGGGCATCAGTCCTAATTTGGGAGAAGATAGAATAATCTTAACTTTTGTGATTTTACATTTTTTCATTTACCCTGCCAGTAATGCCTATAATTCGTACTTTGATAAAGATGAAGGCAGTATTGGCTTAATAAAAAAACCGCCACCCGTTTCTATTGGTTTATATTATACCAGTTTAATATTTGATTTTATAGGCATTGCTTTGGCATGGCTTATAAGTATGGAATTTGCTCTTTTGGTATTTGCTTATGGATTGGCATCTAAAGCATACAGCCACCCCGGCATACGCCTTAAAAAATATCCTTGGTTAGGCTGGTTAATAGCCGGTTTTTTTCAAGGGGTTTTTACTTTTTATATGGCTTACGTGGGCATCAATGATTTCGGCTGGGAAATTGCCTTAAAATGGAAAGTAATTTTACCAGGCTTATTGACTTCTGCCTTTTTGTGGGGCTCTTTCCCTATGACACAAATTTATCAACATAAAGAGGACAGCAAAAGAGGGGATAATACACTTTCAATCGTTTTGGGTATCAAAGGAACCTTTTTGTTTACCTTAGTAACTTTTCTTCTCGCCACACTAGGATTTGAGTACTACTTTCTGAATTACCATAATGAAAAAATGGGCATTGCCTTTTTACTTTTTATGGCGCCTACTGTAATCTACTTTTTGATATGGTTTGCATTGGTGCACAGAAATGAAAACTATGCCAATTTCAAGTGGACGATGGGGCTAAATTTGATTTCAGCAATTTGCTTAAATGCTTTCTTTATTTATTTCTTTTTACAGATTAGTCATTTATATCAATTGAATATGTGAAATTAAAATAACCATATTTCTATAATCTTAATTGCTAAAAACGATAAATCCTAATTGTAAATTAATTCCTATAAATGCTCCCGCTCCTGCTGATGTAAATTCAATACCAGGCTGAATAGCCATATCAAAATTTAAACGGCTAAAGAAATTACGCTGCAATCCATAAGACAACATTAAGTCAAAAATTGCTGGGCCTTTTGGATAATTTTCTGCATTGGTTATGAACAGTCCCTCATCATAAAATCTAGCGGCAAAGCCAACATAATTAGCCGAATTATAAGCAGTGCATTTGTCAGATGCTGCTCTTTTACTGAGATTATGATAAAACCGTGGTTGCACCATAACTTGTGGAGTTAGCACATAATAGGAACTGACACCATAAGTGGCTTGTGAAATGCTTCCTCCACCATAGTGGCCCAGAAAACCCATCATACAATAAATAGAAAACTCTTTTCTGATTTTCTTTTCATAAGAAATCCCCAGCAAATTAGGGTAAAATGTTTCCAACTTTATTAAATTCTCAGAAACTGAAGCAGATTCTCCTTTTATGAGAGCTGCTGGTTTATCCTGAGCATTAATTTTAAATGAGGCAAAAAGAATTAGTGCAACTACTAGAATTGAAAATCTTTGCATTTTTAAAAGGTTAATTGTTTTAATATATCGGTTCATTTTAAAATGTAAATATGCCAAAAATTTAACTTAATTGTTAAGTGGTATTCAAAAAATTAAACTTCTGCTTTTCTCTCCGTATAATATCAAATAACTATAAACACAGAATTATGAACATATTAGTAATAGGAGCCAATGGTAAAATTGGAAAGAAAATAGTCAATAAAATTCATAGCAACTCTCCACATGATGCCATTGCCATGGTTAGGGAGGAATCTCAACGGGAACAGTTTAAGAAAAAAGGCATCAAAACTGTTTTAGGAGATTTGGAAAGAGACTTTAGTCATGCCTATGAAGGAAATAATGCAGTCGTATTTACAGCTGGAAGTGGTGGCCATACTGGGGATGATAAAACCAAAGCCATTGACCAACAAGGAGCCATCAAAGCTATTGATTTAGCTGTTCAACATAAATTTATCAGGTTTATGATGGTGAGTGCTTTTGGTGCTGATTTTAACCCATCTGAATGGCCAGAAAATATGGCGGCCTACTACAATGCAAAGTCTGCAGCAGATGATTATTTACAACAAACAGGTTTAAAATATACCATTTTCAAGCCCGGCTTATTAACCGATGATGAACCAAAAGGAAAGGTTGATTTTGGTGAAAGAACGGATGAAAGAACTGGCTCAATTCCTCGTTGGGATGTAGCAGATGTATTAGTTAAATGTCTAGAAGCCGAAAATACTTATCGCAAATCTTTAGAATTACTTTCTGGGCCTTATAGAATTGAAGAGGCGATTGAGAAAGTCTAAATTATTTTCAGCTTTTCCAAAGTTTAGAACTTTGGAAAAGCTATTCAACATTAACTCAAAACCTCATGTAAAATTCGTAATGATTTAATTTCCTTGAAGGAGTGGCTGTGGATTTGATAGAAATGAATCAATACTTTTAGTAATTGCTGCCTTTGTTCTCTATTGATTTTTAAATCATAAGTTAAATCATTAGCTAAAAGCTCCTCCAATTTCACTAACTCATCTGGTCTTAATTTAATGGGATGATAATCTGAAACCTCATCCATGATTTCCACAGCTCCTGAAGGTTTGAAACCCAAATAAGTAGTAAGCTGCGCCAAAAACTGTAAATGGAAATTGATATAATCGTCTTCTTTTTGATCGAAATAAGTAAGGCTATCGTGTATAAAGCCAAACATCATAGGGTTTTCCTCCTCTTCTCCTCGCAAAATATGATTAAGGAATTCTGCTAAAAATATACCAATTGAAGACTTAATAATTTCATAAGGAATAGTGCGATAAGGCGGATTTACTTTAATTTCCGACATGCGATTGATACTACTATTAGCTTTTTTGTAAACCACTAAATCGAGCAAAGTTAAAGGCTGAAAAATGGCCATTTTGTGTTTGGCTTTTGCCTTTCGAACACCATTTTCAATATAGGATTGTATTCCGAATTTTTCAGTATAAACCTGAATGATGAGGGAGCTTTCACCATATTTTACATGTCCGAGTACTATACCTTTGGTTTTGTGGAGCATTTAGTTTCTTTATTCTATTGCAAATTAAGATGAATTTTGACTTAATGTAATAGTATAAATATATGAGGTTTTATTAAGCGATACTCCTAACTCACCTTAAATCAAGGAGAGACCATGAAATTTTTCGCTTTAGCGAAAAAGCTTTTGTTTTCCCTGCCTGCCGGCAGGCAGGTTTTGACTCTTTTGTGGTTAAAAATTAAGCTTGTTAAAATATACTACTGGTAGAAAAATCCCACCACAACCTGTCCCGTATTTATCGGGAAAAGAAATAGAAGAACACAATAGAAAATAACCAAGGTTATTTTTTCGTCATCCAATATACGTTTGAATCAAGGAAGTACAGCAAACTTAGTTTGATAAGTTTCTGTGCCATCTGCATTGATGGAAAAAACCAAATAGACTCCGCTTTTGGCTTTTATGCCCGAATAATTCTCCAAATCCCAAGAAAATGTACCTCCATTTGCTTTTCCTTTATGAATTAGATTTCCTGCAATATCCGTAATCATCACTTCATTATTATAAGCTAAGCCACGAATAGTCACCGTATTATGCGCAGATAGCCGAACGGGATTTGGAAATACCTCCACATCTGTATGGACTGCACCCGCACGGGTAGCATCCGTTCTATATGAAAGAAATTGGGATGATGAACTTATAAAAAGCTCACCATTTAAAGGATTGACTACCATCTGTTTAATATTTGTATTGACAATCGGGCTATTTGACCTCCTTAAATGCACAATATTTCTTTCTATATTTTCATCAAAAAGCCATAAGCCATCCCTTGTACTCATCCATTTTCTGTTGCCACCATCTATCGTGATATGGTTAACAGGTATTCCATCAAACAAGAAAAATCCTTCAAATATTGGCTGAGATGCATCTACGTTTTCTCCTTCCAATACTCCTTGAAAGCGATTAAAAAAGGCCACACCACTTTCAGTAGCTATCCATAACTGCCCACTTAAATCCATTTCTAGATCCTTGATTTGATTATTAGGCAGATTGCCATTTCCCAAAACGGTATTAAGCCTTCTTTCTTCTCCACTTTCGGGATTAAAAACAAAAACACCGGAATTTGTGGCTAGATAATGATCTCCATTGGGAGCAATTAAATAATCATTTACCGCACTATTAGAAGGCAAATTCATTTCCTCTAAACTTTTCATTTCTGGATTGAATAAGGCGTATAAATTATTCTCCGTTTTCACCAACGCCCAATAAGTTGCTAGCGGACTTTCTGCGAGTGCCACCCATTCTGCTATGATTGAATTCCCTAAATTTAGCGAACTGATATTTTCTGTGTCCCAGCTAAAGAGCCCTTCTGCTTCGCTTAGAAAAATACCGTTTCCCGATGTTAAGTCTAAAGCAACATCTCTGAAATTGGGTAAACCCTGACCTTCTGAATCTTTGGCAACATAAGTCCATCTGCCATTTTCAAAAAAGGAAAATCCTCCACTACCTTCTGCAAGATGAATTGTAAATTGTTCTAATTGATGGAGGCTATACGTTTTGCCTTTTGGTCCTTGTGGCGTTAAAGTCTCAGCAGCTCCTTCTTGATATCGGATTAATCCTGAAGTTTCATCTGCCACAAAAAACTGACTTTCGGTGAAATTAAAATCATTAATTTGATTCTCTTCCGAAACTGAGAATGCTTGTTCAAAAGTGTCCTCATTCAACTGGAAAAGATGATTGGAAGAAGAAAGATATAATTGATTATTGACTGATTTTAATTGTCGAATTGGCTCTTTTAATCCAAAAATACTTAGCCATTCATTATTTTGAAGCTGATAAATACTGTCATTATTTGCCAAACCATAAAGATCCCCTTCGTAAAATACTGTTTTTAATAGTGCTATCCCATCATTGTTTATAGGTTTTCTTTCCCAATTTTGGAAGTCCTTTAAATTAATATTTCCTGATAAATCCCCGATCAATAATCCTTCATTAGTGCTTAGGAAAAGTTTTTCATTATCTGTGCTAATTCCATTAATAAGAATTCTTTCTCCATCCTCACCCAAATTTTGAAAAGCATCAATCAATTCATTTTCATCGATATTATATAAAACCACTCCAAAATCTGTGGCCAAATAAATGACCTCCTCCACAATTACAGCCTCATTTATTTTCTTATCTCCTCTTAATTCAGATTCGAAAATATCTTCAAAAGTGGTGATGCTAAGCTCTTTATCCATTACATCCATTAAGCCATCCTGATAGCCAATTAATAATAAATCATTGACCGTTTTTAACATGCTGATATTGATACTATTCAAGCCATCGGCAGTACTTAAAGTATTAAGGCTTCCATCTTCTGTATCAAAATAAAAAAGTCCGTTATTAGTGGCACAAAAAACTTTATTATCAAAAACTGCAGTCTTTTGAGCTTTAGAGTAATCAGCATGATTTCTCCAGCTTCCCATAGGAATATCTTGGCTCTTCAGGCTGAAAGTGAAAGATAAAAAGAATAGAAATGAAAGTACTTTAAGCATGGTTCTTTAAATGCAGTGAATTATGTTTTCAAATATAAGAACTGATAATTAAGAAGTTGTGGTATGGGATTAGCTTGTTTTTATTTATAACCCGATTTTTTTCCTAGTCTTTTGCCAACGTCCTTTTTTAGTCATTTTTACTAATTTATCCAAGTCTGACTGTTTGGCCTTAGATTTTTGAAGAATTTTCTTAACAGTTGATATTATTGATTGACTATTCATATTTTTTAAATTTTTAATCCTTCTTTTTTCCTACTTATAAAAAGATTTAATCTTTCCCACTGACACCCCTATAGTCCCCTCAAGGGGACAGTGGCACTGATTTTTACTAGCAGAAAACAATAAGATTATCACTTTTCTCTACTGTAGCAAAGATAATATTATCTCTATTGAAGTTCAGTTCAAAAAAATTGCGAACACTTGATACGAAAGAAAAAATCAAGACAAAAAGATACTCTCAGGCTATAAACTACCCTCACCCCGCCTTTTTGTCCTCCAGCCCGCTCGCACTTAACAAAGCCTAGTAGGTTTTTGAATTTTATCACCATTTTCCTTAATGCTTTAACCAATAAAATAATTCAATATCAAATTGAAAAACTAAAGACTTTTAGAGCGTTTTCCCCCTTTGGGGCTAGGGGGCGTTAAAACACTTCCTACATCTTGGTTCATATTTATCCTTTTCGCCCAGCATTACTTTTTGTTTTTCCTCGCTAAGTCGGTAGGAGTAGGAGGCAATGCCTCCACATTTTACGCATATAGCATGGACTTTAGTCACATATTCCGCAGTAGCCATCAATTCTGGCATAGAGCCAAAGGCTTTTCCACTAAAATCCATGTCCAGCCCTGCTATGATGACTCTTTTGCCTTGATTGGCTAAGGAATTCACAACATTTACAATCTCGCTATCAAAAAACTGAGCCTCGTCTATTCCCACCACCTCTGAATTTCCTGAGTACAATAAAATATCTTCAGCAAAATCGACAGGGGTGGACCGAATTTTGGTTTTGTTATGGGAAACCACTTCGGATTCATCATAGCGGTTATCAATTTTTGGCTTAAATATTTCAACCTTTTGCTTAGCAATAAGTGCACGATTAAGCCTTCGGATTAACTCCTCAGTTTTCCCACTGAACATAGAACCACAAATCAGTTCTATCCAACCTTTCCCCTTGCCGCCTTCTTCTCTTCCTATATGTGGTTCTACAAACATGTTTTTTAATTTCCTTTGCTCTATCTTAAATACTTAATTACTGGTTGGTGTGCCACCGACCAGGGTAAAAGGAGGATTTAGTGAGTTTCCCCGTGGTTGGTGGCACACCAACCACCACCCTCAGCCTCTTTAGGTGTTTTTACCAATAATATATTTATATGCTTAAAACCTGTCAGGTTTGTCCTTTTTTCGAAGTATAAACTTATTTAATTTATTTCTACACTTAATTTCCTGAAACCTGACAGGTTTGATAAACCAAATCATTCAATCCGAATACTCCATATGCGGAAATTTATTTCTTTCCGCTACTTTTATTTTAATATCGCCCAAAACTACCGCCTGACACGCTAACCTTTCATTATCTGTCAATCTTTTCTGATTTCTAAACTTTTCTTCTGCAGAAGTCAGTTCACCCAAATTTTCCATTCCTTCCTTCACAATCATTTTGCAAGTGGTGCATCTTCCTTTTTTTCCACAGGCATGCATCCAATCAATAAAGTTTTCGTGTATAATCTCTAATGCTCTTTTTTCTGTGCTATTAGTGATTATCTTGCGTTCATAAAGGTTGGTAATCTCAATTTCAGGCATAAGAATAAATTGCAAAAAAAGTAAATTAAACAATGGAGAGCAAATTAAATCATCAGGCAATTGATGCTTACAGCAAAGCATTGGCAAAACAACTGAGTCAATCTTTCTTCAGTAATTCATCTCACATCAGCGGAAAAGAAATTTTAGAGCTAAGCCCCAACAAACAAATTAATTTGATGGTGCTCAAAAACCTTTTCAAAAAATGGAAAAAGGAAAATGCAAAATTGCAAAGTCCTTATTTCGATTACCATAGTGATGAGGTGAAAAAAGCCATGAAGGATTTCATGAATACGCTCTCCCGTCATATTTATGTTAAAAAAGAACATTTCGAACCTTTGTTAAAGGAATCTATCAAAGATAGCGTTTTGTTGGCTTTCTCTCCCTATGATTTCTATTCTAAGGAAATCAACCAGAGGGATGACAGCAGATTGCGCTTATCTGATTTGAAAGATTTGAAAAAATATATCAAGTTCAATGACTTCCTTCTCGATGGATTGATTGAGCATTTTGAATCCCATAAAGAAGATGTGGTTTTTAATGATACGGCTTTTGAGATGTTCAATGAAGTTTGCAGTAATTCGGAAGAACAACCGGCCGATATTCAACCACTTTTAGCAGAGTTCTCCAAAACTTTACCTCTTTCCCTTGCAGATATTTATTTGGAAGAAGAAAAAGAAGAGAAGGGAATGTTGAATGAAAAACTTCAAACTAAAGAAAAACAAACATTAGCCGATAAACTTGCCAAAAGTGGCGGAAAAAGCATGATGAAAATGTTGACCCTTAATCAACGATTTATGTTTGTAAATGAACTTTTTGAAGGCAATCAAAATCAATTTCTTTCTGCGGTGGAACAAATTGACGGAATGGAAAGCTACAAAGAAGCCTCTTCACATATCAAAAAATCCTTTGCCGATAAATACAATTGGGATATGGAAACAGAGGAAGTGCAGGAGTTTATAGAACTGGTAGAAAAGCGGTTTGGGAAATAAAAAGCTTTTTACATTCTTTTAAACTTCATTTCTTTTCAAAACATTCTGTATTACTTTTGCATTATGTTTAATAAATCTAAATAAAATGAAAAGCATATTTTTCTCATTCATCGCTATCGTTATATTTTCTTGTTCTTCAAAAAAAGAAATCGCTAAAAAAGAAGTAGTAGAAAACTATGCTACTATTGTTTATGCCAATTATCAGGATGCACATTCCCATGCCTTGGCATTAAGAGAAGAAATCAAAAATTTTATTGAGGTACCAAGCCAAAAAACGTTTCAAAAAGCTAAAGAAGCCTGGCTTCTAGCAAGAGAAAGTTATGGTCAAACGGAAGCTTTTCGTTTTTATGGTGGGCCCATAGATGGTGAAAATGGTCCTGAAGGACAAATAAATGCTTGGCCTTTGGATGAAGCCTATATTGACTATGTCGAATCTGAGGCAAATACAAATGCCAATATTATCAACAGCCCGGAAAAGTTTCCAGAAATCACAACAAATTTTATTGCTTCAATGAATGAGAAAGGCAGTGAAACCAATGTGAGTTCAGGCTACCATGCCATAGAATTTTTACTTTGGGGACAGGATTTGAGTGATGGACCTGGCGCAGGGGAGCGAAAATATACGGATTATATAGATGGAGAAGAGGCTACAGCTAAAAATGCTGATAGGAGAAAAACCTATTTATTGGAAACGGCTAACTTACTCATCAGTGATTTGAAATCTGTAATGGAAGAATGGACGCCTAATCAGCAAAACTATAGAGCTACATTTATATCAAATCCTGATCAATCTATTGAGAAAATAGTTTCTGGTTTAGGTAAATTAAGTAAAGGTGAATTGGCAGGCGAAAGAATGTTTGTAGCTTATGATTTACGTTCCAAAGAAGATGAGCATTCTTGCTTCAGCGATAATACTCATAGAGATATCATTGCCAATGCTACGGGAATTCAAAATGTATATTTAGGAAAATACAAAACCTTTAGAAACGACAGTACAATTAGTGGCCCATCTATTTATGACTTAGTAAAGCAACAGGAGGAGGCTTTAGCAGAAGAATTAAAGCAAACAATCGCTAACGGATTAGCTGAAAGTAAAAAAATTGAGGCTCCTTTTGATCAACAAATAAAAAATGAGGAGGGTAGAAAACAAATTGCTAAAACAATCAGCTTATTTAGAAAACAAGGTGATTTACTGGCTGCATCTGCCAGCAAATTTGGATTTAAATTTGACCCCGAAGCTATTTAAAAATTAATCCTTTGTAATGCGCTCCATATTTTCAATTCCCTTCCTTTTAGGAATTCTGAGCATATTGAATTCCTGTGGCAATAAGCAAACTTATGAAGCAGTAAGCGAATCTGCTATTTACCCTGGGGGTGCAACTACCACGGATGATTTCTCTGTCAATGCCTTTGGTCACGCTGCGCCTAATATTTCTGATGATAAGCAAATGCAATTTGTTACGGGAAACGCATTCTTTAAAAGAAATTGGGTAACAGCACCTTCCTCTACCGCTGATTTAGATGGTTTAGGAGCCTTATTTAATGCCAAATCCTGTTCTAGCTGTCACTTTTTAGATGGAAAAGGTGAGCCTGGATTTGAAAAAGGTCAGTCGTCAGCTTTACTTTTTAGGTTAAGCGTTCCTACTACAGACAATAAAACCAAAGCAGAACCTAATTACGGGAATCAATTTAATCATCTTGCCATTTTGGGGGTAAAGGAAGAAGGTGATGTGAGAATAGAGTATAAAGAAATACAAGGTGCATATCCAGACGGGGAAACATATTCACTCAGGAAACCAATTTACTCTTTCACAAATTTGAACTATGGCGAAATGCAGGAAGATGTGATGATTTCTCCTCGAGTAGCTCCTCACATTATTGGTTTAGGACTATTGGAGGCGATAGATGAAAAGGATATCCTTGCCCTAGCCGACCCTGAAGACAAAAATAAGGACGGCATTTCCGGAAGACCCAATTATGTAAAAAATGTGGCTACTAAAAATC
The DNA here is from genome assembly GCF_051117495.1 of Marivirga sp. NCBI lineage: Bacteria > Pseudomonadati > Bacteroidota > Cytophagia > Cytophagales > Marivirgaceae > Marivirga > Marivirga sp. Next base: position 68,136 of record NZ_JBNPEF010000001.1, on the reverse strand, counting down.
TGGAATTAGGAAGATTCGGGTGGAAAGCTAATGAGCCTAATGTAAAACAGCAAGTTGCGGCTGCTTTTCAAGGGGATATGGGATTAAGCAGTTCTCTGTTCTCTGAAGAAAATGAAACTAGATTACAAGCTCAATTTATCAGTACAGAAACGGGAGGAAATCCTGAAGTTTCAGATGATATTTTAGAACGAGTTACGCTTTATTCTGAGGTACTGGCCGTGCCGAAAAGAAGAGATGCAAATGAAGAAAAAAATCTATCTGGACAAAAGCTCTTTAATGAAATTGGGTGCAACAATTGCCACAATCCAAGCTTCACAACTTCCAAGCATGATGATATCCCAGAGTTTAATAACCAAAAAATTTATCCCTATACTGATTTGTTATTGCACGATATGGGAGAAGATCTTGCGGATAATAGACCAGATGGAGAAGCCAGCGGAATGGAATGGCGGACTCCACCTCTTTGGGGAATTGGTTTGGTTAAAACTGTAAATGGACATACCACTTTATTGCATGATGGTAGAGCAAGAAATGTGGAAGAAGCCATTTTATGGCATGGAGGTGAAGCTGAAGAAATCAAAAACCAATTTAAAAATCTTTCGAAAACCGAAAGGGAAAATCTTATTACCTTTGTGAACTCACTTTAATATGAATAATTCTAGATTATTAGTCTTATTATGTTCACTGTTTTTTTCAGCCTGTAACAATAGTGAAAAAAACACTGATTTTGACAAAGGACCAATGTTAGAAAACTTGGCCTTCAATTTAGCAATTCCTGCTTATGAGCATAGTCTCAACTCATTTCACTCTTTAGATTCATCTCTTCAAATATTGAAGAAAAACCACTCAGAAGAAAACTTAATTAGAGCAAAAGAATTCTGGAAAAAAGCTTCGATGGATTGGGCTAAAACTTCTCCTTATCATTTTGGCCCCATAGATGATTTGTTAATAGAAAACAATTTTCATTATTTCCCTATTGACAGTAGTAAATTAAAGTCTGCATTGGAAAATTTTAATGGGGATGATAATTTCATAAACAAACTAGGTAGTAATAGTCGAGGATTAGGAGCTTTGGAGTTTTTATTGTTTTCTGAAAGTATAACATTAGATGAAAACAATATTGCATTTGCTGAAATTCTCAGCAATAATTTGTTGAAATTAAACCAAGAAATATTGCATCAATGGAAATCAGATTATGCAAAGACCTTTGCATCTAGTACTGGAAGCAATATTAATGCAAGCATTACCATATTAAGTAATCAATGGATTGAATTAGCAGAAAAAATCAAGAATGATAAAATTGGAGTACCTGCAGGTAAAATGGCAGGAGAAGAGCATAATATTTATGAAGTTCAAGCTCCATACAGCCAAATTTCATTAGAGTTAATTAAGGCAAATTTAGAGGCTTTGCAACAATCAATTAATGGAAAAGAAGGTAAAGGAGTGGACGATTACCTCAATTCGCTCGATATAAAAGATAGTGAAGGAAAACTTCTGAGTAGTAAAATCAATGCTCAATTTGACCTCATCATCAGTTTAATTGAAGAAAAGCAAAGTTTAAAGGACTTAATCAAAGAGGATTCAGAAAGCTTAAATGAAATCTATTTACAAGTATTAAACTTAACTATTTTGCTCAAAACGGATTTAATGGGTCAGCTAGGATTAATTACTACTTTTAGTGATAGTGATGGAGATTAAAACTAACGAGTCAACACTTGCATCCTATGCGCGTCCAGCTTGATCAACACGAAAAGCAAAATAGTAAATGACCAAAGTGAAGAACCACCATAACTAAAGAAAGGGAGTGGAATCCCTGCCACTGGAAATAAGCCTATGGTCATCCCAATATTTATTCCAAAGTGGAAAAAGAAAATACCCGCCACTGCATAGCCGTAAATACGAGCAAAATTGGACTTTTGTCTCTCGGCTAGAAAAACTATCCGAATCATCAGTACCAAGAATAAGAAAATCAACACAAAGCTTCCTGCCCAACCATGTTCTTCTCCTATAGTGCAGAAAATAAAGTCGGTACTTTGCTCGGGTACGAAATCAAATTTGGTTTGAGTTCCTTCCAAAAAGCCTTTGCCAAATGTTCCTCCAGAACCTATGGCAATTTTCGATTGGGTCACATTCCAGCCATAGCCTAAAGGGTCTGCATCAGGATTGACCAAAGCCTTCAATCTATTCTGCTGATGTGGTTTGAGGACATCGGAAATCACATAATCCACACTTTGAATTGCACCAATTACAACAATTGCCACAATAATGGTAACTCCGATATTTTTTAATCGCTTATTATTAATAACCACTATAATGGTAGCCAAAACAATGACCCCAATTGTTAAATATAATTGATCAACAAGCAAGGTTAAAATGAAAATAATAGCTACGGATAAGCCTGTAATTACATAAAAAGAAGGCAAGCCTTCTCTATAATAAACTATAATAAAGCTAATAAAAACCATTGCCGTACCCGCATCACCCTGCAAGACTATTAAAATCATGGGCACTAATACAAAAAGGGAAGATTTAATTTGCTCATTAAATTTGTCAAGGCGTACATTTTTGCTGCTGAAATATTTGGCAACCGCCAAAGCTGTAGCAAACTTAGCAAATTCAGAAGGTTGAAGACGAACCGGTCCAAAGACAAACCAAGATTGATTCCCCGCTATTTCTTTTCCAAAAAATAAAACCAAAACCAGAAGTAGCAAAACCCCTGCATAAATGTAATAAGCAAAACTGTCAAAGAATTTATGATCCAGAATCATGATAGCAATGATAATCACAAATGAGCCTGCAATCCATGCTAATTGCTTCCCAGAATTAAGATCAAAACTGAAGATATTCTGGCTCTGCTCTGCATCATAGACCACAGCATAGATATTTAGCCATCCCAAAATTACCAGTATAAAAAATACGGCTATCAGCAACCAATCTACCCTATTCCATAAGCTGTCCTGTCTTCTCATAAATTATTTAAATACGCTTTGGTCATCACATAATTTTCTACCCAAGCTCTATTGGAAGCCACTTCTCCCTTAATATATTTTTCAATCAATAAGCCAGTTATAGCAGCTGCAACTCCACCGCCCCAACCAGCATTTTCAACATAAACTGAAATGGCGATTTGGGGATTTTCCTTTGGTGCAAAAGCCATAAAAGCAGAATGGTCAAAACTGTTTTTATTTTGAACAGTCCCTGTTTTTCCTGCAATTTGGATATCCTTTACCTTGGCCACTCGAGCTGTTCCGTCCACTATTTCTCCCATAGCATCCACGACAGTCTTAAAATGTACAGAATCAATCCCTGTATCTTGTCTATCATATTGTATTTTATAATAGGAATCAGGGGTTTCAATTCCTTTTACCATATGTGGTCTAATATAATAACCTCTGTTGGCTAAAATAGAGGCTAAGTTGGCCACCTGCAAGGGTGTTGTCAACAATTCTCCTTCTCCTATACTTAAGGAGAATATAGTGTAAAAATTCCAGTGGTCTTTTTGGTAATATCTGTCATAATAAGTTGGGCCGGGCACCATGCCTGGGCTTTCATTTGGAATATCTATTCCTAGCTTTCTTCCAAATCCTAAATCACTTAAATAATTATTCCATGTAGTTAAGCCTACCCTGGCATCTTTATTCATTCCTTCCACTTTTCCTTGTTGGATTATTTTCCTGAAAGTTTGATAAAAATATGGGTTACAGGAATATTTAATGGCACCATGTAAATCTTCATTGGTATGGGATCCATGACAATTTATAATCCCTCTGTTGCATACCGTTCGAGTTGAGGGCGTTATCACTCCTTCTTGAAGGGCAATTAAAGATTGTACCAATTTAAAAACAGAACCGGGTCGGTATTGAGCCATTATAGGTCTATTGAACAGAGGCTTGAGCGTATCTTTATTTAACTCACTAAAGTTTGAACTATAATTTCTCCCTGCCAACTTATTAGGATCATAGGAAGGGCTATTAACAAATGCTAAAATTTCACCCGTTGAAGGTTCAATGGCCACAATACTTCCAACTTTATCGTCCATCAAATACTCTGCATATTTCTGAAGCTCCAAATCTATAGTCGAAACTAGATTATTACCGGGAACAGAAAGTGTATCAAATTTTCCATCATTGAAAGAGCCTTTTTCAATGCCTCTAACATTTACCAATTTATATTTAACACCTCTTTTGCCTCTAAGCTCTTCTTCGTATGCGGCCTCAATACCGGAAATTCCAATAAAGTCTCCTTGTTTATAATAATTGGTAGTGTCTCTTTCGAGCTGTCTTTTACTTACTTCTCCAATATAGCCTAACCCGTTAGCTAGAACAGGCTCTGGATATTTACGTACAGTTCTGGCTACCGGATAAAATCCTTGATATTCAACCAAACGGGTTTGAATCTTAGCAAATTCCTCATTGCTTAATTGAGGGTAAAAAAGTGATTGCTTGATATAGGAATATTCTTTTGCTTTTTTAATTTTTGACTCAAATTCTTCTTTCGTTATGTTTAATAGATTGCAAAAAGTAGTGGTGTCTTGAACATCAACTTCTTTAGGCACCACCATGATATCATAAACAGGAGTGTTATGAACTATAATTTGTCTATTTCTATCTAATATCAATCCTCTATAAGGATACTGAACCACTTTATTAATCACATTATTTTCAGCTGCCATTTTGTAACGACTATCCATCACTTGAATGGAAAACAGCTTTCCCAAAAAAATTAAGCCAACAACAATGATTAATATTTGAATGATGTATTTCCTGTTTTCTATCATGAAAACCTCCCTTTTGAATAAAATAAATATTGTAGGATTACTAACACCAATACGGTTAATAAAGTGCTTAACAACACCTTAGAAATCACATAAAAAAACATATGAAAACCTCCTGCCTCAATAAAAAACACTACTGCTAAATGTAAGAACATTAAGGGTAATGCATAAGCCAAAAACCATGACAAACTTAAATCTTTTATGGCGGGGCTATCCACGTTTTCATATCCGCCCCTAGGTGTGATGGCATTTAACCAAATGGGACGAAGAAATGCAATAAAAGTCATGGCTGCCATGTGGGTGCCCAAACTATTGTAAAACACATCAATAATGAAGCCCGTAAAAAAGCCTAAAAGTAAAATATAATTTCTGGATATCCCTAAAGGGAGCAGTAGCAAAAAACCCACATACACAAAACAAAATGCTCTATTATACAACACAAAATTTTGTGCAAACAATATTTGAGATGCCACGAAAAGCACCCATATCAAAATTTGCTTAAAGTTGTTGCTACTGTTCATATTCTGTTTGTAGTTCTTGTTCTAAAGAATCTTTTTCTTGCTTTAGTTTATTACCGATTACATAAACGTAATCCAGACTAAAGAAATCAGCAGAAAGTGCCACTTCTATATCATAAAAAGTAGCTTCTTCGTCAATTTCAACACTTTTTACAGTACCAATCCTAACTCCTTTTGGGAAAATGGAATCGTAGCCCGAACTGACTACTTGCATTCCTTCCTTTACTTTAATATGTCTTGGAACATATTCTAATGAGATCTCGGTCGGATCCTCACCTGACCATTTTGCCGTACATAAAGTTTCCGTTTCATCTATTAAAACTGATATTAATAAACTACTATGCAAGGCGGAATAAGCTGTAGAGAAATTCGTTGATACACTTTTAATTTTACCCACTACACCTTTTGGATTGATAACACCCATACCCTCTTCTACTCCATCCCCGCTTCCTATATTTAATGTAAAATAATTTCTAAAACGGTGAACAGAATTATTAACAACTTTTCCGGTTATAAATTCATATTGTCCTGAAAGTTCAAAAGGAATATTGGCTGAGTCCGAATCAATTTTAACACTATCAACTGCCAGGCGATTTCTCAAGCGCTCATTTTCCTCCACTAAATTTTTATTGACTTTAGCCAGTTGGAAATAATCCTGTACGGCTTGCTTATTTTCATAAACATTCCCCGCAAAAGCACTTGAGCTATTGAAATAAGACGCACTGATATAGTCATTATGATTGACCACCAACCAACCGCTGATTACTTCCAATAGCAAAAAGATAAAGAAAGCCCGGTATTGATAAATAAATTGAAATAATCTACGCATTTACCTTTTGAGTTACAGGCAAAAAAATAAATCGCTTTAAAAAGGAAAAAGGAATGCCTTTCCTAGGATTCCCTTTTCCAAAAATATATAGTATTGAATAATTCATTTAACTCATTAAAACTGCTTTGTAATGGTTTAAATTTTTCAATGCAATTCCTGTTCCTCGAACTACTGCTCTCAGTGGATCATCCGCAACATGAATTGGCAGCTTGGTTTTTAGTGCCAGTCTTTTATCAAGTCCTCTCAATAAAGCACCACCACCTGTTAAATGAATTCCATTATCATAAATATCGGCTGACAATTCGGGCGGTGAAATCTCCAATGCTTTCAGCACAGCTTCTTCAATTTTGGATACCGATTTATCAATTGCAAAAGCAATCTCTGAATAAGACACTTTAATCACTTTTGGAATACCCGTCATCAAATCACGTCCACGGATTTCATAATCCTCAGGTCCGTCATCTAATTCTGTTAAAGCTGCCCCTACTTCAATTTTTATTTTTTCCGCTGAACGCTCACCTATCAAAAGGTTATGTTGCCTACGCATATAATCTAAAATGTCTTTGGTGAAAGTATCACCTGCTACTCTGATGGATTGATCACAGACAATACCTGAAAGGGCAATAACTGCAATTTCAGTAGTCCCTCCACCGATATCCACTACCATAGAACCAACCGGTTGTTCAATGTCAACACCTATACCAATACTTGCCGCAATAGGCTCATGAATCATATAAACTTCTTTTGCACCTGCATGCTCGGCTGAATCTCGAACAGCTCTTTTTTCCACCTCCGTAATACCTGAAGGAATACAAATCACCATTCGATGGGAAGATGGCATAAAACTTCTTTTTCCCCCATCAATCATTTTAATCATACCACGAATCATGTGCTCTGCAGCATGGAAATCTGCAATTACTCCATCCTTCAAAGGACGAATAGTTTTTATGTTTTCGTGAGTTTTCTCATGCATTTGCATGGCTTGGCGCCCAATGGCCAACACTTTGTTAGTAGCTTTATCAATGGCAATGATGGAGGGTTCATCCACCACTATTTTGTCTTTATGAATAATTAAGGTATTGGCTGTACCTAAATCTATGGCTATGTCACTTGAAAAGAAATCAAATATCCCCATGGATGTTCTTATATAATATATTTAAAAATTTACGCTTTGGAAATTTACAAATTACTTTGATAAATTAAGCGGTTCAACGAAAATATTTCCAGATTTATCTAAAGATTATCTTTTAATGTTTAAAATGTCTTATGCCAGTGGTCACCATTCTCATACCATGAGCATCGCAATAATCAATGCTATCCTGATCTTTTATGGAACCTCCTGGCTGAATCACAGCAGTAATTCCTGCCTGATCAGCAATTTCCACACAATCAGGGAATGGGAAAAAAGCATCCGATGCCATTACCGCTCCCTTTAAATCAAACCCAAAAACTTTAGCTTTTTCAATAGCTTGCTTTAAGGCATCCACTCTTGAAGTTTGACCTACTCCGCTTGCCAGCAATTGGCCATTATTAGCTAACACTATGGTATTTGATTTTGTATGCTTACAAACTTTAGAAGCAAATAGTAATGCTTGTTCCTCCACAGCGGTTGGTGCTTCTTTAGTCACCACTTTCAAATCTGATTTGCTGTCCGTATGTAAATCTCTGTCTTGCTCAATTACGCCATTCAGCAAACTTTTAAACTGCTTCTTTGTAGAAAGTTTTGTTTTCTTTTTCAGTAAAATTCTGTTCTTTTTACCTTTTAAAACTTCTAAGGCTTCCGCTGAGAAATCAGGTGCAATTAATATTTCAAAGAATAAAGAATGCATTTCTTCCGCTGCTTCTTTATCTACTGTTTGATTCGTAATCAAAACGCCACCAAATGCAGAAAGTGTGTCTGCTGCAAATGCTTTTTGATAGGCTTCTTTTACAGAATTACCTAATGCCATTCCACAAGCATTGGTGTGTTTCAAAATAGCAAAAGCTGTTTCGCCTTCAAATTCTTCAATTAAAGAAACTGCTGCATCAACATCCACCAAATTATTGTAAGATAATTCTTTACCATTTAACTGGTCAAAAAGCTCTTCCAAATCACCAAAGAAAACACCTTCCTGATGCGGATTTTCTCCGTAACGTAAAGTTTTATTTTCAGAAATACTATTCTTAAATCCTTTGATTGCTTCTTCCTGATTGAAGTAATTGAAAATGGCAGTATCATAATGAGAGGATACATTGAAAGCATGCGCGGCAAATGATTTTCTGTCTTTCAAATCTGTGCTTCCATCTTTTTCTTGTAATACTTTTTCCAAATCTGCGTATTGATTTTGAGATGCTACAATCACCACGTCTTTAAAATTCTTAGCCGCAGCTCTAATTAAAGAAATTCCTCCTATATCTATTTTCTCAATTATATCTTGCTCGCTCGCCCCTGAAGCAACAGTTTGCTCGAATGGATATAAATCTACAATTACTAAATCAATTTCAGGAATGTCATATTCTTGCAATTGTGCTTTATCCGATTCCAATTCTCTTCTGCCTAGAATTCCACCAAATACCTTAGGGTGCAAAGTTTTTACTCTTCCACCTAAAATGGAAGGATAGCTAGTTAAGTCTTCAACAGCGATGACTTCGGCTCCTTGTTCCTCAATGAACTTTTGGGTACCTCCCGTACTGTATATTTTAACGCCCTTATCTTTCAAAATTTGAACGATGGGCTCTAAATTATCTTTATGAAAAACTGAAATGAGTGCTGATTGGATTTTTTTGACTGACATTATGGTAAATATTAATTTTTTGCAAAACTAATTGATTTAAAGCTTTTTCGCCCATCCTTTAAAAACTTTATGCTGTTAGATTTAATATTTTTTCAGATTATAGCCATTTTGCTAATCTTTCATTCCTTAAATGTGTTAGGTGTATAAGGTGAAACATAAATTTCACTTTTATTAAAAATAGAATTTGAATGTCATTCTTTGATCAAATTGTAAATAAAATATTTCCAAAAGAGAAGAAAAATGTGGTCCTCACTAATGAGGTTTTAAAAAGGAGTCAACAAGAATTTGATTCTTATGAGGATTGGCATGCCTCTGATGTTAGCAAGGAAATTTTGGATAAAATTTTCAGGGCTTATCATTTAAAAAAAACGGATATCAAAGACCCAATTCCTATTGCTCTTTTTGAAAGTGATAAAGCCAACGGTTTTGCCATAGCGAATTGCAGCAGTTTGCTTGACTCAGATTACAAAATGCTATTGGAGCACTTCAAAAAGCAAATTTTATCAATAGGTTATAGACAATCTGGATCGAACAGAAAAGTAACTGCCGAGCAGGACAGGGTTTTAACCAAAGAAATGTACTATTTAAAACCGCCTATTCAAATGGAGCCACCTATTGATCAAAGGTATGGAAATATTAGTTTAGAATTAATCCTCCATGATGATAAACCACACTATTTAAAAATTATGGCAAGTGTTTATTCCGATAGATTATATTCTGAGCCCCAAAGCTTTTCTGATTTAGTAGAAAGACTTTTTGATAAAGACGATTAAACTTGCTAGTATTTTTCTACAAACTCCTCAATCACTTTAGGAAAATGCTGATGCTCGAGTTGCTGTACGACTGCAGCTAATTGTTTAGCCCCCATCTGTGGAGTTATTTTACACTTAGCTTGAAATATGACTTCCCCTTCATCATAGTTTTCGTTAACCAAATGAATGGTAATGCCACTTTCTTCCTCTTTATTCAAAATGACTGCTTCATGTACATAGCTGCCATACATCCCTTTGCCACCATATTTTGGTAAAAGAGCTGGGTGTATATTAATAATTCTATTGGGGTATTCAGCTATTATTTCAGGAGCAATTTTCAAAAGAAATCCTGCCAGCACTATAAAATCAACATTGTTTGATTTTAAGTATTGAAGAATAAAGGCTGAGTGCTCAAAGTCAGATTTGGAGAAATACTTTGAAGGAACATTTGCCTTTTCAGCTCGCTCAATAGCACCTGCATTTTCATTATTTGTAATCAAACAAGTTACATTAATCTCCTTGTGGTTTTTAAAATATTGTATGATTTTCTCTGCATTACTTCCAGAGCCTGAAGCCAAAATAGCTATGTTTTTCGGATTGGTCATGATTTCACCAATTCCTTCCTTTTTAATATCGTTTCCACAAATTTCTTTTCGTTTTCTGTTTTAAATACTTTATAGGGAAGATAGACAAATTGTGCCTTGGACAGCACTAAAGTAAAGGCATTTTTACCCACCTTGGCTGATTTAATTTGGTCCCATTTGATAGGCATTCCCTGTTTGGTGTTCAGTTTAATCAAAATCTGTTGAGAACTGATTTCATAAGAGAGCCTTTCAAATAAAATTTTGTATTGATCCAACTGCGTTACCCCTGCAAACTGAATTAGCCAAAAAAGGAAATACAATAATAGGGCTATAAAAGAGCCAATGAACCACCAAATATTAGGAATCCAAGCATATCCTGAACAAATGGCTAGGGCTATTAAAAACACCCACCATTGTTCTTTTACAATATTCTTCAAGCCCGTTTTGATGTATGTACCGTTATCCAGCTTATATTTTTTTGTTTTTACTAGCATTGCTGCAATTCAATTTATTCTTAATTAATGATTCAAATCCTGAATAGGAATGCAAATATATCTCATTTTTATGGTTTCAGGAAACCGCTTTCAAACTGATGTCTAAACTTTTATAAGAATGCGTCAATGCACCTACTGAAATGAAGTTTACACCCGTCTCTGCAATTTTTACAATGGTAGATTCCGTGATTCCCCCTGAAGCTTCTGTTTCGGATTGGTCTCCTATCAAGTCAACCGCTTTTTTCATTTCCTCCACGCTCATATTATCCAACATGATGACATCGACTCCCCCAACTTCCAAAGTCTCTTTTACCTCCTCAAGATTTCGGGTTTCAACTTCTATCCTTAAATCCAAATTATTTTCTTTCAAATATTTTTTAGTAGCGTTTACAGAAGCTGTAATGCCGCCAGCAAAATCATTATGATTATCTTTCAACATAATCATGTCAAATAATCCGAATCGATGATTTTTGCCTCCCCCAATTTCCACCGCCCATTTTTCTGCCAATCGAAAATTAGGCGTGGTTTTTCTGGTATCCAATAATTTAGCGGAAGTATGCGCAATCATTTTGTTTAGATTATGAGTGTAAGTAGCTATTCCACTCATTCTTTGAAGACAATTTAATACTAATCGCTCTGCTGATAAAATGGATGATGCTTCCCCATGCACTTTCAAACCGATATCTCCTTTTTTAACAGCCTCTCCATCTTTTTTGAAAACTTCCAATTTTAAATCCTTATCCACTGCTTTGAATATGTGCTCTGCCATTTCCACCCCTGCCAAAATCCCATCGTCTTTAATAATCAATTGCGCGGTATTTTTCGTGCCTTTAGGAATAGAAGCTAAAGAAGAGTGGTCGCCATCTCTGATGTCTTCCTCTAATGCATTTTTAATAAATTTAGAAATTTGTTCCTTTGTTCGATATTGATAAGCCAAGGTATTGATTATTTAATATGGACTCAAAGTTAAGCTGATATTGCTATTTATAATACTTTCATTGATAATAATTTCGTATAAGATAGGATCAGAAAGAAACTAAAAAAGCTACCTCTTTCGAAGTAGCCTTTATTTGTGGAGCATATCCGAGACCGCTAGCTGAGCTAATATCATTTTGATTTTTCTTCTTAATTAATCGCTCAACATATTTTCTACTCTTCTTATTTTTAATTTCTAATTCACTATTGACCGCTAAAGTTTTACTTTCATAGGATTCGGTATAAATTAAATCCCATAGCTTACACTTACTCGTATATTGGTAAGCATGGCCGAACGAAGAACTAAGAAATTTCGTACCTTTGAATATGGAATGGAGAAAACACATTATAGCGGATGAAACTGTTCTACTTGGAAAGCCTACGGTAAAAGGAACTCGAGTATCTGTTGAACATATCATTGGACTCCTTGCTCAAGGATGGACAGAACAACAAATTCTTGAAAATTATCCTCGGATGAATCAGGAATCACTTAAAGCTGTTTTCTCTTACATTCAAGAATGCTTAAAGGATGGGCTTTTATACACTAATTCTTAAATTCACCTAAATTGAAGTATCTAGCCAATGAGAATGTACCATTCTCCAGTATCACTTATCTCAAATCAAAAGGATACGACATTAAGGCAATTGGAGTTGACGATCCTAGCATAACGGACGAACAGGTTATGCAGATTGCTATTGATGAGAATAGGACTATTATAACTTATGACAGCGATTATGGTGAATTAATATTCAAGCATGGATACAAACCGCAAGCAGGTGTCATTTTCATTAGAATTCAGCCCACTGAACCATTAGAGACAGCAAATATTTTAGAAGAGCTCTTTACTAAAAAAACTATTTCATTTGGACACAATTTGACTGTCATCGACTCCAACACGATTAGACAGAAAAAATATTAACGCTTACCAACAATTGCTAAAAATGCATTTGCTTATTGCTTCTATCAAAGAGAAGAGGTGCAATCACCACAAATCCAGGAAAGTTTTATTCTTTTCTCTTACAATAATTGTGTTATGGTTTGGCTTCTCTTCTTTAGTATTTCATTAGCAAAGTGTAGCAAACGCATTTTTAGCCTGACGATTAACACCCCTACCCGAATTGCGCTCTTCCAATCTTCTTTCTACATTATAAGAATGACCTACATAATATCTATCGCACTTTTTTGAATAAAGTATGTACACGTAATATTCCATAATATTGGGTTTGGTTGAAACTAAAAAAGCTACCTCTTTCGAAGTAGCTTTGTGGAGCATATCGGAGTCGAACCGATGACCTCTACGCTGCCAGCGTAGCGCTCTAGCCAGCTGAGCTAATGCCCCATTTTTAAGTAAACAATTGACAATAAACAGTTGACAATAATTAAACTTCCATTTAAAGCTTGCAAAGCTATGGAAAAAATTCATTTCTAAAAATACCTTCTGGCTTTCCTGAATTTCTTTTTATAATAATCAGTGTAAATATTGGCCTCAACCACTCCTACACTAGAGGAGGCATGGATAAAACGCACATCATTTTTACCTCTTACTTCTGTCACCAAGCCTGCATGGGTGATTTTTCTTCTTCTTTTACCCATAGCGAAAAAGACTACGTCCCCCTCTTCCAGCTTTCTAAATTTTACTTTCTTACCCACTTTTGCCTGGTCTCTGGAAACCCTAGGAATATTTACGTCTCCTGCCTTAAAACTCACATATAACAAACCTGAACAATCCATTCCGGAGCGATTTACTCCACCCCATTTATAAGGAGTTCCCGTATAGGATCTTGCCGTCTCAATAATAATATCCAACCTCTTCTCCCTGACCTTTCTCTTTTTACTAGCCGCACATCCTGAAAGGAAGACTACAATCAATAACAATAAAATCAGTTGGTTGGAATATATTTTCCTAAATTTGTGTTGAAGCATAATTCAAGGTCAGAAATCAATTAATTCATGGATACAGTTACAAATCAAAGCATTTTTCAGGAATTGGTCAGCATCGTAGGCGCAAAAAATGCCTTTTTACAAGATGAGGACAAATATAAATATTCCCACGACCATACTGAGGACTATTCTTTCATGCCAGATGTGGTATTGAAACCTTCCACTCCAGAAGAAATCAGTGCTATAATGAGAAAATGTAATGAGCATCTGATCCCCGTCACGCCAAGAGGCGGTGGAACCGGACTGAGCGGTGGGGCATTACCTACTAAAAAAGGCGTGGTCATTAGCATGGAGAAATTCAATAATATTTTATCCATAGACGAATTAAATTTACAGGCTACCGTAGAACCTGGTGTTATAACGGAGGTTTTTCAAAATGCTGTTAAAGAAAAGGGATTATTTTATCCGCCTGACCCATCCAGTAAGGGCACATGCTTTTTGGGTGGCAATTTGGCTGAAAATGCAGGAGGCCCAAAAGCTGTGAAATATGGCGTTACCCGAGATTATGTTCTCAATATGGAAGTGGTTTTACCCAATGGAGAAATCATTTGGACGGCCGCTAATGTATTGAAGAATAGTACCGGCTATAATCTTACCCAATTGATGTGTGGAAGCGAAGGGACTTTAGGTATTATCACTAAAATTGTTTTCAAGCTTCGGCCTTTTCCCAAAAAAGATGTGACTTTATTAGCCCCTTTCACAAGTAATGAAGAGGCTTGCCGAGCAATAGCCGCCATATTTAAAGCAGGAGTAGCTCCTTCAGGCATGGAGTTTATGGAAAGAGATGCGATAGTGAAAACCCAAGATTATATAAAAAATGAGATGGGGGAGACCGTGAGTGTGGATTTGCCCGATCACGTTAAAGCCCAGTTATTAATCGAATTAGATGGAAATGATGAGGAAGTCATGATGAATGAAGCAGAAATCATTTTGAATGTGCTGGAAGATTTTGATACTGGTGGAGAGGTACTTTTTGCTGATACCCAAGCTCGTAAAGACGAACTTTGGAAATTAAGAAGAAATGTTAGTCCTGCCGTAAATGCCTATTCATTAACCAAAGCTGAAGATGTAGTAGTGCCAAGAGGAAATTTACCGGCATTGATTGTTTTCATAAAAAAAGTAGGAGAAAAATACGGGTTCAATTCGGTTTGCTATGGTCATGCCGGTGACGGAAACCTTCACATCAATATCATGAAAGAAGATTTGAGTGATGCCTATTGGAATAAAGAAGTGAATGAGGGAATAGGTGAAATCTTTGAAGAAGTAGTTCGCTTAGGTGGAACACTTTCTGGTGAACATGGAATCGGAATAGCCAAAAGGCCTTATATGCAAATGGCTATGGGAGATGTCAAGTTAAACTTAATGCGAGGCATCAAAAATGTATTCGATCCAAACAATATCTTAAACCCTGAAAAAATATTTTAATATTTTCTAAACAAGAATAGTCTTTATCCGTTTCTCGATAGTATTACTTTTAATATTGCGTGTAAAACAGTGGATAATTTACTTTCATCAATAAAAATCGAGTTAAACCCTCATTTATTCCAAAAAGACCCTGATTCATCGGAATTAGGCAGGAAAATTCTGTCTAAATCTTTAGAAATGATAGATGACATGGGATTAGAGAACTTTACTTTCGGGAAGCTAGCCAAAGCTTTATGTACCACGGAAAGTTCAATTTATCGTTATTTTGAAAGTAAGCACAAACTTTTACTTTACTTCTATAATTGGTACTGGAGCTGGATTGATCTTCAATTAGCCTTTCATACGAACAACCTATCGAATACCGATTCAAAATTAAAAAGGGCTATTGAAGTAATTTGCAAACCAGATTCTGAGGATAAAAGTATCAGCGCACTTAATTTCCAACAATTAGTCAATATAGTTATATCCGAATCATCAAAGGCTTATTTAACCAAGGAAGTGGACAAAGAAAATCAATTCGGGCTCTTTTTGACATTTAAAAAAGTTTCTAAGAGGTTGGCTGATATCATGACGGAAATTAATCCTGAATTTAGTTATGCAAATACCTTAGCATCCACAAGTATTGTTGGTATATTACATCAACAATATTTTGCATTACATATGCCTTCTTTATCTGATATACAGTATGATCGAGACGAACTTTCAAATGTATTTTATCAGATTATTCTAAAAAACTTGAAAAACTAAAATGGCGGATAATTTTAAAATACACCCATTCAAAAGGTTTCTCAACCTCTTAAAACCCGAAAAGAGCTTGGTTTTTACCATTTATATTTATGCTATTTTTGCCGGTTTAATTAGCCTTTCCCTTCCATTGGGTATTCAAGCGATTATCAACCTCATAATGGGAGGTCAAGTAAGTACCTCTTGGATAATTTTAGTGTTTTTGGTGATTTTAGGGATTATCATTAATGGAATTTTGCAAGTAAGGCAATTAACGATAAATGAGGTTTTACAACAAAAAATATTCACTAGGGCATCCTTTGAATTTGCCTATAGAATTCCAAGATTTAAAATTGACCAAGTTCGTCATGATTACTTGCCAGAGTTAATTAACCGATTTTTTGATACTATGTCTGTGCAAAAAGGGCTTGCAAAAATCTTAATTGATTTTTCAACAGCCTTTTTCCAAATTATTTTTGGCTTGGCATTGATTTCATTTTATCATCCCTTTTTCATCATTTTTTCCTTTTTCTTAATCATATTAATTTTCTTAATAGTACGCTTAACTGGTCCTAAAGGACTAAAAACAAGTTTAAGAGAATCAAATTATAAATATGAGACTGCACATTGGTTAGAGGAATTGGCCCGAAATGTAGAAAGCTTCAAAATGGCAGGTGATTCTCCTTTGCCACTGGAAAAAAATAATTTCAACACTCAAAATTATGTAAAAGCAAGAAGGTCGCACTTTGATGTTATAATCAATCAATTTTCTTTAATGATTGGTTTCAAAGCCGTGGTGGCAGCAGGGTTATTGCTGATTGGCGGTATTTTAGTGATAGAGCAACAAATGAACATCGGTCAATTCGTTGCGGCTGAAATCATCATTATTCTTATCATTAACTCTGTGGAAAAAATAATTTTCACTATTGAGTCTGTTTATGATGTTCTTACAGCGGTGGAAAAAATAGCCGTAGTAACTGACAAACCATTAGAGGAGTTTTTATCTGGAATCCAGCCTTTAAACAAATCAGATGGTATGTCTATAAAATTGCGCGACATCCATTTAAAAGAACATGATTCAGACCATGTATTCCTTAAAGATATTACGCTTGATATCAAGTCCGGTGAAAAAATTGGAATTGCCGGTACTGCAAATGCTGGTAAATCAATATTACTTCAATTAATATCGGGGTGGTATGGAAATTATAAAGGAAACATCATGTTTAACGGTACGGCCTTGCGAGATCTCAACATTTCCGAGGTAAGGAGAAATATAGGAGATTGCATGAATTCAGGCGGAATCTTTTTGGGCACCATAGAAGAAAACATCAGTATTGGCTCTCCGCTAAGTAGTTTGCAAGAAATACAAAAGGCCGCTGAAATTACCGGTTTGGATAAATTCATGGAAACAGAGCCTGAAGGATATCAAAGAATGTTATTTCCTGGTGATAGAACCTTTCCTAAAAAAATCAAACAACAAATTCTGTGGACAAGAGGTATCCTAGGACAAAAAACTTTAATTCTTTGGGAGGATGTTTTTGGGATGATTTCCCAAGAAGAAAAGCATAAATTTGCTGATTTTCTTTGTAATAAAGATAATACAAGAACCGTAGTAATGATCAGTAATGATATCACGATCTTAGAAAAGTGCGACAGGGTAATTGGTATGGACAAGGGAGAAGTACTATATGATATACCTGGAAAAGGAGTTAAAAATCATGATTGGTTTGAAAAAATAGTTTTGAATAAAAATGCTTAATATCAGTCCATATTCCATAAAAGATAAAGTGGATACCAAAAGGTATTCTACTTTTAGCATGTTTAAAGAAATACGTGCCGATAAGATATTAAAGCGATTGCTCATAATCTTTTTCTTGATATTTCTTGGGGTTTCATTCTTGCCCTGGACTCAAAATATAAGAGGAAATGGTCAAGTTACGGCTCTTTCCCCTTCTCAACGTCCACAAGAATTGAACTCCATTATTGATGGAAGAATTGAAGAATGGCATGTACAAGAAGGAGATTATGTAGAAAGAGGGGACACTATTTTGTTCATTCGTGAAATTAAAGATGAATATTTCGACCCTCAATTAATCGAAAGAACACAAGAACAAATTACCGCAAAAAGACAATCTTTAGGCTTTTATGAAGAAAAAATAGAAGCTCTAAACAGTCAAATAAAAGCCATAGAAGAAAACAGGGGGCTAAAATTGAGTCAGGCCAAGAATTATCTGAGACAAGCAGAATTAAAGATTCAAGCAGATAGTATTGATTATGAAGCGGCTCAAACCAATTTAAGCATTGCAGAAAAGCAATTAGGCCGGCAAAGAGAGCTTTATGATGAGGGATTGAAATCTCTTACCGATTTGGAATTGAGGACTAATAAATATCAAGAATCCTTGGCCAAAAAAATAAGCATGGAAAGCAAATTATTGAGTAGTAGAAATCAATATCTGAATGCTAAAATAGAAATCAACTCCATCTACAATGAATATACGGACAAATTACAAAAGGCTAGGTCTGATTTATTTACTACACGCTCAATGCTCCAAGATGCTCAGGCAGAAGTAGTGAAGATGGAGAATCAATTGACCAATTATCAAGTTCGTTTTGGATTTTACTATGTAACTGCACCTCAAGATGGCTACATTACTCGTGCTGTAAGTACTGGGATTGGTGAAAATATCAAAGCGGGAGAATCTTTGGTTTCCATTATGCCTGCCGAAATTGACTATGCTGTGGAAATGTATATTATGCCTCGTGATTTACCTCTTTTCAATGTAGGAAATGAAGTGCGTTTGATTTTTGATGGGTGGCCTTCTATTGTGTTCTCTGGCTGGCCTATTATAACCTATGGTACTTTTGGCGGTGAAGTGGTGGCAATTGATAGATTTATCAGCCCAAATGGAAAATATAGAATTTTGATCGGACAAGACCCTGATGAACCGGAATGGCCAGAAGCATTGCGAGTTGGTGGTGGAGCAAACGGATTGGCCTTATTGGATATTGTACCAGTTTGGTACGAAATATGGAGACAGATTAATGGCTTCCCGCCTAATTTCTATACTCCTGAAAATACGGGTAAATCCAGTGATCTTAATAAACTTGATGGAAAAGCGAAAAAGTGATGTTTAATTTAAAACATATTATTATTTCCTTTTTTTGCTTGGCATTTATTCATTATTCAGCGCAAGCACAAGAGACCCTTAGTTTAGAAAAACTAAGTGAACAAGACTTTCTTGAATTGGTCATGGAAAACCATCCCCTGATTCAGCAAGCAGAGAACCTAAGGAAAATGGGAGACTTTGCTGTTATGGCGGCCCGAGGCAATTTCGATCCTGAGCTTTACTCAAAAAATAAACAGAAGTATTATGACCAAAAGAATTATTATCAATATAGCGAATCAGGAATCAGCTTAGCCACTAGAACAGGGATTACACTTCAAGGAGGATATGATTGGACGGCAGGAGAATTCTTGAGCAACGAATCCACATTGCCCAATGCTGGATTGTGGTATGCTGGTGTGAGCGTACCGGTTTTGCAAGGTTTATTTATTGATGATAGGAGGGCAGCATTACAAAAAGCATTTGTGGACAGAAGAGCCTTTGAGAACGAGGCACAATTAATGTTGATTGATATTTTGTTGGAAGGAAGCAACTATTATTGGCAATTTGCGAAATTTCAATATCAAAAAAGGGTAATAGAAGAAGCTATAGAACTGGCACAAGATAACTTTGAGAATTATAAAATATCTTATGAACAAGGGGACAAGCCAGCAGTGGACACTTTGGAAGCCTCCATTCAATTACAAAACCTTAACATTCAAAACCAGCAACTTGAAGTAGATTTGGCCAATGCCAAATTAAATTTATTTACGTTTTTATGGGGAAAAGACCAGCCAATTGAGGAGTCTGACTTAAAAGCAACCGCCATTAATAATATTTCTCAAAGTAAAATTGACAGCCTAAGAGCTAGTTTGCCAATATTTATTCAAGAGCATCCGGCTATTAGGGAAAGTGAATATAAAATTCAAAAACTTCAAATTGATAATAGACTTAAAAAGGAAAAGCTAAAGCCAAAATTAAATTTGGAGTATAATCTTTTGCAAGATCCTGCCGGTAATTTCAGTGAAATTCAAAATTTGGACAATTATAATTGGGGTTTGACTTTTAGTATGCCTTTGCTTCTAAGACAGCCAAGGGGAGAACTCAGGATGAACGAAATCAAACTGGAAAACACCAACTTTGAACTACAACAAAAGCGTTTGTCCATACGAAACAAGGCGCGCCAATACGAAAATACTTTTGAAAATATTGCGCAACAGCTCAAAACTTATCAGGATATAGTAACCCAATATGAAAGCCTATTAACCGCAGAATTGAGAAAATTTGAAATAGGAGAAAGTAGTATTTTCTTAATTAACTACCGCCAGATGAGTTTAGTTAATGCCCGCATGAAATATATCGAGCTACAGACTAAATACAGATTATATTATCGTCAGTGGTTGCATAGTTTGGGAGCAAAGCCTGAGTTGTGGGTGGCGAATTAATCATATGAAAAAGTAGAATTGAACAAAAATGATACGTTTAATTCTACTGTTAAAGTCTTAAAAATTGACATAGAGTAATTTGAAAGGATTTTTTAGGATTTATTAATAAATTGAAAAAAATATAATGTTAGTATGTCTACTTTAGTGTACCCTATCTAAAATGTTCAGGCCAACAAATTAGAAAGGTTTGAAAATGGTTTCTGGGTTTTCAGAAATTAGCCTACCATAGAATTCAATAGCATACCTGTCCGTCATACTGGATACGAAATCACAAATTATTCGCTTTTTATAGGCGCCATTAGCTTCTTTGTAAACCTTTTGAACATCATCAGGCAGAAGATTATAGCCATTCTCTTCATCCAATGTATTGAAAATTTTGCTAACAATATCTTTACCCCGAAATTCAGCTATTTTTAATCGAGGTGAAGCTATTTGGGACATAAAAGTAAATGTCTTTAATATTTCAACTTGAATTCTAATTGAATCATCCAATTTAACTTTTGAAAGTGCAGGTTGATCTTTGTTAAATTCAAGTTTCGCACCTCGTATAAACCTTCCTACTATAGATGAGGTAAAACCAGTTCTAATGGAACCATCACCAGCAATTAATTTTGCAGTCCTATATTGTAGATCCACAATACTACCGGCAAAATCTAAAAAATATTCGCCTAAATCCTCTTTACTATATCCGTCAATTATAGTTGACCCATCGATAGGAAGTATAGATTCTCGAATAATATCAGAAACTTCGTCTTTGGTAAGTACTTTCGATATACTTTCCTTAACAAGGTTTCTATTTACCTTCTCAACCACCATTTCCATCAATGTGGCCGAAGGAAATAATAAATCCATCGGACTAATAAATCCTGCTTTAAACCCATCTTCTAAATCATAGGTGCTGTAAGCAATATCGTCCGCAATATCCATTATTGTGCACTCAACGGTTTTAAATTGGCCATGAGGAAGAGGCGAATTATTTAATACCGCAGATTTAACATTATTAATAGTTGATTCATCGCATTTATAATACCCTTTTACAGGCAATAATTCTCCTTCTTTAGCAATTTCAAGTCTGTCAGCTTTATTTTCAGGAATAACTCTATCATATTTTAAAACAGATGCAATAGTCCTCATACTTAGATTAAGACCAACCCTCTTATCCTTCCCATCAATAAAGCCAGAATTCTCAACTTTAAACTTCTTTTCAATTTTTGTTAGTAAACGAATGGTTTGAGCATTTCCCTCGAACCCACCATATTCCATCATACACTCATCTAAAGCCTCTTCGCCTTGATGTCCAAAAGGAGGGTGTCCTAAATCATGCGCAAGTCCCGCAAATTCAACAAGGTCAGGACTTATACCTAAAGATTTCTCTTTTTTCTTCCTTGGCTTGCCATATTTATTGTAGTTATAATTAATTCTTAATGCTATTGATTTCGCTATTTGAGCAACCTCAATGGAATGGGTCAATCTATTGCGAAAGAAATCAGACTCTACTCCCGGAAACAACTGTGTTTTGCCTTGAAGTCTTCTAAAACTTGGCGCATGTATTAATCTTGCATAGTCTCTACGCCACGAACTTCTATAATCCTCTGGTTCAAGATTATTCTCAAATGGTTCTGGTTCTTTCTCTCTTTTAAAATCAGATTTTATATAGAGTGATTTAACGCTCATGAAAACGGATTTTTAGCGTTTTGCGGATGTCACAGTTTTCAAGTTTATTTTCTTAACAGTTCCTGAACGCACAACCTTAGGTATCCGCACATCTTTTGATGCAATTTTGACCGCTTGACCAACTACTTGATGAGTTTTATTCATATCAGACAATTTGTTTTTTCTTTATTAATTTATTCAAAAATACCATAATTTCCAAGCTTAAGCAAAACAAAAGATTAAGTAAAAATAATAAATGCAATCAAAATCTCATAAAATAAATTTTCAGAACGCCTTTTGAAAGATCAAACGCAAATTGCTAGCTAGGCTTTTTTAGCTTATATTAGCAAACACCCTTTATTTATTTACATGATTTGGCTTCATCCGAATATCTTGACTATTATTAAGTTTTTCGAATGCTGCATTTGTCATCAAATCCAGTTGGAAAATATGTTCTCCATAATTCACGGCATTCTTTTCTAATTTACTTATAAAGTAGTGAGAAAAGTCTGTATTTGAAAAATTACTTAACTCATCATTACTAATCCTTTTACTATCTATCCATATACCATACTTTTCCGGATCTTTCCACTCCTCAAATTGACTTATAGTTGGAATATTTTTTTCATATCTTCTCTTACTAAATTTTACTATCTGCTTTTCCTGCTGTCTCGATGACATTCTAATATAAATATCATGCAATCTTCTACTTTCCTCCTCTGTGAAATTCATATTAAGCGAAGAATTGCCGTTTTCAGTTTTTACTATATATTTATTGATGATTTGGTCAAAAGCGACCTGCAATTCCGACTCGCTTTCAGTTCCTTGTTTTGATACTATCTTATTTTCATTGGAAACTGTTTTTTGAGCAATAGAATTTTTACTGAATGTTAGGATAGCCAAAACTAAGATGGGTATCATTAATATTTGCTTTATTAAAATTCGCTGTTTTGAATAATTCTTGGTCATCATAATTAATCTTTTTTTAGTTTTTAAATAGTGAAATGAGCTTGATAATGGGTTATTCATTTTTGGACTCTTAGCCAATGCTATTTGCTCAAGTATCAATTCAGCATACTGAGCTGTATTCTTGGCCTTTTTTAAAACTGCCCTATCAGCTAGAAATTCATGATTCAGACGTATAGCGTTTCTATAGAAATATAAAAAGGGATTACACCAAAAGACAGCTATCAGTAACTCTATAAAGAGGATGTCTAGCGTATGCATTTGTTTGATATGTGCCCGCTCATGTTCAATTATTTCATCTTCTACTCCTTTATTGTGATCTTTTTGACTTAAAAAAATGTATCTCCAATAACTATAGGGTGCTATGTCTCCAGTAATAACTATAAGCTTTATGTCTTTTAAAGATTTTGATTTAGCGCTAAAAATCCTGTTGATCATAAGACAGTTTAGTATGAAAAAGCGTGATATGAGTAATATTGATACAATCAAATAAAGCGAAAAAAGCGCTTTACCTACTGATTCATGTTTTTCAGTATTTGAAGAGGGCATACTCCCTTCATCACCAAGGAATTCAATATTTGTGCTTACCGTTCCTTCCACTTTTTGCAATAAATTAATTTGACTTTCTAGATTTAAAGTAGGGATGGACAATGAGGCCACCAGACTGAAAAGCAAGTATAGCCTGTTAAATTTGTGCATCCTTTCATTTTCAAGAAGGATTATATAGACTGCAATAAAAAGTCCAGAGCATAGTGTAAATTGAATCAGATAATTAATCATCTTTTTTGTTTCATTTCTAAATCAATGATTTTTTTTAATTTTTCTAGCTCTTCATAGCTCATTTTTCCGGAGCTTGTAAAAAATGAGGCAAACTTGAGAGCCGAATCGTCAAAATAATTCTTAACCATTTTACCAAGACGATTTGAGAAGTAATCTGCTTTTGTAATCAGTGCATAATATTGTCTGGAATTTCCAAATAAATTATAGCCCACAAATCCTTTTTGTTGCATTCGCTTTAATAAAGTTGCAATTGTTGACTTAGCAGGTTTTGGTTCTGGATGATGATCTATTAAATCCTTCATGAAAACTTTTTCATGCATCCAGATCAAGTCCATTAATTTTTCCTCTGTTTCTGATAATTTCATATTCTACGTTTTGACACCTTGTTCTACAAACATAGAATATACTGTTTTAAAAACAAAATTATTTCAGATTTATATAAATCGTAAATCAAAGCTAAACTTATTCACATTAGATGATTATTAGTAACTAAGGCATATAATTCAATGAAAAGAGCCTCTTTCAAAAATCACTTAGAAAATATTGTGCAAGCTGTATTCTCCGATAAACCTTACCTTCTATCGAAAAAATATTAACTATCTTCGCAGCATGTGCGGCATAACCGGAGTATTTGCATTTAATGAAATTGGCAGGTTTAACCTTCCTAATATTTCTTTGGCTACAGAAACATTAGAACATCGAGGCCCTGATTTTCAAAAGGTTTTTGTGGGTGATTTTGTGGCGTTGGGCCATAGACGGTTGTCTATTATTGACCTAACCCCCAATTCCAATCAGCCGATGTCTGCTCATTCTGGTCGCTACCAATTGGTTTTTAATGGGGAGATTTATAATTATAAAAGCCTTAGACAAGATTTGAATTCAAAAGGAGTTGAATTTGAAACCGAGTCTGATACTGAAGTGCTTTTGCAATTGCTGATTCATGAAGGAAAGGATGCACTAAACCAATTATATGGATTCTTCGCTTTTGCATTTTATGATCAGCAAAAAGAAGAAATGCTGGTGGCTAGAGATAGATATGGCATTAAACCCTTTTACTATTTTGAAGATGAAGACCGCTTTATTTTTGGCAGCGAATTAAAAGCTATTTTAAAATTCGGAATTGATAAAGCAATAGACACTAATTCGCTTTATACTTATCTGCAATTGAATTATTTACCCGCTCCTATGAGTATGGTGAAAGGGGTAAAAAAATTAATGCCTGGTCAATATGCCCTTATCAGAAAGAAATCGGTTGAAATCAATACTTATTATGAATTAAAAAACACTTTTGATAATCCCTTTCAGGCCTCATACCAGGACGCTCAAATCCAACTAAAAGCTTTGATGGAAAAGGCTGTAGAAAGAAGATTGGTGGCGGATGTTCCTTTGGGCACTTTTTTAAGTGGGGGAGTGGATTCATCCATCATTTCAGCCATTGCCTCTCAAAAGGTAGAGGACCTAAATACCTTTTCCATTGGCTATAAAGGCCATTCATATTTTGATGAAACGGAATATGCCAATGCTGTGGCAAAGCATATTGGATCCAAGCATCAAGTATTTTCCCTAAGTTTAGAAGATTTGTACGACTATTTACCTAAAATGCTCAAAAGTTTTTCTGAGCCTTTTGCCGACAGCTCTGCACTTCCTGTTTATGCATTAAGTCAATTGACTAAAGAAAATGTTACGGTTGCTTTATCTGGAGATGGCGCAGATGAACTCTTTGCTGGATATAACAAACATGCTGCGCTATATAGACTTTGGCATCCGGGCGCAAAAGAAAAATTGGTGAGCGCACTAAGTCCATTGTGGAATATATTACCCAAGTCAAGAAATAACCCTTTTGGTAATCTATCTAGACAATTAAAGAAGTTTGCAGTTGCTTCAAAACTGGATGTACAATCTCAATATTGGGCCTTGGCGAGTTTACAATCTGCAAGAAAAACTACTGATATCTTATCAAATGCCGTTTTGGAAGATGTTGATTTTGAAGCTTATGATTTATGGAAGGACAATTTGCTTGCAACACTGACTTCAAAGTCTATCAATCAATCTTTGCAGTTAGATCAAGAGTTGGTTTTACAAGGCGATATGTTGCAAAAAGTAGATTTGATGAGCATGCAACATGCTTTGGAAGTTCGAGTCCCCTTTCTGGATCATGATTTAGTCGCTTTTGCTAACAGCTTGCCCGAAGAATTCAAAGTGAATGGCAAAAGAAAAAAGATGATTTTACAGGATACATTTAGAGATCTTTTGCCTGAAAAAATTTACAATCGCCCGAAACACGGTTTTGAAGTTCCGCTCTTGAATTGGCTCAGAAAAGATTTAAAAAGCGAGATCAATGACAAATGGTTGAGCAAAGAATTAATAAATTCACAAGAAGTCTTTGATTGGAGTGGAATTCAAGCATTGAAAAAAAAGCTGTTTTCAAACAATCCTGAAGATAGTCATGCACATGTTTGGGCATTAATCGTTTTTCAGGAGTGGTGGGAACAGTATATGAATTAGACTTTTTTATGATGCACTAGTGGCGGCTTTCGCTTTAGCGAAAACCCTTTGTTTTCTATTGTTACTATTGTGGTTAAATAAGACCATTGTAAAAATTGAAAGCCAATACATTTCTATATTCTTAACAAGTCCCCCCTCTAGTTTAATATTCCGCCATTTTCGTTTAACTTTGTTTTTTAGGATTAAAACTGATTTGAAATTCAATGTCTGAAAAGATAAAAGCATTAAAAGCTGAAATATCAGCAGCAACAGCCAAAACTCAAGAAGAGTTAGAGGCTTATAGATTAAAATTTATTAGTCGTAAAAGCGTTTTGGGTGAGCTTTTTGCTGACATGAAAAATATTGCACCTGATGAGCGAAAAGCTTATGGACAAGCCGTTAATGAAGTAAAGCAACAGGCGGAAGAAAAATTCAAAGATCTGATTGCCGGTTTAGAAAGCAGTAATGCTGGAAGTAAATCTTCTGCCCCAATTGATTTGACATTGCCTCCAAATGTTAATTTAGGTACTGTTCACCCATTGACTTATGTGCACAATCGTATCGTAGAAATTTTCCAAAAGATTGGCTTTAATGTGGCAGATGGACCAGAGATTGAAGACGATTTCCACAATTTTACCGCTTTGAATTTCCCTGAAAACCATCCCGCAAGAGAAATGCAGGACACTTTCTTTATTGAAAGTAATCCTGATATTGCTTTGAGAACGCATACTTCTTCTGTGCAAATCAGAACTATGGAAAATCAAAAACCCCCCTTTAGAACTTTGGCACCAGGAAGGGTTTACAGAAATGAGGCTATTTCAGCTCGCGCACATTGTTTTTTCCATCAAGTGGAAGGATTCTTTGTAGATAAAAATGTGGGCTTAGTAGATTTAAAGCAAACACTTTATTATTTCGCTAAAGAGCTTTTCGGTCAAGACACAAAAGTTAGGTTCCGCCCTTCTTATTTTCCTTTTACAGAACCAAGTGCCGAAATGGATATTTCATGCAACATATGTAAAGGGAAAGGTTGCAATATTTGTAAATATTCAGGCTGGGTAGAGATTTTAGGATCTGGTATGATTGACCCGAATGTTTTAGAAAATTGTGGCATTGATTCAGAAGAATATACCGGATTTGCTTTTGGTATGGGAATAGAAAGAATTGCCATGCTAAAGTTTCAAGTAAATGATTTAAGGCTTTACTCGGAAAATGATGTGAGGTTCCTAAATCAGTTTAAGCATTTGAGTTGATAAGAATAATTAAGAAATGAATTTAGAAGACATCAAAAGCATAGGAATAGTAGGAGCTGGAACCATGGGTTCGGGCATTGCACAAATGAGCGCCATGGCCGGATACCAAACTATTATTTTCGACATTCAAGAAGCGGCTTTGGATAAAGCCAAAACTGCGGTTACCAAAAACCTTGAAAAAGGAATTGAAAAAGGAAAAGTAACTAATGAACAAAAGGATGCTTGTCTTCAAAACATTAGTTTCATATCTGAATTAGATAATTTAAAGGCGGATGTTATCATTGAAGCAGTAGTTGAAAAACTACAAGTGAAAATTGATATTTTCAGTGAGCTGGAAAAAATTAATGCTGAAAATACTATTTTAGCTACCAATACTTCTTCCATTCCAATCACTCAAATTGGGGCTGGATTAAAAAATCCTGATAGATTGGTGGGCATGCATTTCTTCAACCCTGCCCACATCATGAAATTAGTAGAAATTATTTCTGGAGCTGCTACTAATCCTGAAATAGCGGAAACTACAAAAGCATTGGCTGAAAAAATGGGTAAAAAGGCGGTGATGGCAAAAGATTCACCTGGTTTCATCGTTAATCGGGTGGCACGCCATTTTTATGTAGAGTCTTTAAAAATAGCGGAAGAAAATGTAGCCGATTTCGAACAAATTGACAGATTAGTGGAAAGTTCGGGATTTAAAATGGGTCCTTTTCGGTTAATGGATTTAATAGGCGTGGACACTAACTTTTCAGTAACCAAGTCAATGTTTGAATCATTTTATTATGACAGCAAATTCAGACCAAGCAGAATTCAACAACAAAAAGTGGATGCCGGCCACCACGGTAGAAAAAGCGGCAAAGGTTTCTATGACTATAATTAAGAAATTTTCATTTGTTTTCTTGGTGCCCCTGGTACTTCTTTTGGGTTGTGGAGAAGAAAACCCTGAGGTTTTTGTAGATGAACTCCCTTTGCCAGATCCTTTTCAATTATCTCTAAATCTTGATTTGGTAAGCTATCAAAGCCTACAGTTTGAAAAAAATGTGATTCTACCAGATGTGGGCTTAAATGGAGTGATTGTAGTCAAAAGAGCAGAAAATGATTATGCTGCTTTTGAAAGAACCTGCCCTTATGAGCCTGAAAAAGAATGTTCAATTGTTTCCATGAATGCTGGCCAACAATATCTGGAATGCGAATGTGGCAATTCGTTCTATAATTTAAGCGGATACCCAACTAATAGTCCTTCTCCTAGAAAACTGAGGGAATATTACACTAGCCTATCGGGAAGGAATTTGTATATCGATAATACGATTGTGAGAAGTGAGAATCGGTAATTTAGCAAAGCGACAAGTATTTCTGACCTACCTAATTCTGTTTATCGGCCTTTCCTTTTTCAATTATGGATGTAAATCAGGAAAGCAGGCTAGCGCTTTCAAGGATTCAAGCCTTTCTGTAGATACCCTAGCACTTTTATCTCCTCATGTAATCGTAGAGGCCGCATCTAAAACCAAGCGGTTACCAGATGAAGAACTATCATTAGAAGTATCGAAAAGAATATCGGAAACAACTAGCTCAACATTAAAGAGAAAGTACAGCTTGGAAAGTGAGCCCTTTTTTCTAAAGCCAAATATAGATGATGAAATTACTGCCTTTTTCAATGACCTTGATTCCTCAAAAAGCGGATTGGACAATATTCATTTACCTGAATGGCTAAAAAATGATAGGCATGGGAATAAGAGTAGATACTTTATGGCTACATTTTTTTACGGTTATTATCATCCTGATTATGAACCAAACTATGTAATGAAACAAAGCTTACAGACTAACACCATTTTATTAGGTCGTTCCGGACTGAATTGGGTTAGTATTAAATTAGTGCTAGCGGACAGGAAAACTAATAAAATTTTGTTTTACAATGCTGATGATTCTTTCCAAAGTGACCCAAGGGTTTTTTCTTCTGTTGAAGCAATGATCAAGAAGTTAATTCAACCAATTTATTACAGGTAAAAACATCTTATCATAAAGTGATTTACAAATAAATCGGAAACTTTAATATACAAATTTCTTTAAGAGCATATTATTATCAAGGCTTATTTGTTATTGGCTCCATAGGAGCCTACTTATGGAAAGTCTCTGTCTTTTATCTCCATTCTATAATTCTTAAATCAATTCTTTCCATTAATTTTAAGCTATGGAAAAAATGAATTGGCTAAAATTACTAAACCCAAATCGCTTAGAGCAAAGCACTAATACCAATCAGTCTTCTGCACGATCATTTTTCGAGCAAGATTACGATAGAATTATTTTTTCTCATCCTTTTCGTAGGTTGCAGGATAAAACCCAAGTAGTTCCTTTACCCGAGGAAGATTTTGTTCATACTCGGTTAACACACAGCTTAGAAGTAAGTAGCGTAGGTCGTTCACTCGGTAAAAAAGTGGGAGAATCCATAGTGGAAAAATACTCTGAATTGCAGGAATCGGGCTTTTCATCTTTTGACTTTGGTGCAATTGTAGCGGCCGCTTCATTAGCCCATGATATCGGAAATCCGCCATTTGGTCATTCGGGGGAAGATGCCATTTCAGCTTTTTTCAGAAATAGCCAAATAGGCAAATGGATACAATCTCAAGTTTCAGTGGAAGAATGGGAAGATTTAATAAACTTTGAAGGAAATGCACAAGGCTTCCGGTTGTTCCACAGACCGGATAATAGGGGAATAAAATTAACCTACAGTACCTTAGCCGCTTTCAGTAAATACCCTAGAACTGCCCATCTTTTTGAAAAAGACAGCAACCGAAAAAGTCAGAAGAAATACGGTTTCTTCCAAACTGAAAAGGATTATTTTGAAAAATTAGCTAATGAATTGGGTTTAATTCGGCTTTCAAACGAAATGAGCTGGGTGCGTCATCCTTTAACCTTTCTAGTAGAAGCTGCGGATGATATTTGCTATCATGTAATTGATTTGGAAGATGGTTGCCGATTGGGTTGGGTTCTTTATGAGCAAGCTCGTGATTTGCTAGCCAATGTTTTAGGCGATTCCTATTTGCCAGAAAAGCTAGAAAAAACTAAAGGCAAAAATGAAAAAATCGCTTATTTACGAGCGCTTTGCATTAATAAACTCATCAATGAATGCGCTGAGGTTTTCATTGCAAACGAAGAAGATATTTTAAGCGGAAATTTTGACTCATCTTTAATGAGCCAAGTTCCTTCTAAAAGAGTCTTAAGGGATATTATTGAGGTTTCTGTTCAGAAAATTTATCGTTCTCCCTTAGTTTTACAAACCGAAGTGGTTGGACATCGTGTTTTGGAAGGCTTATTAGAAGAGTTCCTAGGTGCAGCCATTGCACAAAAAGACATAGAGGAATCAAGTAAAAAAGATCTAACTGTTTTTAGATTATTGCCCGAAACCTATCAAGAATTAATTACTGATACGGCCAGTCTTTATGAAATCAGTTTGATTTGCATAGACTACATTAGTGGAATGACAGATAGATATGCAATAAACCTTTATAGAAAATTAAAAGGGATAAGTTTGCCTGGAATGAAGTAAAATTCGCCATTTACTTTTCCAAAGTATAGAATAAATCCAGGCTTTCTTCCGCATTATCATTCACATAATAATCCGCTACGGTGATGGATTTCACCAAGGAATTGTCTGCCTGATCTAGCTTATTTCTATTTACTCTATTCAAGAATTCATAAGGAATTCTTAATAAAGGGGCAGGTAGTCTGTATTGTAAATTTAAAATATCAAAACGAGTAATTTTCTTTACAGATTGTCTGTTTTTTTCATGATAATCCATCACCTTATCGTTTCCTGCAATGCCATTGGCTTCCACCTTTGAAAAAATGCTTTTACAGAGTGCTTCCAATTCAGGTGCAAAATACTCTCTCACATGCCAGGGATTTCTGGTCAAGGTCATTTTTTTGTTGGGTGTAGAAATAATCGCTTTTCCTCCTGGCTTTAATACTCTATGAATTTCCTTCAAAAAGCTTTTATCATCTTTGATGTGCTCAATTACTTGAAATGAAACCACGGTATCAAAAGTATTGTCTGCTATTCCGGTTAGTGGTGGAATATGCATAGCTTTGAAATCCGCTTGGGGATATTCTGCCTGCAGCTGATCTGTTAAGCTTTTATATTTATCAATTCCAGTATAATGATCCGCAGAATTCACCAAAATTTCCAAGCCTCGGCCGGTTCCACAACCAATTTCCAATAATTTTCCTTCAATTTGTGGCTGTGCATAAACATAAGCGGACAAAAGTCGCTGATGAATAGGATTATCGGATGCAATAGAGTCGGATGTGATTTCCGTGGTGGATACGTTGGCCATGATTATTGCTTAGCTTACTTTTAATGCTTTTTTGATACTTTCAAAAAAGGAGGGCTGTGGTTTTTCTTCCTGATGCTCAGGGAAAATAGTGTCATGAAAAGTTATATCCTCTTTTTCCTTTTTAGTGTAAAAAGTGGCAGAGAACATTTTTCTTTCTTGCTTATCCGGACATTCCAAAGGCTTGGTATAACCATAATATGAAGTATCTTTTACTTCGAAAATCACTGCTCTGTTGAATCGGCAAGAAACGGCTTTTTTACACTTCGAAACACAATCGTTCCACATTTCCAATGCACCGTTCCATTCAGGTTTCCATCTTGGTGTTAGGTAAAGTTGAAGGTTTAGTCTCCTTTGCACATCCTTTTCTGGATGAATATTAAAATCTACATGAACATCCTCAAAAGAGCCTTTTTTACCTTTTTGAATCCCTACTCCGAAACCATCATTGGTGATAAAGGCATTTTTAATGCCTGTCACCTGCTCAATAAATTCCAAAAATTTTGGTTGCGCAATTTCTTCCTTCAGCAGATTAAATAAGCGAGGATATTCCTCAAACTTATCTCCTTCCAGCTTATTTTCATGCTTATCCTTTTTAGGCTTGTTGAAAAGCTCGTCTTCAGGAAAGAAGTTATGGAGTTTTTCAGCGACCTCTGTTGACAAAAAGTCATCTAGGATAATGTGGTGGAAAGGTTTGGAAGATTCAAACTCTTCCTTGTACTGCTCGATTTGTTCTTGACTAAAATGCTTATTTTGAATAAGTTCCATAAAGGAATTTAAAATTGCGTGGCGCAAATATACACTTCAAATGTAGTTTGCTAACATAAAAAGTAAAATAATTCACTGTTAATTTTTCAGTTTTCACCACATATTTCGACTAACGAGGCAATATGTAGGTGTAATCAAATAAATAAACCATTTTTTTATCAAAAAAGTGTCAGAGTTTTTAATTAAAATTTTATCCTTTATCGTTTGAAAGTGGGAAAAAGCATGGGGGTTTGACTTTTATATTCTTCATATTCTTTACCAAAATGAGCTGACAACCTCTTTTCTTCATAATAAATGCCAATGAATAGGTAAATCAATATGCAAATGGCATGTACCAAATTTGTGTAAGTAGGGCTGAAAATGACAAAGCCAACAATACCTAAAATTAGTGCTGTATAAAGTGGGTGTCGCATTCTTCCATAAATTCCTTTAGTAATGAGCTTTTGATTAGTTTCTGATTTAATTCCCATAAATTCAGAAAAACTAATAGGTTTAAAAGCCAACTTCGCTAATAAAAATCCAAAGGTTGCTATAATTAAGCCGATTGCCTTACTACTTTGATCTTTTGGAAATAAAAATTGAGGTTGAATTGTACTGCCCAATATGAAAATGAATAAGACAGCAAATATGGAAATAATATTGTACAACCTTCGATAATTTACCGGACTTAAATTAATTTTCTCCTTTATTAAAGAAGATGCCAAAACTGAATGGGCAATTCCAAAAATCATCCAAGCGATTACTATCGAAAAATATGGCCAAAATTGATTCATATACCTATTATTCTCTTACCCAATTTACTTTATCATTAATGGGTTTTCTTTTTCCTTCTGGCCAAAATCCTTCTTTAGGAATGCCAACATATAAAAATCCCATTAATTTATCTTCTTTTTCTAATCCTAAGGCATTTTTTGCCTCTTCCATATAGGTTATTCCTCCCGAGCTCCAGTAACAGCCGACTCCATAAGCACTTGCTGTCAATTGCATATTTTGAACGGCAGAAGCAACAGCCGCAATTTCCTCTTCAACAGGAATACTTTGCTTTTCATCCCTTTTCATGCCAATTGCGATCACATGTGAAGCCATTAAGGGTTTATTTCTCAATTTTTCCATTTTTGCTTCGTCAAAATTACCCTTGGCAGTGGAAACTTGTTGATAAATTTCCGATTGAAATTTTCCCAGCTGATCCAATCCCTGCTGTGTGAAAACTATAAAACGCCAAGGTTCCGTATGTTTATGGTTGGGCGCCCAGTTGGCATTTTCCAGCATTTGATCAATTATTCGATCATCTACTCTTTCACTCGTATATTGCGCAGGATAAATAGACCTCCTTGATCTTATTAATTCGTTGAATTCCTCTATATTAAAACTTTTCTTCATTATCTTTTTTGCAAATTTAACCTAGATTTGGAAAAAGAGTTACAGCTATGTATTTTTATTGATATTCATTTTTTGGTATGACAAAAATAATTTCATTTATCTCAAGAAAAGGCGGCACAGGAAAAACCACGAGCGCTATTCATTTTGCCACCATGCTTCACAGTTTAGGGCATTCCTTGGCCATGTTGGAAACCGACACTAATTATACGCTCAATACATTGAGAAAAATGGAACTTTATAAAACTGGCGCAAAAGAATCTGCAGTTTTTCCTATTATTGGTTCTGAAGACCATAAGGCCTTGGATGATATAGCAGAATTGAAAAATAGAAAGCTGGATTTTATTGTTGTAGATAGTGCTGGAAAAACCACAGATGAACATATCAAAAAATTAAGTTTGAAAAGTGACTTGGTGATTGTTCCTACAAGTTTAACGCCTAATGATTTGCTGGTAACCTATCAAACAGTGGAAGATATTAAACATGCACAAAAAGAAAATGAAAGCTTGAAAATATTGATTTTGCCCAATAGGGTTCATTCTGCTACTAAAATTGATACCGTTAAAGATGCGCTTTCCGAATTGGATGCTGAAATATTGGATGTAAAAGTTCCAGCAAAGAATATTTTTGCTAATTTCAGTACCATATTGGCTGAAAAAGAATTTTTACCGATTGCAAAAGCAATTCTTTCACATCTCTAAATATTGATGACCATGGCTAAGAAAAAAGATACTTTAAAGGATTTGAATGAATTTATGAAAAATCAATCTTCTGAATCAAGAGATGATGATAAGGATTATTTATCAAAAAAACCTACTCAGTTAGCAGAAGTAGAAGCTTTAAAATCTGAAATCAATAGGTTGGATAATTTAGAAGAAGGAGCTTTACATGAAGATGAGGTTTCAAATTTTATAATGAAAGTGGCCAAAACTCATGGATTATCATCAAGACAAGTGCTTTATAGAGTATGTGAAAAAGTATTGGCTCAACAAGAGGCAAAAGAAGCCTCTGATATCTTATTAGAAAATTTCATCCTTTACCTCCGACATCAGGATTTGATATTAGAAAAACTCCGATAAACCTAAGTTCTAGATTCAGAAATCATTATTTCTTTTTTTCTCAAAAAAATATAGCTCTGCCTTTCTTCAACCTGAAGCCATAAGTCACACTATACTAAATTCGCATGATTTCGATGAGCATACACCAATAAGTTATGAATGATAAGTATGCTTCTTTTAAGTTATAAATTTTCCGAATTGGAATCGAAATTAAGCACTAGTTCTTACATATAATTAGATTTTTCCAAGTCTAATAAATCTATGCTTTTTTCTATAATAGAACAAAAACAATTTAATATCTGTTTTAATTAAAATTAGAATTGTTTAAATTGAATATAATAAATATTTAAGATAAACATCAAACACTTCAAGATATGAAAAATCTAATATTAATCATTTCGGCATTATTTTTAAGCTTTACTGCAAATTCACAATTATCGGGAGATAGTTGGAAGGAGACTCAATCAAATGGGGCTGGAGAAGTCACGATTACTTACAATTATTCTGGAAAATTCATCTATGAAAATGGCGGAGAATTAGATGGTCTATGCATTAAAATTTGGGATAAATTTGTGGAATATGTAGAAAACAATCACTCGGTTGATTTAAAAGTAAATGTGCATCAGCCAAAGGATGCGATAGACTTTAACGAGTTTTATAAAAGTGTTCAAAATGCCAATGGAGGGGTTTTTGGTTTAGCAGATGTCACAATAACACAAGCAAGAAAGAGCGAGGTTAAATTTAGCCCCTCATTTTTCTCCAATGTTTCTATTTTACTAACCAACAAATCCGTCTCGGAATTAAGTAGCTTTAATAATATTTCCAGTGAGTTTTCTGGTATGACTTTAATTGTTCAAAGCGGGACAACACATGAAAAAAGAGCTAAGGAATTAAAAGCAAGTTCATTTCCATCCCTTAAAATAGAATCCGTTAATTCATTTAGGGAATGCTATGAAAAAGTAAACCAAAATGAAAAATACTTTACCTATTTAGATTTTTCATCCTATTTAACTGCTATAGAAGAAGCACAAAATATTAAAAGGCATCCTGCTGGCGATAAAACCGGTGAAGAATTTGGTTTCATAATGCCAAAAAATAGTGATTGGGGGTCAATAATGGCAGAATTCTTTAATAAAGATGGTGGGTTTACTAATTCAACGGAATATAAAAAAATAGTAGCCGAATCCTTAGGAAACCATGTAGTGGCTATGCTAAATTCCATTAATCAAGAATAATTTATATAGACTTTATTAGTTAATTTCTCAAAATATGCTTTTGGAATTGAATATCAGATAGACGCATTCTTTTCTCAAATAATTACCTAATGGGCTCTATTTAATTTCTGGTAGCGGAAATGGTAGCAATGGATATTTCCGCTCCACCTTTTATCAATGGTTGAGAACTAGACTGAAGAGTAGCGCCTGTGGTTAGCACATCATCAACCAATAATACCCTTTTCTCATATATATTTTTATTCGGATTTATAAGTTGAAAGGTTGATTCAACATTATCAAATCTCTCTATTCTGTGTTTTTTGGTTTGGCTCTTTTTGTTGACTGTTTTTTTAATTATAGGCTCAAAAGGAATATTTAAAGCAGAACTCATTCCTTCTGCAATAAGATCGCTTTGATTATAACCCCTTTTTCTTTGTTTCTTGTAATGAATAGGGACGCTTGTGATTAAATCCCATTCATCAGAGAAATACTGGGATAATTCTTTCCCATAAATTTCCCCCAACAAAAGCCCTATTGCCTCGTTTCCTTCATATTTGAGTTGGTGCAAAAGTTCTTGAATAACGGAATCTTTTTGAAACCAGGCATAAGTCATAGCATATTTAAGATTAGGGATATCAAAAAACCTCCTATGAAGTTGATTGGGTTGATCAAGGTGCAAATTAGTTTTGTTCAGATTTGAAAGACAATGACTGCAAACCAAATTTTCGGACTTTGATAAGGTTAAATTGCAGACACTACAATAATTGGGAAAAAATAGTGCCCAAAAATCTGATACAATTAAGCTAAAGTTTTGGTTTCCTAAGTTCACAACGGCTAACTTTGCGGGTTAATTAAATTTTCAATTTTGATAGTATTTTTAATATATGAATAAAGTAGAAGAATTCAACGAATATCGCGCAAAAATGAACGATAAAATCGTGGGGAGCAACAATAAAATCCTTAAGCGCATATTCAATCTAGACACTAATGCTTTTGCAGAAGGCAGTGTAGATAAAAAAACCAAAGAAATGATTGGTCTATCATCTTCC
The DNA here is from genome assembly GCF_051117495.1 of Marivirga sp. Taxonomy (NCBI): domain Bacteria; kingdom Pseudomonadati; phylum Bacteroidota; class Cytophagia; order Cytophagales; family Marivirgaceae; genus Marivirga; species Marivirga sp. The sequence continues at coordinate 30,876 of NZ_JBNPEF010000001.1, read as the reverse complement.
ATGGTTTTGCGTTGCGATGATTGTGTTCGCTACCATTTGGGAAAATGCTTTGAAATGGGGGTTACGGAAGAACAAGTATTTGAAGTTTTTTCAATAGCCAATTTAATCGGTGGCACTATTGTTATTCCACATTTAAGAAGAGCAGTGGAATATTGGGAGTATTTGAAAGAAAACGCTGATGATTAAAAAAGATCTTGATCTCGAAAGAAGATGGCAAGCCTTAAGATTGGCTTTAAAGGATTCGGTAGGCAGAAAACCAAAAGATATGAATGCCATACTTTTTTTAATAGGAGTTCAAGAATTGGGTAAAGGTCCTCATAATTTCAGCAAAGAGGAGAAACAAGATTTAATGCATATTGCCATTTGCAAGGTTTTAAGTCTTTCAGGTTTTTATGAATTAGAAGGAATAGACGAAAATGGATGGCCACATTGGAAGGTAATTAAAAAACTTCCGCATTTTGACTTATTAGAACAGGAAAAATTGCTTAAAATGCATGTAATTGAGTATTTTGAGCAAGAAATCGGTTTAGAATTTTAATTTGATAATTTATTAATGAATATCATTTCTTACAACGTAAATGGAATTAGGGCAGCAGAAAGAAAAGGTTTAAGCGTTTGGCTTCAAAACGAAGAACCCGATGTTTTTTGCCTGCAAGAATTAAAAGCCAATCAAGACCAAATTGACCTTTCTGTTTTCGAAAATTTAGGGTACCATATTTATTGGCACTCGGCAGAGAAAAAAGGCTACAGTGGTGTTGGTATTTTTACGAAAATAAAACCTAAAAATGTTGAGGTCGGTTGTGGAATACCGGAATATGATAGGGAAGGAAGAGTAATTAGAGCCGATTTTAATGATTTTTCAATTATCAGCACTTATATGCCCAGCGGTTCCAGCGGTGATCCCCGTCAAGATTTCAAAATGAAATGGCTGGCCGATTTCAGGAATTATATTCAAGAGCTGAAGCAAGACTATCCTAATCTTCTAATTTGTGGTGATTATAATATTTGCCATCAGCCGATTGATATCCATGACCCGGTAAGAAATAAAAATAGTTCGGGTTTTTTACCTGAAGAAAGAGAATGGATGACTGAATTCTTAAATGATGGGTTTATTGATACTTTTAGACATTTGAATAAAGAACCTGACCAATACAGTTGGTGGAGTTATCGTTCTGCGGCAAGAGAAAGAAATAAAGGTTGGAGAATTGATTACCACATGCTTTCGGAAAACTTACTCCATAAACTTCAATCAGCTGATATTTTACAGGATGTTAAACATTCTGATCATTGCCCAGTAAAAATTGAATTAGATGTATCCTGAAATTGATAATATATTGGAAATCATTGTTTTAAAATTCCCGTTATAACTGAAGTGAAGGAAAATAGGAACATAGCGGAAATTCTTGATAAGCTAAGGGCTTATAAGAGAAAATACTATTTGAATAAAATAGTAAAAGGCATTATTGTCAACATGGCTATTTTTCTATTTATTTTGTTGATTAGTAGTTGGTTAGAATATAGTTTTCAGATGAGCAGTTTTGCTAGAACAATTATTTTTAGCCTTTCTTCCCTAATAATTGTTTATGTCCTGATCCGTTCCCTTTTGATTCCTGCTTTTCATCTCCTTAAAAATGGAGAGCAATTAAGCGATGCTGAAGCGGCAAGGCAAATAGGAAAATTTTTTCCTGAAATAAGTGATAAACTTTTGAATATCATACAGTTAAATAAAATAACTTCCAATGAAAATAGCCTCATTGCTGCAAGTATCGATCAAAAGTCTGAAAAAATTGCTCTGCTGAATTTTAAGGAAAGTATTAATATAAAATCTTCAAATTCTCCTTATTTACCTTATTTGATAATTCCCACCATCATCATTGGACTAATTCTTATGCTTTCCCCTAATATGATTACTGAAGGAAGTTATCGTATTATAAAATTCAACGAGGATTTTATTCCAAAAGCTCCTTTTTCATTTATAGTAGAAAATGATGAGTTAAAAAGCTTTAAAGGCGAAAACTATACCCTTAAAGCTAAATTGGAAGGAAACGAGCTACCACAGGATTTATATATTAATAAGGATGGCGTAAAACAGAAATTTGAAAAAATATCCAATAATGAATTTCAGTTCGTTATAAAAAATGTTCAAAAGGATTTGAATTTCAATTTAGAGGCGGCAGGCTTCTATTCAGGTAACTATGTTTTGAAGATATTTGAAAAGCCAAGAATTCAGGATATGAACATTACACTAAATTATCCTGACTATATTGGAACAAAGACAGAAAGAATAAGTAATTCTGGAAATCTTATCATTCCAGAAGGAACAGAAGCAGAATGGCTTATTAAAAGTAGATCCAGCGATCTGTTATCCATAAGTATTAATAATGATAGCACTCCTTTTACTAAAATTAATAATAACACCTTTAATTTGTCAAAAATATTGATAGAAAGTGCACAATATCAATTGAATTTATTTAATACTGAAGCATCATACAATCATAAAATCAACTATTCAATTGAAGTAATTAAAGATAAGCATCCTGAAATAAACTTAAACCCAATTAATGACAGCACATACTTTAACCAAGTAGCTATAGCAGGTGAAATAAGTGATGATTATGGTTTTTCCCAATTAAGAATTGTTTACCAAAAACTAAAAAAAGGGGAAGTATTGGAAAAAGGCTTTATTCCGTTGTCCTTCGATCAAAAAATCCTCAATCAAAAATATTTCAAAGTTTGGGAAATAGATTCTCTTTTAACTGATAAAGACATAAGATTAGAGTACTTCGTTGAAGTTGCGGATAATGACGGTATTAACGGACCAAAATATTCAAAAAGCACAACCTATTATTTTCAATTACCCAATGATGAAAAAATTGAAGAAGAAATCAGAAAAACTAGTCAATCTACTGAAAATCAGTTAGATAAAAACATAGATGCCACTAAAAGGACTAATTTAAAATTAGAAGAATTAGAAGAAATCCTTAAAACAAAAAGAAACCTTGATTGGGAAGATAAAAAGTTAATTGAAGAAATTTTTCAAGAACGAGAGAATAGAAGAAAGGAATTAGAGAAAATAAAAAATGAACTTGAGAAAAATCAAGCAAAGAGAGAACGGTTTAATAAAGAAGATGACCAACTCAGAGAAAAATCTGAACAGCTGGAAAACTTAATGGAAGAGATGCTTCAAGATGAGAATGAGGAACTCATGGAAAAAATAAAATCCCTTTTAGAAGAGCAAAATCAATCTGATGAATTTAGAGAATCAGTTGAAGACCTTAAAAAGCAAGAGAAAAATAAGCTTAAGGAGATGGAAAGATTGATGGAGTTATTTAAGAGAATGGAAATCCAGTATGATATGAAGCAGGTGGGGGAGAAATTCAAAGAATTAGAAAAAGAACAAAAGAAATTAGCTGAGGAAAATAAACCTAAAGAAAATTCTTCAACACCAAAAAAAAATGATGGGGATGAGGGAAATGGTGATGATGAAGAAAATTTTGAGTCTGAAAAAGAACAAAAAGAAGCTTTAGAAAAGCAAAAAAAGGTAAATGAAGATTTTGAGAAATTACAAGAGGAATTAAGAGAGATTGAAAAGCGCAATCAGTCTTTAAAACAACCTAATGCACTTCAGAATACAAAAGAACAAGAAAGCGAAATAGACTTAAGCCAGCAGAACAGTCAGCAAAAAATTCAAGAGAACAACAAAAAAGGCGCTAGCGAACAACAGCAAAAAGCGGCAGATGAAATGAAAAAAATGTCTGAAATGCTATCTTCCATGCAAATGGGTATGGAAATGGAAATGTTACAGGAAAATATTGATGACTTGAAAAATATTGTCGATAATCTATTAAAGCTGTCATTTAGGCAAGAAAAATTAATGAATAAATTTAAAGAAGTTAACCCAAGCGATCCTAGGTTTATTACTTTATCAGAAAAACAACTGGCCATGCAAGATGATGCTAAAATTGTGGAAGATAGTCTTTCTACTTTAGCAGAACGTGTATTTCAACTTAAAAATTTTATTTACAAAGAACTTGACCAAATGAATGAGTCAATGGAATCTAGTGTCAAAGCTTTACGAGAAAGAGAAAATGAAAAGGCTATAGGCGAACAGCAATTTGCCATGACCTCTATGAATAACCTAGCTCTTATGCTGGATGATGTTCTTGAGCAAATGCAGATGCAAATGCAATCATCCATGGGAATGGGGCAAGAATCACAAGGCAACCAACAAACACCAAGCCTATCTCAAATGCAAGAATCCCTCAACCAAAAGACGCAGGAATTAAGCAAAGGACAAAAATCAGGTAGGCAATTTTCTGAAGAATTAGGAGAACTAGCACGCGAACAAGCTAAAATCAGGCAAATAATGGAAGAGCTTGAGAAACAAATGAATTCAGAAAACGGAAATGAAAACGGGGGAAACAATGGTAGTATCTCGGAAGAAATGGAAAAAATAGAAGAGGATTTAGTTAATAAGCGTTTGGACAGAAAATTAATAGAGAGACAGCAAAAAATAGTGACTAGATTATTAGAATCCGAAAAAGCACGAGAAGAACAAGAAGAAAAGGATGAAAGAAAAGGGGAGACTGCAACAGAATATGAAAGAGAACGTATCCCTAACGCTTTTGAAGAATATATAAAAGAGAAACAGAAGGAAATTGAACAGTTAAGGAACGTTCCACCGAACTTTACCCCTTACTATAAAAACGAAATCAATAAATATTATAATCGATTAAAATCAAAAGAAAACCTAATACAATGAGCGAAATCAGTATAAGTATTCCATCTCTCAGTGAGAACATAAGAATTGTTGAGAGCTTTATTGACAATGCAAAGGAAAAATTTGACCTGAATGATGACATTTATGGCAACATCATGATTGCAGTAACGGAATCCGTTAATAATGCCATTATCCATGGAAACCAAGGCAATAAAGAAAAAAATGTTTTTCTCTCACTCAATATGGAAGACAACACCATAGTCTTTAATGTTTCGGATGAAGGCCAAGGATTTGATTATAATGCTCTTCCTGATCCAACTGCACCGGAAAACATCGATAAACCAGGTGGAAGAGGGATATTCTTGATGAAAGCATTGAGCGATGAATTAAGTTTTGAAGAAGAAGGGAAAAAAGTAAAATTAAGCTTCTATATAAGTTAATGAACAATATTTACTTCTTTAAGGAAGATTATAAAATAGATTTAAGAAAACTAAGAAATCATAAAAATTGGTTGCATAAAATTGCCAATTCTTATGATTACAAGATTACTGAAATTAATTATATTTTCTGTTCTGACGAATACTTACATAAAATCAATTTAGAATATTTAAATCACGATACTTATACTGATATCATAACATTTGATTTAAAAGAGGTTTCGGAAGCAGAAAACACTATAGAGGCAGATATATTTATCAGTCTTGAGAGAGTGAATGAAAATGCTATTAAATTAGAAATAAGCAAGGAAAAGGAATTAGCAAGAGTAATGGCACACGGCTTATTACACTTAATGGGGTTCCGTGATAAAACAGAAGCTGAGAAAATAGAAATGAGGGTAGAAGAAAACAAAGCGATTGAATTATTATAGGAAATTGGATGTTCCACGTGGAACATTAACAAAGCAAAAAAATAAAACGAAAACTGTTTCACGTGGAACAGTAAATAAACATCTAAAATAAAATCATGTGTTCCACGTGGAACATTGAATATATATAGCAATATGTTTCAAGATTACGATTTAATAGTAGTAGGAGGTGGGCATGCAGGGTGTGAAGCTGCTGCTGCCGCTGCCAATATGGGCTCAAAAGTCTTGCTGGCGACAATGAATATGAATACAATTGCCCAAATGTCTTGCAACCCTGCAGTAGGTGGGGTGGCTAAAGGACAAATTGTTCGCGAAATAGATGCACTTGGGGGTTATTCTGGTATTATAGCAGATAAGTCTATGATTCAGTTTAGGATGCTTAATAAATCCAAAGGACCAGCCATGTGGAGCCCAAGATCGCAAAATGACCGTATGCGTTTTGCCGAAGAATGGAGATTACAATTAGAAAGAATTCCCAACCTTGATTTCTGGCAAGAAATGGTGTCTGGAATTATTGTTGAAAACAATAAAGTTACCGGTATTGAAACCAGCATGGGTTTAAAAATAAAAGCAAAAGCTGTGGTTCTGACCAATGGCACATTCTTAAATGGATTGATCCATATTGGTGAAAAACAATTTGGTGGTGGTAGATCTGCAGAAAGAGCGTCTAAAGGAATAACCGAACAACTAGAAGATTTAGGCTTTGAATCGGGAAGAATGAAAACGGGTACTCCTCCAAGAGTAGATGGAAGGACTATTGACTACAGCATAATAGAAGAACAAAAAGGGGATGAGCTTCCGGAAAAATTCTCTTTCTCAAATGAAACCAAAAGATTAGAAAACCAAAGAAGTTGCCATATCACCTACACAAATCCATTGGTTCATGAAATATTAGAAGAAGGATTTGAAAGATCTCCTATGTTTAATGGAAGAATCCAAGGCTTAGGACCAAGATACTGTCCTTCAATTGAAGATAAAATCAACCGTTTTGCAGAACGAAACAGGCACCAAATATTTGTAGAGCCAGAAGGCTGGGATACAGTTGAAGTTTACGTAAATGGATTTTCTACCTCTCTTCCAGAAGATATACAATATAAAGCTATAAGAGAAATAGAGGGCTTCAGAAATGTTAAAATGTTTAGACCTGGATATGCTATAGAATATGACTTCTTTCCGCCTACTCAGTTAAAAACTACTTTAGAAACAAAATTAGTTGACAATTTATATTTTGCCGGTCAAATTAATGGTACAACAGGTTATGAAGAAGCAGCATGCCAAGGATTGATGGCTGGAATCAATGCTCATTTAAAATTAAATGAACAAGAACCTTTTATACTATCAAGGTCTGAAGCCTATATTGGCGTCTTAATAGATGATCTAATTAATAAAGGCACAGAAGAACCTTACAGAATGTTTACCTCTAGAGCGGAACATAGAATATTATTAAGACAAGATAATGCAGATATTCGTTTAACTCCTTTAGGACATAAAATTGGTCTTGCCTCCGATGAAAGATTAAAGCATGTTGAGAAAAAACAATCTCATATTGATTCATTTATTAATAATTTAAAAACTCATAAAGTAAAGCCTAATATCGTTAATGAAAGGTTAAATGAAATCAATTCTGCACCAATTAAGGAAAAAACAAATGCCTACAGTATATTGAAAAGGCCAGAAATTAGCTTTAAAGAATTACAACATATAGAAGATGAATTAAACCAAATGATCAATGGGTTTACTCAAGAAGTAATCGAAGCTTCAGAAATTCATATAAAATATGAAAGCTATATAGAGAAAGAAAATCAAATGATTGAAAAAATGAAGAATCTCGAAGATCTGAAAATTAAAGATTCGTTGGATTTCAATCAAATCCCTGCACTTTCAGCAGAGGCCAAGGAAAAGCTAAGAAAAGTAAGACCACAAACTTTAGGTCAGGCCTCAAGAATAAGCGGGGTCACTCCGGCAGATATTTCAATTTTAATGGTTTACTTAGGAAGATAAATATGTACGAAAAGCTTAGCGAATGCCCCGTTTGTAGTGCTTCGAATCTAAAGAATCATAAAGTGATAAAAGACTATTCTGTTAGTAAGGAAAGTTTTAATATCATGATTTGCGAAAATTGTAACTTTCAATTTACTAATCCTAGACCAGATGAAAATGAGATCGGGAAATATTATCAATCTGATGAATATATATCTCATTCGGATAAGGCTAATTCCCCAATCAATTTTATATATAAGTTAGTAAGAAAATATGCCTTGGCATCAAAAAGGAAATTAATAAATACAATTGCCAAACAGAAAAAAGGAAGGATTCTTGATTATGGATGTGGTACAGGATATTTTCTAGAAACAATGAAAGAAGATGGCTGGAAAACATATGGAATAGAACCTAACGATCAAGCAAGGGAATTAGCAAAATCTAAGGCCAAGGTAAAGGAAAAAATAGATGACCTAAATCTTAAAAATAAGAAGTTTGATATCATAACACTTTGGCATGTTTTAGAACATATACATGAAATCAATAATACAATCAAAATATTAAAGACAATTCTCAAAGAAAAAGGCAAGATTATTGTAGCTGTACCTAATATTGAAAGTTACGAGCAAACGGTATTTGAAGAAGAATGGGCAGCTTATGATGTCCCACGACACTTATATCATTTCAATCAGGAAACTATGAAAACCCTTATGTTAAAACACGGCCTAAGAGTAAAAAAAGTCTATCCGATGAAATTAGATGCCTACTACATAAGTTTACTTAGCAATAAATATAAATTTAATAAGAATAAATTTGTAAATTCATTTTTAACTGGCTATAAATCAAATACTTACGCTTCCAAAAATAAAAATAATTTCTCTAGCCTAATTTACGTTATTAAGAAATGACCAAAAAAATAGCATCCTTTTTAATTCCAATTATCTTATATGCATGTGCCACAGTACAAGGCCCAACTGGTGGTGAAAAAGACGAAAAAGCACCTATTCTGTATGAGTCTAATCCTAAAAACCAGTCAATAAATTTCAATGATCAGGAAATAAAATTATTTTTTAATGAATGGATGAAACTTGAACAACTTGATAAGGAATTAATCATAACTCCACGAGAAGATATACAATTTGAGGCTTCCTTAAAAAAACAAGAACTCACCATAGAATTAGAAAAACCATTAAAGGATTCTACCACTTATACATTCAATTTCAGAAAAGCACTAAAAGACATCACAGAAGGAAATTTATGGGAAAACCCCGTAATTGCATTTAGTACAGGTCCTTATTTAGATTCATTAGAAATATCTGGAACCATAACTGATATTAAAGATAATACAGCAAAAGAAGGTTTTGTAGTTGGACTATATACCACTGATTACGATACCGCTAATTTAAGACAAGGTAAGCCCGTATATTTTACCACTACTGATAAGGAAGGAAAATATCAGATGAAAAATTTAAAAAACGGGGAATATCGGTTATATACATTTCAGGATAACAATGATGATTTGATAAACAATCCACAAAATGAAGCTTTTGGTTTTCACTCAGAGGTTGTTGAATTATATGATAGCATAGGTCAAATCAATTTACATACATATCAAAGAAATGAGGATACATTGAAGATTAAAAAATACAGTCCTGTAGGTAAAGATTTTATAATTCAATACAATAAAGGTCTAAGTAATTATCATATAACTAATCCAAAAGATAACAATCAATATATATATACCAATGACGTAGAAAATTCCAAATACTTAAAAGTCTATAAAGAAAATTTTCCAGAACTAAATTTTGATAATGATTCGACATTACTTCTTGTAAGTGTCACTGATTCTATAGGATCAAGTAGAACAGACTCTGTTTATTTCAAACTAAGGGAAAGTCGTATCACCAATGATTCAATAAAAATTATTGAAAAACCAAAAGGAGAATTAACTTCTGGAAAACAACAGTTTAATGTTAGCCTCTCGAAACCTGTAAGAAAAATTAATTTTGATTCAATTCAATTAAGAATTGATAGCATTCCAATATATACATTTAAGGAGGATGAAGTAGAACAAAGTTTTAATAAGAAAGAAATAAAAATCAATACTAATATTGAACAAGAAAAAATTGAAACTATAATTGACAGCCTGACTAAAATCAATCAAAAACTTCAGGAAGCAGATTCTATTTCAAACAATTTAAATGATAGCTCAAAAGTTAATGATTCTATAAAAGCTAATGAAATAGAATCTGAAAACGTATTAAAAAAACCAATCTCAATGGAAGGGAGACAAAGCAGCCAATCATCAGAGGGATCTACAGGGAATTTACAATTATACTTTGGCAAATCGGCCTTTATGGGAATAGAAAATGATACAAGCAAACAAACACAAGTAAGCCTATCATTTAAAAAAATAGAAGATTATGGAACCATAAAAGGAAAAATAATAGATCCACCCTTTCCCTTTGTTATACAATTGCTCAATGAAAAATATGAAATTATAGATACTCTAATCAATAAAAGGGAATATAAATTTGATTACGTAAAACCCGGAAAGTATAGACTGAGATTACTGAAAGACCTCAATAACAATAATGTTTGGGATGCAGGAAATGTTTACACTTTAAGAAAAGCAGAGGAATACGTGTTCTATGATGAATTAATTACGGTAAAAGCTAATTGGGAAATTATAGACAAAAACTTCGATTTCACTGTGGATAATGAAGTGGATAGTGGTGTAAAAGAAGAGGATTTATAAACATCCTTTAACAGTAGATAATAAAATATCCTGATAAGTTAATAAGTCATGAGGATAAGTGTAAAAAAGTGAGATCTATCTACAACTTAATCCACAGACATGATATAAACATCAGACTAGAAGATTTTATTCACAAACAAAATCAATAATGTTAATTGATTAATTTACAGATAAATATAAGTGGATATCGAATGAAGTTATCTACAATTCATATACAAAAGAGAAACTATTTTATTAAATTCATTATTTATCAACATATCAACAGCATTAACAATAGATAATAATTTATATATAATTAAATAATATAATATTATGTGTGTGGAAAAAGGCTTAGTTAAAAGATTTTGAAATATATGAAGTATTGGATATTAACATATTTGTTATTAGCAACAACTATTTGCTACGGGCAAGCGAACCAGAAAATTGGTTTGGCCAATGCATATTATCAGGAAGGAGAGTTTGAAAAAGCAATATCAATATATCGAGAGTTGACTGATTCTCCGCAAAACATCTCTTTTATCCACAATAATTATTTAGAGATATTATATGCAAAGCAATACAATGAAGAAGCAGAAAAATATCTAAAAAACATTAATAAAATATTTCCTTCCAATATTAATTATCAAGTAGATTTTGTAGATTTTTATATTACAATTAACGATAGTTCAAAAGCAGAAAAAGTTTATCAGCAAATTGAGTCAGACGTTTTACAAAATTTAGGAAATCTCAGATCTGCGGCACAATTTTTTATCAATAAACAACACCGAGATTATGCCGAGCGTCTGTATTTATCAGCACGTGAAATAATGCGAGATCCCAATGCATTTGCAATTCAATTGGCCACGCTTTATCGATATACCAATCAAAAAGATAAAATGGTTAATGAGTATTTAAAATATGCCAATGAGAGACCGGGGAATTTGAGATATGTTAAAAACATGCTACAGTTATCCTTAACAGAAGAGGAAGAACTTCAAGCTTTCGTGGAAAGAATAATGGTAGAATTGCAAAAAAGTAAGGAGAAAGATATGTATTCCGATCTCCTGATTTGGGCCAATTTACAATTAGAGAATTTTTACGGAGCGTTTATACAAGCAAGAGCAATAGATAAAAGAAATCAATTAGACGGGCAAAATAGTTTGGAAATAGGGGAATTGGCCTATCAGAATGAAGATTACGATATTGCTGAAATGATTTTTTCCTATGTTGTTGATAATTTTCCTAATTCAATGAATTATATAAGAGCCAAACAATTAAAAATTAAAACGCAGGAAATCAAAATTAAAAATCATTTCCCTATAGATACGGCTGCTATTAGAAATTTGATTGTTTCCTATAAAAATTTGGTAAATGAAATTGGCTTATCTAACTATACCTTAGAAGCCTACAGACAACAAGCTTTATTACATGCATTTTACTTAAATGAACATGAGAAAGCTATTGATATGTTAAAAGAAGTAATAAATTTTCCCAATGCAGAAAAAGATATTATTGCTAAAGCAAAATTGAATTTGGGAGATATTTATATAATTACAGAAGAGCCTTGGGAATCTGTTTTATTATATTATCAAGTAGAAAAGAGTCATAAAAATGAAAATTTAGGCGAAAACGCTAAACTTAAAAATGCAAAACTTTCTTTTTATAAAGGAGAATTTGAACTGGCTCAGGAACATCTGGATATTCTGAAAAATGCAACCCGAAGGGAAATAGCTAATGATGCTATGGATTTGAGCATTCTTATAAAGAATAATACTATTTTGGATAGTACGCAAAAGGCGCTTCGCGCCTATGCTGGTGTTGATTTGTTAATTTATCAAAATAAATACCAGAAAGCACAAAAAACACTGGACAGTTTAATCAAAGAATATGAAGAACATCCGATTCTGGATGAACTGCTTTGGCTAAAAGCTAAAAGAGATAAAGAAATTGGGGAATACACACAATCCATTAATTTGTTGGAGAGAATTGTGAACGATATGCCCTATGATATATTAACCGATGATGCACTTTATGAAATAGCGATTATTTATGAAGAATTCATTCAAGATGAAAACAAAGCAAAAGAATATTATCAGCAATTAATGACAGATTATCCGGGAAGCATATTTGTGGCAGAAGCCAGAAAAAGATTCCGCCAATTAAGAGGCGATTTTGTAAACTAAAGCCTTCATCATTTTCATAAAATAAAAAGTTATAGAAGGTATTAATGAAATCTAATTAACTACCTTTGAATTATTGATTTTTCACACCCAAGTTCCTGGTCGTTTATTCGTTGATAGGAACATTTAAATCCTAAATATGCGATTCGAAGAACTGAATATTATTGCGCCCATTTTAAAAGCGCTAAAAGAAGAAAATTATACAGAGCCTACTTCCATACAAGAACAAGCTATTCCGCTTTTGCTTGAAAAAAATGATATAATGGCCAGTGCCCAAACCGGAACCGGAAAAACAGCGGCTTTTGCCATTCCTATTTTGCAACATCTAGAAAAAGGCCAATCAAACTCTAGAAAAATTAAGGCATTGATACTGACCCCAACAAGAGAATTGGCCATTCAAATTGGAGAAAGTTTTAGCACTTATGGAAAATATACAACTATAAAAAACACAGTAATTTTTGGAGGAGTAAATCAGAATAAACAAACCAATGCCATTAAAAATGGTGTGGATGTGTTAATTGCAACTCCTGGCAGATTATTAGATTTGATGAATCAAGGATTTATCAATTTAAGAGATATTCAATATTTTGTTCTGGATGAAGCAGACCGAATGTTGGATATGGGTTTTATTCATGATATCCGAAAAGTGATAGCCGTTCTTCCTCCAAAAAGACAATCTTTATTTTTCTCGGCTACCATGCCGGATGTGATAGTGGAACTTTCACGAAAAATTTTAAATAATCCTAAAAAAATAGCGGTAACCCCAGTTTCTTCCACAGCAGAGACTATTCAGCAATATCTATATTATACCAATAAATCAGATAAGAAGGATTTACTTCTTCATATTTTAAAAGACCCAAAAATGGATCAGGTATTGCTTTTTGATAGAACAAAACATGGTGCGGATAGAATTGTAAGAGATTTAAAAAAGAATAATATTTCAGCAGCAGCCATTCATGGTGATAAAGCTCAAAATCAAAGGCAAAAAGCTTTGAGTCAATTTAAAGACAAAGAAATTCGCGTTTTGGTAGCAACAGACATAGCCGCCCGAGGGATTGACATTGACAAATTGCAATATGTGATCAATTATGATATTCCCAATATTGCAGAAACTTATGTGCATAGAATTGGCCGATCAGGCAGAGCAGGTGAAGCTGGAGTTTCAATCTCGTTATGTGAACCGGAAGAAAACGACTATTTGAAAGATATCGAAAAACTGATCAAGCAGAAAATTCCTGTGGTGAAGGACAATCCATTTCCTCAAACCGATAAACCTATGACCACGGCAGAAAAAAAGGAATTTGAAAAAGAAAAACAGAGAAGAAAACAAGAGTTTTTCGCGAATAGAAAAAAGAAGGGAATTAAAGGAGGCAGGAGATAAAATACATTTTATAATCAAATCTGATTTAGTAATTTTAAATTTCAACTTAAAATAGCAATATGATGCGACCCATATTTTTCATCCTATTTATTTTTTGCCTCTCATCTTCCAATGCTCAAGAATTAATTACAGCATTCGAAGAATCAAATGGAACAAAAACCGCTACTTATCACGAAGGAATAAACTTTTATAAAAAATTAGCTCAAAAATTTCCGCAAATTGATATGCGGGAAATGGGCAAAACGGATAGTGGGGAACCTTTACATTTAGTAGTTTTCAATAAGGAAGAAAATTTTCGATTTAGTGAATTACAAAATTCAGAAAAACCCATATTATTCATCAACAATGGAATTCACCCAGGTGAATCTGATGGAATAGATGCTTCTATGATGATGCTTAGAAATTGGGCTCAAAATATTAGCCAGCATAAATTTTTGGATAATGTGATAGTGGCCGTAATTCCTTTTTATAATATTGGAGGGGCACTCAATCGAAACAGCACAACCCGAACCAATCAAAACGGACCAGAATCTTACGGTTTCAGAGGTAATGCTCATAATTATGATTTGAATAGGGATTTTATCAAAATGGATTCCAAAAATGCCTTTGCCTTTGCTGAAATTTTCCATCAACTCGACCCCGATGTTTTTATTGATACGCATGTGACTAATGGTTCCGATCATCAGCATGTGGTGACAGTGCTGACTACTCAGCATAATAAATTAGGTAGAAATTTGGGGGAATATCTTGAGAATGAATTTGAGCCTAAGATTTTTGAAATGATGGAAGCAAAAGGCAGAAACCCTATTGAATATGTAAATGTACATGGCACTACACCAGAAAACGGATGGACGCAATTCTGGGATGCGCCTCGCTATTCAACAGGATACACTACCCTATTCCAGACTTTTGGTTTTATGACTGAAGACCATATGTGGAAAGATTATAAAACTAGAGTGGAAAATATTTATGACTTTCTGAATATTGCTTCAGAATTGACAGCCAAGGAAGGAGCTAAAATCCAAAAATTAAAAGCGCAGGATAGGAACCAAATTCAAGAAGCAGATTCTTTGCCGATCTTATGGAAAAATGATCAAGATGAATTTAAGATGATTACATTGAATGGATATAAAACAAGCTATCCTGAAAGTGAATTAACGGGAAATCCATTATTGAAGTATCATAAAAATGATACATTCGAAAAAGAGGTGCCATTTTACAATTATTATAAAGTGGAAAAATCTGTAAAAGTGCCAGATTATTATGTAATTCCTCAAGCATGGTCTGAAGTAATTAACAGACTTAAAGCTAATGGGATAAAGATGGAATCTTTGAGAAAAGATACTGCATTTTCAGTTGAAGTTTATCATATTAATGATTTTAAAACGGTCGGGAATCCTTATGAGGGACATTATTTGCATTACAATACAAAGGTTAAATCTTCAAATCAAGAAATGGCATTTCGAAAAGGTGATTATTTGATTGATACCCGCCAAAAAAATAAAAGGTATTTGGTAGAGACCCTAGAGCCTGAGGCAAAGGATTCATTTTTTAATTGGAATTTCTTTGATAGTATTTTACAGCAGAAGGAAAGTTTTTCAGCTTATGTATTTGAACCAAAAGCTAAAGAAATTTTAGCGGATCTGCCTAAAGATGAACAATCATTATTTTATGAAAAGCAAGAAAATGATTCCGCATTTGCCTCTAATAATTATGCACAATTAGACTGGATTTTTAAGAAATCCAAGCATTATGAAAAATCCCACAAACGATATCCTGTTTACAGGTTAATGATTAAATGAGAAAAATATGGCATAGTCCTTTTTTCAAAATTAGTATCTGTACCATGGCAGGAATGTTAGTAGGATACTTTGTGGATAATATTTCCCTTTTCACAGGGATTGGTTTTGCATTAGGTATAGGCTACTTCTATATTGCTAGGTCAAATGGCTCGAATCAAAAGAACTTATATTGAATCCATTTCAATTTTGGGATTAAGCCCTGGAGCTTCACCAGAAGAGATAAAAGATGCTTATCGAAATTTAGCCAAGCAATATCATCCTGATATTTATAAATTGGATAATGGAGAGAAATTTAAGGAAATTAATTCAGCCTATAGCTTTTTAAAGAAACATCCCGATCCCCCCGAAAACCCTACTTATCAGAGAAATCAAAAATCAGCATTTTATAATGCGCCAGATAACTATGCGCAAAAAAGACAAGCTTATTATAGAAGAAAAAGAGCTGGTCAAGCACAAACTCAAAAGGAAGTTTATCAGTGGATGATTAAAAAAGTAAAGCCATTCGTTTTAATCGTTTTAGCTTTTAATATTTTACTTGCATTGGATTACGTACTCCCATATTTTGAAAAGGAAAGTACAATTGTAGGATATCATTATAATACCTCAAGAAAAAGCGTTATAAATCCTAACAAAATCGCATACGAATATTCTATATTGCTAGAAAACAATCAACAATATGAAATTCAGGCTAATACAAAAGAAGTTGTTAAAATAGGTGAAAAATACATTTTGAAAAAAAGCGTGTTTTTTGGCACTTGCATGGAACTTATTCATCATAGAACAGGAGAAAAACTAACCCCTCCTTATGATATTTATAGAATTTTTGGTTTTATCATTCCGTTTGTATTTCTTTCCCAATATCTATATTTTTATAAAGTAAAAAACTATGATTTGCGTTTGGGTTTGGTGGCATTTATGATATTTGCCGTATTAATGCAGGTAAGCTTAACCTTTTTTTAAACAATAGCACTATGTCAAAAAGAATTAAGAAAAGAGTGAATGGTGGATTAGCAATTTACTTTGGAATAGGCAGTTTATTTGGGGCAGTTATTTGTTTGGTAGGTTTTTTTGTCCTTGTTTATCAAGCAATATTTCTTGAAAACAATATTACTTGGGATGTTTTTCTTATTCCTATTATTGGATTAATTGTTTCTGGCTTAATGGCTTACGCTCTTTTAAGAGTCGGTTATGATGAAATAGAAAATTAAAGATTTTGGAAATGATTTTTTAAATCAGATAACTTGGAAAAAAGTGCTTTTCCTTCTTCAGTATCATAACTTACTTTGACAATATCTCGAATTGTTTGGTCTAACTTTTCCACGGAGCTTTTCATATGTTCTAAAACCTGTTGATTGTTTTCAGACAGATCAGACAAATCTAATAATTGCATTAAACCTAAAATACTGGCCACTGGCGCCCTTACTTCATGTGAAGCCTTGAAAGCGATTTCCTCTAGTTTTTCATTATATTTTTTTAGTTGTTCTAATTGTATTATTTCCTCTGTGATATCATGGTAAACACAGACTATTTCTTCATTTGGTAACTTATAAAACTCCCCTTTTCTCCAAACATCTGAATTTTCGTCTTGATATTTTAAAATAGGATATTGCGCATAGCCTTTTTGATAGGCTTCTTCAATATAGTCATAAAAACCACTGGTTTCAGTTCCAGGAAATACCTCTAAGACATCTTTACCTATTACTTCTGCACTATTTTTATGGTCTAATTTTTCTGCACCTCGATTAAAATCGGTGATAATAAATTTGTGTCCGAATTTTTTTAAGGTAACAACCCCTTCGCTAATGTGATTAAAAAGTTGTGTGAAACGATTTTCATGAAGGGTCTTTTCTTCTTCCAATTTCATTTCTTCGGTTTTCTCAATCCGAATGGAAAAATATTCTTTTACTTTACTTTCTTCTATAATCGGAACTATGGTGGTAGCTACCCAATAATTACTTCCATCTTTAGCTTTATTCAGAATGTTTCCTTGCCAAACCTTTCCTCTGCCAATAGTTCTCCATAAATCTTTGAAATAAGCTCTATTATGATAACCAGAATTTACTATGCTGTGAGGAGCACCGATTAATTCAGATTCTTCATATTTAGAGATATCACAAAATTGATCATTTACGTATTTGATTTCCCCTTTGAGGTTGGTGGCAGATATAATACTGTGTTGATTCAGCACATCAAAGTAAGTATATATTTTATCCTTCATGAAAAAATAAGCTTAGTCAGAATAATTGAACGTATAGGAAAAGTGGAGAATTCAAAGAGTTTGGATTTTTAATCTTAGCTCTATTTCAAAATTAAGTTTATATTCCGTATTTTTCATTGATTCTTTTAATTTATGCAGTCAAGAAAAGGAAATAGAATTTATTTTATAGTAGGCATTGTCACAGTTTTGATGCTTATTAATATTTTCTTGATAAGAGAAAACGGTAAAACCATTAAAGAGAATCAAGAAATAATAGACACTGCACAAAAAGTAGTGATAAATGCAGAAGAAATTGTTCAGACCCTTCATTTATTGGACGTAGGAATAAGAGGATATGCCATCACGGGAAATCTTGAAATGTATCAAAGTCCAGCTGATAGCGCCAGACAAAGAAAAAATAAAGCATTTAATTATTTAAAACAGACTTTGGAAAATCAAGCCTTTCCATTGGATGATTTTTCTGACTTGAAAAATTTAACTGATGAATACTTTAATTTTGTTGGCAATATTTCAAAAGAAATCCAAGATAATAATTTTTTAAAAGCGCAAGCAATGGTAGCTGAGGATAGAGGCTACCCTGTATGGCTTAAAGCTAAGAACTTTTCAAATGAAGTAACGGTATTTGAGAATAAAATAGAAGCAACAGCAAATGAAGAGTTTCAAACGGCTATCCAAACATCCTTTTGGCTACAGATTTTTCTGTTTTTAATCGCTATGCCAACCCTTATTTATTCTGCAATATATAGTACGAAAACTATCTCACTATCCAATAAACTCAGAAAAGCAGAATCAGATAAGGCCAACATTTTGGAAAATCAGAAAGAGACGCTAGAACGATTAGTGAGAAAACGGACAGATGAAATATTAGCTCAGAATGAGGAAATAAGGGCTCAAAATGAAGAGATTTCTTCTCAGAATGACGTCATTATGTTACATAATGAAGAAATGAGTAATCAACAAGCGTTAATTGAGGAGAAAAATGAAGAGCTCACCACTCAAAATGAAATTCTTAATAAGGCGAAGGTTACCATTGAAAAACAACAAAAGCTTCTGGAATTAAGGAATGAAGAATTAACAGAGGAAGTAGCTAGGCAAAATGAAGACTTGAGGAAAACCAACTTAGAGCTAGTGGATCAAATAAATAAACTAGAGCAATTTGGCTATATCGTATCGCATAATTTAAGGGCACCCACAGCGAGACTGTTAGGGCTAGGTAATTTAATTGATAAAACGAAGGAAGGAGAAAGAGAAAAAATAATTCAGCTGATGATTCAATCCTCTCACGAACTTCATGAAGTGATAGATGATATGGGTAAAATTTTATTAGTTCAAAAGCCGGGAAGCAAAAAGTTAGTGAAAGTTGATTTGGCAAAATCTCTACAGAAAGTTAGAGATATATTAGCTCATGAAATTGAGCGAACCTCAGCTGAAATAAAGGGGAACATTAAAAGTGAAAAAGTCATCAAGTCTTTACCACTTTATATTGAAAGCATTTTATATAATTTAATTTCAAATGCCATTAAGTATCATCAAAAAAACCGGAAACCCATAATTGTATTTAATTCTTATTCCACAGAAGAAAACGTTGTTATTGAAATTTCAGACAATGGGATGGGAATTGATTTAAATAATTATGGAGAAAAGTTATTCGGCCTATATAAAAGATTTCACTTTCATGTGGAAGGTAAGGGTTTAGGACTTTATCTTGTTAAGTCTCAAGTAGAGGCCTTAGGCGGAAAAATAGAGGTACAGAGTCAATTAGGAAAAGGAACCAAATTTACTGTTTACCTTCATAAATAACATTGTTGATTTTTATGAATTATACATTTATGTTATTATATATTACATATTTTGATCCATTTAAAAAAAGAATGACTTCTCTGTTTTCTTCTTCAATTTTTCTTAAAAGCATATAAAATCCGCCTAAATTAAAATCTGACCTTTTAAACACCTACACTCAATTTGTTAACGGTAATATTAATTGATTTTGTATTTTTCATTATTCAATTATATATTATTCTGTTAAAATTGGATTATAGGTATAAATATAACGTAACATAATGATTTGTCAGCTTTAAATTTGTTTATTTAAAGGAATTATTAGTCTTTTGGATAAACTAATTTTTAACTAAATACTTACATTATGTTTTCACTACAAAAACTAACAAAGAGTGTTTTATCCTTACTGATTACAGCAGTGATATTTGTTGCCTGTTCTCAAGAGGATGAAATGAAAATCAATGATCCCGCAGACCTTATTGAGGTAAGCGATGTGGTAAACGGCCAAATTATACCAGGCCAGTACATTGTAACTTACAGTGAAACAACTACCAACCTAACCATGCGAGGATTGGCTTCTCCCGCAGCTAGAAAAGAAGCTATAGTTAGTACTACCAATAATTTATTGGCAGAAAATAACATTTCAAATGAAAATGTTATTGCTGTTTATTCTGAAACAGTAAAAGGGTTTGCTTTAAAGCTATCGGATTCAGAATTAAAAGATTTGCGTTCTGACAAAAGAATCGCTCAAATTGAGCCGGACAGAATTGTGACATTGGCACCACCTTGTGGAACACCAAATGGAGGTCCTTGTGATGATAACCCAGATGACGGTGGTGGAGACGATGGTAGCTCTTCACAAACTACTCCTTACGGAATTAACAGAGTAAATGGTGGAGTTGCTTATAGTGGTTCTTCCGTTGCTTGGATAATTGATACTGGAATTGACTTGGATCACGAAGACTTAAATGTTGATGCTTCAAGAGGCTTTAATGCATTTACATCTGGAAGAGATGGAAAAAGTACAGATGATGGAAATGGTCATGGAACTCATGTTGCTGGAACTGTTGCTGCTTTAGATAACAGCGTAGGTGTAATAGGCGTTGCGGCTGGTGCAACTGTAATTCCAGTTAAAGTTTTAGATTCAAGAGGAAGTGGTTCTTATTCAGGCGTTATCGCAGGTGTTGATCATGTTGCAGCTAACGGAAGTGCTGGTGATGTAGCTAACTTAAGTTTAGGAGGACCAACTTCTGATGCTTTGGATGATGCAGTTAGAGCAGCTGCTGATGCAGGAATCAAAATGGTTTTAGCTGCCGGAAACTCTAGTGAAGATGCCAATAACTCATCTCCAGCAAGAGTAGAGTATAATAATGTATATACTATTTCAGCAATGGATAGCAATGATAACTTTGCTTCATTCTCTAATTATGCAAATCCACCGGTTGATTACTGCCAACCAGGTGTTGGAATTAATTCTACTTGGAAAGGTGGCGGTTACAATACCATTAGTGGTACTTCTATGGCTGCACCTCATGCAGCAGGAGTTTTACTTTTAGGAGGAAATTCTACAGATGGTACGGTTAACAATGACCCTGATGGAACAGCTGACCCAATCTTGGTTTACTAAGCTGTTAAATTCATACTTATTAAAAAAGGAGCTTGATTTTATCAAGCTCCTTTTTTTATGCTTTTCTATAATTTTAACTTCTATTAAGCGCAATATCCCTTTTGATTTGAGTATAGTCTAAAAAATAAATTAATCTAACACTCAAATTTTGTTGATGCTCTGTTGATAAAACATTCTTGAAATTCTCAGAGAAATTCATGTCCACCATATTGTTGACTTCTTGTACGGCATCTT
Source organism: Marivirga sp. (assembly GCF_051117495.1). NCBI lineage: Bacteria > Pseudomonadati > Bacteroidota > Cytophagia > Cytophagales > Marivirgaceae > Marivirga > Marivirga sp. The sequence continues at coordinate 9,353 of NZ_JBNPEF010000001.1, read as the reverse complement.
TCCAAACTACATTTACAAAACTGCCGGGAGCAATTTGCCATGAATAAACAGCATCTATATTAAAGACATTGAAATTGGTATCATGCTTTTCATATTTATCACTTCGTAAATCTTTTCCGTTATAAGGAATGGGTTCAATATCACCTTGTTCAGTTAAATTATAATAATTGAAGTAATCTACTTTATTCCAATAATGTCTTAATCGGAAATTAAAGCCCATTTTGTTATTAATAGTATAATTGAGGCCCAAAACATTTGACATCACATCAATATCTCTTTCTCCAAAAATAACTTGCTCTATGTTTCCGTCCTCATTTTTTGAATGTTCAGCAAAACCAATTGAGCTAAATTGTTTGTTAAAATTAAAGCCGTAATTAATAGAGAACTGATCATTCAATCTATAGCGTGGAGAAATATTAACCCAATAATCAAATTGCGCTCTGTCGGGAGCATTCCAAACCCCCACGGAAACATTGCTCATAAAGGCTTTTCTGCTATCTGACGAATACCGAAGGTTTGTACTATAATTCCATGTTCTGAAATATTTGGCTCCGGCTACCCTTGGCTCAAAATAATCAAATGTTTTGGAAGGTCTATAATTTAGGTTCACAGAAAAAGTTTGAAAATCTTTTGTTTGTGCCCACCACTGATTCCAGAGAGAAAAGTTTTGGTATAAACGAGGTTCATATAGTTTACTATAATTAGCACCAGCCCAAATCCTATATTGATTAAAAATAGTGGTGGGTTGAAATTGATTATACCCTAAAGAGGCATAATGAGTAATTTCATTAGGATTCCGTAAAAAACCCATATCATTGGGATTATAGGTGTCACTTTCTACGTTTCTCCCTATTTCAAACTGATACTTTCCGCTTATTTTAGCAAAACTCGCATTGTACTTATAACCATCTTCAACTAAGCCATCCGGATTTTGAATATTATTGTAAGCTCCAAATCCTTCTATTTGATAAGTGTTGCTTTTATCTCTTAATCTAAAATCTGAACCAATTACATTGGCATTATTTCCACCATCAAAACGCTGAACATTAGTGTTGATCACACTGATATTACTATTATTTTTTAAACTTTGATCCACTACCATCACATTAAAATTGGTAAGGTCATCAACTTGTTCCAATCTTTTGTCTTTGCTTTCTTTATCATAAACTTCCGCAAAAGTTCTATTGGTAATGGCATTAAAAAAGCCAATTCCCAATCCGTTTTTTGTTCTACCGGTAATTTTAGAGGCGTTTAATAATGGAGCCTCGCTAGGTCTGTTAATTAAAGAGTCCGAATCCTGTAAATCTACAGAACCAAATGATTGCCCCACTCTACGGGAATAAAACAATCCACCTTTATTGAAAAGCTCAGTTCCTTCAGTAAAAAATGCTCTGTTCTCAGCATATTGAACTTCAAATGGGCCTAGGTTATAAACCAGATTATCGGATACGGTCTGTCCAAAATCTGGAATCAAAGTCATATCTAATGTAAAACTTTCAGTCAAACCATATTTCAAATCCATACCCCCCGTAATGTCCATTCCGCTTTCATTTCCCCTTTTATTATAATAAGTAGTGATGTAAGGTGAAACGGATAACCTTAAAGGCGGCTTAATTCCTTTCAGCCCTTTTAAAACACCAGATTGATTCACCAAACCATCGACCGAATTATCCACATAATTCCAGTATGAAGTTTCATTCTTGCTTTGGATTTTACGCATGAAGTTAATGTTCCAATCTTGATTTGGATTTTTTGGAAAACGAATGGCAGCATAAGGAATTTCCATTTCGACTTGCCAACCTTCTTCCGTTATTTTGGCCTCGCTTTTCCAAACAGCATCCCAATTATAATCACTTCGGCCTCTATTGATAAATATGTCAGTTTGAACACCAGCCGAACTCACTTTAAGATAAAATGCATTTTGTCCGTTTTGGTAGGTATCCAAAATCACTCCAAACTGATCGGCATTTCTGCTGTCATCATCTCGGATTCCTAATTCTTGTCTAATGGGTTCACCGCTATCATCCACCATTCTTGCTGAAATGTAAATGCCAAAATCAGTATAAGCAGTTTTGATATAGGTTTTTTGATTGGATTCAGCCCCGTTTTCTGGAACAAAGGCAATGAAATTCGCTTCTGTTTCCTTTAACCCTTGCCAAAACACATCCTCTAAATCCCCATCAATATTTGGTGTAAGTTCTTCAACAAACTGGGATTCCATTTCCCTTATGGCCTTTTTTTCTTTGTCTTTAGCCCAAATAGTTACACTAGAAAAAATAATAAGAAATAGAGGTAATGATATTTTTTTAAACATTGGCAATTGAAACTTTAATGTATTAATAACCTAGCTTCCAATTTTAACACAATTTTCAGGAATTGGATGCTATAATTACATCAATACAAATTAAAGTAGATAGACGGTAGGGTTTAGGGTATTTTGACTCAAAAGCTTACAGGCCTTATAAATATCAATATTAGGCATAGATCGTGATTGTATAAATGAAATTAATTAATCGTTTCGTCTTCAATGAAAACAGATGGTTGATTTAGAAATACGAGCTGAATTTTTTTGTCAGCATATTTTTTTCTGTAATTTAATACTTCTTCAATTAAGTTTTTGGACTGTCTTCCATTATAAATTGTCCAATAAACAATAATGAAAATTTCAGCATCCTTATTTATTCTATCGCTGAGGGTGTTGTTCGATAGATCTTTAAAATAGGGTGAAATATTGGATAACTTTAGTTCTCTTTGATATTTCTTAACGGATTCATCTTTAGGCGGATATTGATTAAAAGTACCCTCATAATTCCATTTCCAATTATCCTCTTTCCTTTTGGTGGTACAATTTAGTTGATAAGATAATAACCGGTCTGATCGATCAAAAACCATTAGTTGATGCCATTGGTATAAATCATGGGTTAGCCTTTTATTCTCGTCTTCATAACTATAGATCTCATCACTATATTTTTTGGTATCCATGATGTATAATGATTCTTCTGGAATACCCCATTCTTCAGCATAGGCTTGTATAGTTTCCAAATTTCTGACTTCATCAGGAAGATATCCATATTTTTCTTCAGCTTCGATTTTTCTTTGCTGAGCAGATTTACAGGCATTAAGAAATAGAATGGTAAGGATGAGTAATGATAAGGTTGAGTTCTTCATTTTTAAGGTTCTTTGAAATTATTTATAATTGAAAATTATGATGCAGTGAGAACTGCAATTGTGTTTTGCTGAAATTATTATTGAGTGTTTGTTCCATTAATCCAATTTGGACTTTGAGATTTTTCTTCCAAACATAGCCTAACCCTCCATACAATCGGTTTCTATCGAAATATTCAATATTATCCATTTTTTCTCCATTGATGAATATCTCATTATAAATAGGAATGTAAAAACCACCCGGATTAAATTTCTTATCGGTCAAGGGGATGTTGATAAATAAAGCATATCTTAGCCTGGTTCTAAAATCTTGATTTTCTACAAACCTTTGTTCATATCTAAAGCGATGGTTTAAAGAAGCTGTTGATACCGTTTGTCTCAAAAGCGCTTCTTGGTAAATCCTATTTTCATAAAATGTGTCATTAGGTTCACCCACATCCTCAGTAGTGATATTTCCATAACCCAAAGTGAAAGTTGCAGAACCATCTTTCAAATGATAGCGTAAACCAGTTCTTAATAATAATTGCTCTAAATCTCCAATGATATTGTGGTTTCTGTATTGTGCTTCGGCATGAATCCCAAATTGGCTTTCTTCAAATTCAATGCCTCCGAAATACATATACCAGGCACCTAAATCAGGATTATCTTGTGCTATTATCGGCTTTAAGGAAAACAATAATAATGTGAAGGCAATTATAATTCTGAAAGTCATAAAAAAAGTAAGTTCTGAAATGAAAAAGATAGGGCAAAACTATAAGAAGAATTTTAATTGACAAAAGCCTTTTCAACGAACGGCTTCTGTATTGGTCTTAACTTTATATAAAGATTTTGAAGCAGTAATAAAAAGCTGATCAAAATTTTCTCCCCCAAAACAAATGTTGGCAGTCCAATCTTCAGGAATCTCCAAATGCTGTATAAAGGTGCCTTCCTTATCATAAATATCCACACCATTTCCAGTCAAATAAAGATTTCCATTGGAATCTAAGGTCATTCCATCTGAGCCTTGTTCAATGAAAAGCATTTTTTCTTCTAATTCACCTTTTTCATTTATTTTATAGCGATAGGTTTTATCGGCTCCGATATCAGCCACAAATAATAAATTTTCATTAGAATTTCCCACCACCCCATTGGCTTGCACTAAAGTTGAATCTAATAAGAGAGGAGATCCATTTTTAAATAAATAAATGGATTGATGGCCAACCGTATCATGCTTGTTTTCCCAATAAGGCCTTTGGTAAATGGGATCTGTAAAATATAAATTTCCATTCTGATGTACCCAAACATCATTTGGTCCATTGAAATTTACTTCACCGGATGGATTCAGCATAACTTCCTTTTCACCATCCAATGAAAATTTCCATAATTGATTATTTCCATCTGCACAAGCCCAAAGGTTTTGCTCATCATCTATATACAAACCATTGGCTCTGCCAGAATTATCAGTAAACACACTCAAATTTCCATTGATATCATATTTATATATAAGATTATTGGGTTGATCGGTAAAATAAATATTACCAAACTTATCTGGTGTCGGACCCTCGGTAAAAGCAAAGCTATTGGCAACTTTTAGGATTTCTGCATCTTCCGGAATGGGTTTATTTGGTTGCTGGTTGCAAGCAACAATTAAAAATACAATAAGTATTATCAGAGGAATTTTTATATAATCAATCATTTTATAACATTTTGCGTAATTTAATACTTTTAATAGAAAGCGTTAACAGTTCAATTCAATAAGAATATGAAAATATATTTCAATTCATTCATAGCATTAACTTTTATACTGCTCACTGCATGCGGAACCAATAATAAACAGGCCGAAAAGAAATCTGAAAAAGAAGAAAGGTCAGAAGTAGTTGAAAAGAAAGAAGAAAGGGACAATATCATTTTTTTTGGTAATAGTCTCACAGCGGGATATGGCGTGGAGGCCGAAGAGGCTTTTCCCGGCTTAATTCAAAAAAGATTAGATTCTATGGATTATGACTATAATGTGATCAATGCGGGAGTGAGTGGAGAAACGACAGCCAGTGGCCTATCCCGAGTAGAATGGGTTGTGAAACGACAGCCCGTGCAAATATTTGTTTTAGAATTGGGAGGAAATGATGGACTGAGAGGAATTGAACCTGAAGAAACCAATAAAAACCTTCGGGCAATTATTGATAAAGTAAGAGCAATCCATCCAGAGGTGAAAATTTTATTGGCCGGCATGATGGTTCCTCCTAATATGGGCCAAAATTATGCGGAGCAATTTCAAAAACTATTCCCCAAAATAGCAGAGGAAAAAGAAGTAAACCTTATTCCTTTTTTATTGAAAGATGTGGGAGGCGAGAAAGACTTAAACCTACCAGATGGTATTCATCCGACACCGGAGGGACATAAAATTGTGGCTGAAACGGTTTGGGAGAATCTGAAACCTTTGCTTTAATTCATTATTAGTGCCATTAAAACAGAGACTATTGCTAAGAAAACAATCATAACGATTACGCTTATGAGCCTTGATTTTCGTTTTCTTCTTGATCGGAAATTTTGTAATTCTTTGAAATCAAAATTTCCGCGATTTTTTCTTACTTTCATCTTTTGTGCTGAATAAGGGTTTTCATTCATTGATTTCCGCTTATTTCTCATAGCACGGTTCTGCTTAAAAGAATCGCTACCTTGTCTGCTAAACCCAAGACCTCCTGTCATATTAAAAAATCATTGATTATACTATACCTTTATTATCTAATATAGGAAAATTATTAGAATAATATCGGGTTTAAGCTTTCTAATGTGGGGTAAAAAAGTAAACTAAAATCCATAAAAGGTAGCAATTCTGAATTAATTGCTACGTTCTAATGTCCGATAGGATGAAATTTCTTATTTTCGCCTCTGTTATAAAAAACAAAATTATTTATGATGTCATACCAAAGGATTAACAACATCAGTGGTTGGATTATTTTCTTAATCGCTTCTGCCGTTTATATCTTCACTATTGAGCCGGTTGCCAGCTTTTGGGACTGTGCCGAATTTATAGCCAGTGCCTATAAATTGCAAGTTCCGCACCCGGCAGGTGCCCCAATGTTCTTGCTAATTGGTAGGATGTTCTCCATGTTTGCTAGCAGTGATGTGGAATCAGTTGGTTTTGCGGTAAACTTGGTTTCAGCCTTAAGTAGTGGATTCACCATTTTATTTATGTATTGGTCAATCAATTTGCTCTCTCATAAAATTATGAATATAAAAGTAGGGGAGGCCAATACAGCACAAATGATCAAGATTTTTGCGGCAGGAGCCATTGGTAGTTTGGCCTTTACTTTTTCAGATTCTTTTTGGTGGTCAGCAGTGGAGGCGGAAGTTTATGCAATGTCCTCCTTCTTAATTGCCCTTGTTTTTTGGGCCATGTTAAAATGGGATTTGATTGAAGACGAGTCCGCAGAAAATCGCTGGCTAATCTTAATTGCATATATCATAGGTATTTCAATTGGGGTTCACTTACTGAATATAGTGGCGCTTCCTGCATTAGGATTAATTTATTATTTCAAGAAATATAAAAAAGTAACTTTCAAAGGGATATTTTTTGCATTGCTAATTAGTAGTGCCATCCTGATCGTGATTTGGCAATTTATTATTTTAGGCGTACCTAATTTAATAGGTAAATTTGAAATATTCTTTATCAATTCAATTGGATTACCCTTTGGTTCAGGAGCTTTAATTTTTGGTTTACTTTTAATTGGCGGACTTTCTTATGGAATATATTATGCCATCAAAAATGATAAAGTAACGCTTCATACTTTTTTATTAGCTTTCACATTTATTTTAATTGGCTATTCTTCTTATTTCATTGTTTTGATTAGATCAAATTATAATCCCCCAATTGATCAAAATAATCCTGAAAATGTGATGACCTTATTATCTTATCTAAATAGGGATCAGTATGGTTCAAGACCTTTAATTCATGGTCAGTATTTTGATGCAGAAGTAGTTTCTCAAGACAGAGGAGATGCCGTTTACAGTAAAGGCGAGGAAGAGTATGAAATAACAGATTATAAAATTACAACTCAACACGATCCGAAAAGGACTACAATTTTTCCGAGGATGTATAGCAATGCACCTGGTCATGCGGAGGAATATAGAAGATGGACGGGACTGAGGCAAAACGAGAGACCAAATTTTGCTGATAATATAAAATTCCTTTTTCGCTATCAATTAGGCCATATGTATTTCCGCTACTTAATGTGGAATTTTGCAGGCCGAGAAAGCGATATTGAAGGGGCGGGCTGGAAAACGATGTTTCAGGATACTAGTGAAATGCCGGAAGTGATGAAAGAAAATAAGGCGCGTAATAATTTTTATATGCTGCCTTTTATTTTAGGGCTTATTGGAATTTTCTTCCATTACAAAAAGGATCTGAAAGGATTTAGTGTCGTGGGTTTGTTCTTTTTCTTAACTGGAATAGCTCTAATTCTTTATCTGAATTCCCCAGCTACCGAACCTAGGGAGCGAGATTATATTTATGCTGGTTCTTACTATGCCTTTGCCTTTTGGATTGGTTTTGGAGTATTAGCGGTTGCTTCCTTATTAGAACGGGCAATCAAAAATCCAAAAGTGGCAGGTGCCGTAGCGGGAGTAATTTGTTTGATCGTGCCCGGTATTATGGCTTCAGAAGGTTGGGATGACCATGATAGGTCTGAGCGTTATTTCTCTGTTGATGCAGCCCGTAACTATTTAGCATCTTGCGAGCCGAATGCAATTCTATTTACAGGAGGCGATAATGATACTTTCCCGCTTTGGTTTGTACAAGAAGTGGAGGGGTTTAGAACCGATGTTAGGGTGATTGTTTTAAGTTATTTCAATACAGATTGGTACATTAACCAGATGCGCCAGAATGCCTATGATTCTGAACCTTTACCAATTACTTTAAGCGAAGAGCAAGTAGCCCAAGGAGGCAAAAATGATTATTTGCCTTATATGGAGAATGCCGGAATTAAAGGAGCGATTCCTATTGACCGATATTTAAGCTTGATAAGAAGCAATAATAAAAGTTTAGAAGTACCAACTTCAGTCGGTAGCTATAATATGTTGCCTTCTAGGCAGTTGAGTCTGAAAGTAGATTCAGCCCATGTGAGAGGGTTGGGGATAATCCCTGATGATAAGGCTGACATGATGGTGGATAGAATGGTTTGGAATGTAAAAGGAAATGGACTGGAGAAAAAAGATTTGATGATTTTGGATATCATGAATGAAAATAATTGGGAAAGACCAATTTACTTCAATACCACATCATTGAACGGCATCAAAATGGATCTTCGTAAATACGTGGTTCAAGAAGGTTTGACCTACAGATTATTGCCTATAGAAAGAGATGATGTTCAATCTGAATTTGTCAATACCGAGGTAATGTACAATAATTTAATGAACGACTTCCACTTCACCAATACTGCAGATCCGGATGTTTATTATAATGAAAATTATAGAAATTTCTTCCTGAATCACCGCTCGGTTTATACTGCATTGGCAAAATCATTGGTGGCTGAAGGTGATGAAAAGAGAGCGCTTGAAGTGATTGAATTTATTAGAGAAAAAGTGCCTAATGAAGTGGTTCCTTATGATATGACCGCGCTGGATTACATTCAAATTTATTTGGCAACAGGAAACGAAGAAAAGGCCAATGAAGTAATGAATATTTTATGGGAGCAAAACTTCGAACAGTTTCAGTATTTAGTAAACAACGATTTGATTTACATGGGAAGAGAAAGACAAATTAGCTTTGCCATTCTAAGTCAAATAGTTCAAATTATGAGGCAATACGGAATGAACGAAAAAGCGGTGGAGTACCAAGATCAATTAAGAGTACTTTATGAAAGAATGTAAAATGTAAATCTTCAATAAAAATAGCTCACAAGAAATTGTGGGCTATTTTTTTTAGATCCCAGAAAATCTATTGGAGTTAATTTTAATCAACGTGAGACCATCTCCTTCCCCTGCCAATGTTATAAAGTTAAACTTTGAAGCCTCATTTTTTATACTTCTACTACTAGACAAGAAATTTTGATTAATTAACTGCTATACTTTAACCATAAAAGAGACAAAAGATACTATGTTAAATTCCTAATTAGTTTTATACTTTTAATCCATTTATTAACTTTGAACTGACCAAAAGAAGGCTTCAGTCGATTCTTTGCACCGGAGTCTATCTAGAGCGGGGCCTTAAT
>NZ_JBNPEF010000020.1:0-82594 GCF_051117495.1 Marivirga sp. | reverse complement strand
CCCGCTCTAGATAGACTCCGGTGCAAAGAATCGACTGAAGCCTTCTTTTGGTCAGTTCAAAGTTAATAAATGGATTAAAAGTATAAAACTAATTAGGAATTTAACATAGTATCTTTTGTGGTTAAAAAGTAATGTTTGTTGATTTGTACTATCGGTTGCCCATTCCCACCACAAAGAATCAAAAGAACACAAAAGAAAATAACCAAGGTTATTTTTCAGGATTGCAGTAATGGCATTTTATAGAATTAAATTTTACTTCCGTCTTAAAATAGCCGATAATTGAAGCGAAACATTTAGCAAAGTCATTTTAGCACTAGCGTTTCTTTCCAAGTAGTAAATGGCTTTATTGAGGATTTCATTCATCTGGGCAATTTTTTCCAAGCTTAAGGTTTTGCTGAATTTCATTACAAATTGCTCATGTTCATCAGGAACTCTCATCAATTCAGTGCTTTGCATCAGAGCGATCAATGATTCTCTCAAAATATTCTCAGCATGAACTAGCCATTGTTGTTGGTTCATTTTGCCCCATTTATGGAAATCTTCGGAACGCTTAATCAATTTGGTGTAATCATTTGCCCAGCATTCTCTCATCCATTGTTCAAATTCTTGTTGTGCGTCATCAGAGACATCATCAATCAGTTCTACTGCTTTATGTAAATCGCCTTGCGCAATATGGGCTAATTGCTTGGCTTGGATATCAGCTACTTCATATTTGGAAACTAAAATATCCTTTATTTCCTCATCAGAATAATTGGGAATATGAACAGCTTGAGTTCTGGAAGTGATTGTACCTATCAGTTTTTCTCTGTTATTGGAAACTAAAAGAAAAACGGTTTTATCCGAAGGCTCCTCTATAATTTTTAAAAGTGCATTAGCTGCAGAGGGATGTAAATATTCTGGAAGCCAAATCAGCATGATTTTATACTTGCCTTCAAAAGCTTTTAAAGAAAGATTACGAATAATATTTTTACTTTCATCTTTTGCTAAATTCAATTGCCTGTTTCCTGTTCCTATATGGTCAATCCAATTCGACACAGAAGCAAATGGGTCTTTCAAAAGAAATGATCTCCAGTACTTCATGAAATTATTACTTAGTTTGGAGTCATCCCCTTTTATGCTGTCGTTTGCTGCAGTAGGAAAGGAAAATTGAAAATCCGGATGGATAAACTTAGCATTTTTGTGGCATGAATTACAAGCTCCACAAGCATCATCTTCTCCAGGATTTTCACAATTTAAATAAGTAGCATAAGCCAAAGCCATAGGAAGATTAGCCGCACCTAAATTTCCCCAAAATAATTGGGCATGAGCAATTTTGCCGGTTTTCACCCCTTTTATCAATTGTTCTTTTAAATCAGTAAGTCCAGGTATATTGGCAAATAGCATACTAATTGTTTTTGCTTTCTTCTAATTTCTTTAATTCAGCTTCTTTTTTGTCTTTCCTTTTGTGGATTATGGATGAAATATAAATGCTTATCTCATATAAAATCAATAATGGAAAGGAAATCAATAATTGGCTAATGGGATCAGGAGGTGTAATGAAAGCACTAATCACTAAAATTACCACTATCGCAATCTTTCTATATTGTCTCAAAATTTGCGGATTGATAATGCCCGCTTTACTCATGAACAGAATTACCATCGGCAACTGAAACATCAAGCCACATGCTAAAACTAGCATGGTTAAAGTCGAAACATAAGATGTAATATCAAACTCATTCAATACGGAAGCATCTACTTGGTAATTAGCCAAAAAATTTATGGAAATTGGCGATACAATATAATAACCAAAAAGAACTCCTGACATAAATAGTAGGCTCACAAAGAAAGTAGCGCCTCTGCTGGTTTTCTTTTCGTTATCATAAAGTGCAGGACTTACAAATCGCCACATTTCCCAAAAGAAATAAGGGAAAGCCACTATGATTCCCAAAACAATTGATGAAGTAATGTGCATACTAAACTGTCCTGTCATTTTTCTACTTTGAATAATGAAAGGCAGTTCATCTATACAAAATGCAGTTGAATTGGCTAAAGTTTGCCCCAGATTACAAGCCATTTGGTAAAACCAAAAATCAGGTCTAGATGGCCCCAATATCAAAGTGCCAAATACAAATTCTTTTGAAGCAAAAGCTATAATTGAAAATATTACAACTGCGGATAAAGCCCTTACGATATGCCATCGAAAGGCTTCCAGATGATCTAAAAAGCTCATCTCCGCTTGTGGTTGATCTGCTGGCATAGGTTATTTAAACAAAGGAAATTCTACCATCCACTCATTAATCTCATTTTTCACTGAAGCAATTTTTTGCTTATCCTCATTTTGAGTAATTACCGTATCAATGAAATCCACAATTTTTTCCATGTCAGATTCAACTAAACCTCTTGATGTTACCGCTGCAGTGCCAATACGCATTCCAGAGGTTACAAATGGTGATTTGTCATCAAATGGCACCATGTTTTTGTTGATGGTAATATCTGCTTCACCTAATACAGCTTCAGCTATTTTTCCTGTTATTCCTTTAGAGCGTAAATCAATCAGCATTAAGTGATTATCCGTTCCTCCTGATATGATTTTGTAGTCCCTTTCCATAAATGCCTTAGCCATAACTTCAGCATTTTTCTTTACTTGAAGGATATAATTAAAATAATCATCTGTTAAACACTGTCCAAATGCAACTGCTTTAGCTGCAATCACATGCTCGAGTGGCCCACCTTGTGTCCCTGGAAATACACCAGAATCTAACAATTGTGTCATTTTGCGCAATTCTCCTTTCGGATTTTTATATCCAAATGGATTCTCAAAATCATCACGCATCATAATTAATCCACCTCTAGGGCCACGTAAAGTTTTATGAGTAGTGGTGGTCACAATATGACAATAATCTAATGGATCATCTAATAACCCTCTAGCAATTAGTCCACTAGGGTGAGAAATATCAGCTAATAAAATAGCACCTACCTCATCGGCAACCTCTCTTAATTTTTTATAATTCCATTCACGGCTATAGGCAGAAGCACCACATATAATCATTTTTGGTTTTTCTTTTTTGGCAGTTACTTCCACTTTGTCCCAATCTATCAAACCAGTTTCTTCTTCTACCCCATAAAATGAAGGTTGATATAGTTTTCCTGAAAAATTAACGGGAGAACCATGCGTTAAATGACCACCATGCGATAAGTCAAAACCCAATATTTTATCTCCAGGATTTAAGCAAGCCAACATAACGGCTGCATTGGCTTGGGCACCAGAATGTGGCTGAACGTTGGCCCAAGTGGCACCAAATAATTCTTTTACTCTATCTATTGCTAAGTTTTCAACTTCGTCAACTACTTCACATCCACCGTAATATCTTTTTCCCGGCAAGCCTTCCGCATATTTATTAGTTAATACGCTTCCCATAGCTTCCATCACTTCTGGTGAGGTGAAATTTTCAGATGCGATTAACTCAATTCCAATTTCCTGTCTTTTTTGTTCCTTCTTGATAAGGTCGAATAAAATATTATCTCTTTGCATTTTGTAAACCAATTTGAGCCTAAAATTAGCGCAGAATTACGGGATAAACAATTGAATGGCTTGAAGCTTTTGCATTTGTGATGATAATTTTTGTATTGATTTGAAAAAGTAAATTTTTTTATAAAAAAAGCATGCTATTTTTGAATGATAGCATGCTTGAAAATTAAAATGATGTTTTATAGATTAATCATCTATAGTAACATGTCCCCAATTGTGTCCTTTTCTTATTCTGTTTAATTGTGTATGTGTGATTCCAAACTGTCTTGCAATTTGGCTGTATCTTGTCTTTTCGTTTTTCAACATCTTTTTGATCACTTTTACATCGGATTCAGTTAGTTTATAACCTGTAACCCTTTTCTTTAAAACTTTAGGGTTTTTATTGTTGTGATCTGCCAATTCTCTTTCAGAGACCCATTTCAAATTGCTAACATGATTATTTGACTTGTCGTAATCCAAGTGGGTTACATACACCTGATTATCATTATCCTTCGGAATAAATGATTCGGCAACCAGACGGTGCACATAATAACTTTGTGTTATTCTTTTGTCAAATCGGACCATGATGGCTTGGTAGCCATTCACATTGGAGCCTTTGATGATTTTTCCGGTTTCACGTGTCGAATAGCTTTTAATCCGACCGTAATTTGAGACTTCATATTTTGCATGCGGTAGATCCACATTGAACTCAATCTCTTTCCACTTTTCCAGTTTTGGATCCATGTTCTTTCTTAGTTATAGTTTATGCTTAGTTTTTTTATTAAAATTAAAGGTAGGTAATTAAATTAATAAAAAAAATACCATAATTCTTAGATTAGTCATAATTATACTTTTTTCGCCATAGATTTTGCAATGTTTGTCGAAAATCTTTTTCCCTAATATTGTCCTGAGGCTCATAGAGGGTGTTTTTGCTAATTTCTTCAGGCATAAACTCTTGAAAGGCAAAATTTCCCGGAAAATCGTGAGAATACTTATATCCACTACCGTAATTCATATCTTTCATCAATTTTGTTGGGGCGTTTCGCAAATGTAGCGGAACAGATAAGTCCCCAGTATCACGCACTAATTGTCTTGCTTTTTTAATAGCTAAATAGGAAGCATTACTTTTTGGAGAGCAGGCTAGGTAGGTAACACACTGAGCTAATACGATCTCTGCCTCTGGATAACCAATCATTGATACCGCTTGAAAAGTATTGGTGGCAATTAATAAGGCATTTGGATTTGCTAATCCGATATCTTCAGAAGCAGAAATTAACAATCTGCGAGCAATGAATTTCACATCCTCTCCACCTTCAATCATTCTTGCTAGCCAATAAATTGCAGCATTCGGGTCACTTCCTCTTATGCTTTTGATAAATGCTGAAATAATATCATAATGCTGTTCGCCAGACTTATCATAAATCGCCATTCTATTTTGAGCGATTTCTTTGACTTGCTCATTGGTGATTTTGATTTTTTCATCTTTTCCATAAGCATCAATTACTAATTCGAATAAATTCAAAAGCTTTCTGGCATCTCCACCTGAAAGCTGAATCAAAGCTTCGTATTCTTTAATTTCAATATTGAGCTCTTTTAATTTTTCATCATTTGCTAAAGCGGTATTCAGCAATCCTTTTAAATCTTCTAATTCCAATGCTTTGAGTGTGTAAACCTGACAGCGAGAAAGCAAAGCAGAATTAACTTCAAAAGATGGGTTTTCTGTAGTGGCGCCAATCAGGGTAATGACTCCTTTTTCTACAGCTCCCAATAAAGCATCTTGCTGCGATTTATTAAAACGGTGAATTTCATCTATAAATAAAATAATTTTTCCAGAGCGTGAGGCTCTTTGGATAACTTCCCTCACATCTTTCACCCCTGCACTGATGGCACTTAAGGTCTGAAAAGGAGCTTTCACCTGATTGGCTATGATATTGGCAATGGTGGTTTTGCCAACACCGGGAGGTCCCCAGAAAATCATAGAAGGCACTTTCCCTTGGGCAATTGTCAATCTTAAAACTCCTTTTTCACCTACCAAATGCTGTTGTCCGACTAATTCTTCCAGTTTGGTTGGACGCATTCTTTCTGCCAGGGGTTTATCTTCTCCGAATATCATAATTTTTAATTTTAAAAAGCTTTATTCTGTGCTACCAAAAACCTGTCAGGTTTACTTAAATCATTAATCATGGTTTCCAGTCGGTGTGCCACCGACCGGGGTAGTATCCATGGTTGGTGGCACACCAACCATTTTAACCTCAATTGAAAACCTGACAGGTTTTTTTAGCCAATTTCATCTTGTGCGCGAGTTTAATATTAGCTTTGGTATTTAACCTGCAATATCCACATAATCCCTTACTTTTGCCAAATGAATAAGACATGGCAAATTCATGGAGCACTGGCACTAGTCGGTTTAATTTATGGCGCAAATTATGTCATCGCCAAAGGTGTGATGCCTAATTATATGAGCCCCAATGCTTTTATATTATTAAGAGCAACGGTGGCGACTATTCTTTTTTGGATTTATCATGCGCTTACTTCCTCAGAAAAAGTAATTAGAAAAAAAGACTATTGGCTTTTTGCCAAATGTGCCGTCTTTGGAGTAATGGGAAATCAGCTGATTTTCTTTAATGGATTAAGCTTGACTAGCCCGGTAAATGCCAGCATCATCATGACGGCTAATCCAATTATAGTGTTGGCAATTTCCTTTTGGTTGCTGAACGAGAAGATCACTTGGCGTAAAGTTATCGGAATCCTCATAGGAGCATTTGGAGTGATTTTATTAGTGCTGAATAAAGAAGTCAGCTTTGAAAATGATGCCTTTTTAGGGGATATTTTTATTTTCCTCAACGCTACTTTCTATGCGATCTATTTGGTGATGGTAAAACCCTTAATGCAAAGATATGAACCTATCACGGTAGTGAAATGGGTATTTCTTTTCGGGACTTTGATGATTGTTCCTTTTGGAATAGTCCCGATTTTTGATGTGGAATTTCAAGCTTTTCCAGCAGGAATATGGTGGAGTATTGTTTATGTGATTATAGGAACCACATTTTTGGCTTATTTATTAAATGCGATGGCATTAAAGCATGTGAATTCTACTATAGTGGGCTACTATATTTATTTGCAACCCGTATTTGCCACTTTCATCACTATTTTAATCGGACAAGAAGTTTTCAAATGGGAGAAAGCGCTATTTGCATTGATGATATTTTTTGGAGTATATTTAGTAAGTCAACAACGGAGAACTAAAAATGAAGAAGCGACTAATTGAAATTAAATGGGGATTAATCTTTGTGATTATGATGCTCCTTTGGATGTATTTTGAGAAAATGATGGGCTGGCATGATGAAAAGATTGCAGAGCATGCGACTTATACCAATTTTGTTGCCATCCCAGCTATATTGGTTTATGTATTAGCCTTATTGGAAAAGCGAAAGAAGCATTATAAAAATGTAATGAGCTGGAAGCAAGGATTCGTTTCAGGCTTGATCATTACAGCAGTAGTCGTGATTTTAACACCTTTCAGCCAAATGGTAATCCATGATTTGATTTCTCCTGAATATTTTGAGAATGCATCAACATACGCTGTAAATCAAGGACTAAGAACACAAGAGGAGGCAGATGCTTATTTTAATTTGAAAAGTTACCTATGGCAAAGTGCTGTTTTTGCTCTTGTAATAGGGGCTGTTACTTCGGCTTTGGTGGCTGTTTTTGTGAGGAGGAAAGAATAAATCATTGTTAAAAATCATCTAAATTGAATAAACCGAGTTTTAATAAAGAAAAGATAATCAATTACTGGATTGAAAGTGCTGATGAAGATTATGAGACTATGTTAGCGATGTACGATTCAAAAAGACTAAGTTGGACATTGTTTGTAGGGCATTTGGTAATTGAAAAATTGCTGAAAGCGTATTATATTAAAGTAAATAATGATTATCCGCCTTTTATTCATAACCTATTGAGGTTGGCAGAGAAATGCAAAATTGAACTAAATGAAGAGGATAAATTGTTTTTCACTACAGTTACTGCATTTAACATTAATGCAAGGTATGATGATTATAAGATGAGTTTTCATAAGAAATGTACTCCTGAATATACAAAGTATTGGATGGAAAGAATAAAGGACAAAAAGAAATGGATAAAGCGACAAATAAAAAGTTAATAGATTTTATAGCCGAAGTAGCTAAAAAATATTCTAATTTTTCTACTGCCTATTTGTTTGGTTCTTACGCTAAAGGAACTGAAAATAAAGATAGTGATATTGATGTTGCATTGTTATTTGATCATTTGAAGTCAGAAGATAAATTTGATTTACAAGTTCAATTGATGTTAACAGGAGCTAATTATGATTCACGTATTGAACCACATCCAATTTCAAAAGAAGATTATGAATTAGGCTCTCCCTATATTTCAGAAATAGCTAAAGATGGAATAGAGATTTTACCTTCTTCTCTTGAAGTGTAAAACCAGTTAGAAATTCAGATAAAAAATCTAAATCATGAACAAGGAAGAAATTTTAAATGAGATATCACTTATGTCTTTAGATGACAGAAAAGAGATTATTCAATTTGCAATGAAATCTTTAGAAAGAGATAGTAAAGCTGAAATGAAAGATGCAGTTGAAGAGATGTTGGTGGAGTACAAAACTAATAAGGAGTTAACAGCATTTACTTCAATTGATTTTGATAGATTTTATGAAGCAAAATGAAATTTGGTTAATAAACCTTGATCCTACGATAGGAGCAGAAATTAAAAAGACAAGACCTGCATTGATTGTAAATGATGATGCTTTAGGGAAATTGCCGTTAAAGGTTGTAGTTCCTTTAAATGATTGGAAATCCAAATATGATGTAGCCCCTTGGATGGTTAAAGTAACTCCAAATAATAGAAACAATTTGTCAAAACCTTCTTCAGCTGATTGCTTTCAGGTTCGTTCTGTTTCTGAAGAAAGATTTGTAATAAAAAAATTGGTGAAATTGATTTTGAAATTTCAGAGTCAATAAAAGTAGCACTATCCAAAGTATTCTCAATTCACATTTAAATCACTAAATATTTCTTATTCGTAAATATTTCCCATTAATTTTACCGCATGGGTGAATTCTTTTATCGATTGGGTATTTCATTATTAGGTGTAGGGGTGAAAATCCATGCGCTGATAAATGCCAAATCCAAAAAGTTTGTAGAAGGTCGAAAAGATTTGTTTCCTCAGTTAGAGGAAAGGTTTAAATCTGTTGACCAGCCAGTAGTTTGGTTTCATTGTGCTTCTTTGGGTGAATTTGAACAAGGGAGACCTTTAATTGAAGCTTTCAAGCAAGAACATCCTAACTTCTTTATCCTTTTGACTTTCTTTTCGCCTTCGGGTTATGAAGTCCGCAAAAACTATGAACTCGCAGATTACATTTGCTATATGCCTTTGGATACTTCTCACAATGCGGAGCAATTTGTAAAAATTATCCAACCCAAACTGGCATTTTTTGTTAAATATGAGTTCTGGCATTATCATTTGAAAGCATTATCAGAGGCAGATTGCTGGGTATATTCTGTTTCGGCTATTTTCCGTTCCAATCAGCGATTCTTTAAATTTCATGGTGGATTCTATCGAAAAATTTTAAAGCAGTTCGATCATATTTTTGTACAAAATAAAACGGTTGCGGCTTTGCTAAAAGGCATTCATATTCATAATGTGAGCGTAAGTGGAGATACGCGATTTGATAGGGTGAAATCCATTACGGATAGTGTAAAGCCTCATGAAATGTTTGCTGAATTTTCCAAAGACCAGCCCGTTTTAATAGGAGGAAGTACGTGGGAGAAAGACATAAAAGTAATAGCTCCTTTTTTACAGCAAAATCCTGAATGGAAAGCCATTATTGCCCCGCACGATATTAGTGAAACTAATTTGAAACTGCATGAAGAGGTTTTGAAAATTCCAACGAGCAGATTTAGTGAAATTAAGTCTGTTGCCCAAGCAGAGACTAGAGTAATTTTAATTGATAATATTGGAATGCTTTCTTCTTTATATCAATATGGAAAAATAGCTTTTATAGGCGGGGCTTTTGGAGATGGCTTGCATAATACTTTGGAAGCCGCTTGTTTTGGCTTGCCCGTATTTTTCGGAAATAAAAATTACCGTAAATTTCAGGAGGCAATCGATTTATTGGAAGCCAAAGCTGCTTTTAAAGTGACAAATGCTCAGGAATTTTTATCTATTATGAATTCAGATGAATTTAAAATTGAGAAATCCTCCCAAAGGGCTTTGGAATATGTAAATCAAAATATTGGCGCAACAGATAAGATTATGAAACATATTGCACCCATCATCCAAAAAATGGAGCTGTCATGATAAAAGGACGAGTTTTCAAATCGACCGGAAGTTGGTACACTGTTTTGGCAGAAGGAAAATTCTATGAATGCCGATTGAGAGGTAAGCTCCGTTTGGATGATGAAAAAGTCACCAATCCTGTAGCGGTGGGCGATTGGGTAAATATTGCACCTGAAAATGACAAGGAAGCCATTATTAAAGATGTATTGCCCAGGGAAAATTATATCATTAGAAAATCAACTCGGAAAAAGAAACACAGTCATCGTCTGGCAGCTAATATTGATCAAGCTATTTTAATAGTGACTTTGGCATTCCCAAGAACGAGTTTGGGTTTTATTGACCGATTTTTAGTGAGTTGTGAGTCCTTCAGAATTCCTGCTGTTTTGGTATTTAACAAAGCAGATTTATTGGATGAGGAGGGATTAGAATATTATGAAGCGCTCAAATTTGATTATCAGGAATTAGGCTATAAAGTGTTGCTAGTTTCTGCTGAGGAAAATATTGGGATGGAAGAATTGAAAGCCGTTTTGGAAGGAAAGACCTCTCTTTTTGCCGGACATTCAGGAGTAGGAAAATCTACTTTACTGAATTTGATTTCGCCTCATATTGAGCAAAGAATAGGAGAGGTGTCTGAATCAGTGGGAAAGGGAGTGCATACGACTACTTTTGCTGAAATGTTTGAAGCCTGGGAAGGGTCTTTCGTGATTGATACGCCCGGTATAAAAGAATTAGGTCTTTGGGATATAGGTAATGAAGAGCTAAGCCATTATTTCCCTGAAATGCGGGAATATATAGGAGAATGCAAGTTTCATAATTGCACTCATACCCATGAGCCAGGATGTGCTTTTCGCGAAGCCATGGAAGAGGGGAAGATTGCGCCTAGCCGATATGAAAGTTATTTGAGTATTTTGGAAGATGAAGATAGTCATCGATAATTAAACGCTCCCACCCTTAAAGGTGTTTTCACCTTTAAGTTTCTGTGAGGGGAGATGAGCCTTCATCACTGAAGAGTTTCGGTGAAAACACCGAAACGGGGGAGTGTGTAGTAAAATTTAAACTTTTCATTTTCTCATCACCACATCAGCAAAGTACTCCTTTTCATCATAAAAATACCTACCTAGTCTTAGCGTCTCGCTAAGACTTAAAGGGACTGGGGCAAGATCTTAGCGAGACGCTAAGACCAGTGAAGCTTTGAGGGGTTTAACTATTTTCTCATCACCACATCAGCAAAGTATTCCTTTTCATCATAAAAATACTTTTCAACTTTCAAGCCAGCCTCTGTTGCGATGTTTTCAATCATATCCTCGTCAAATTTTTGGGATACTTCTACATGGATGTGCTCCCAAGCTTTGAAATGGATGGTGGTATCTATGGCTTTTAAATGAACTGTTTGCTTTTTTTGAGAAATTAGAAAGCTCTTAGTGGTGCCTGTTTGCGGATCATATGATGGGTAATGTTTGAATTGCTCCAAATCAAAATTGGCATCTAATTCATTATTTAATCTTGTAAGCAAATTCATGTTGAATTGGCGAGTGATACCTTGAGCATCATTGTACGCACTTCTAATCATCTCAGGGTCTTTTTTCATATCGAACCCCATGATAATTCGGTCTCCTGTTCTAAGTTTTTCAGCTATTTGGTTTACAAAGGAATGTGCATTTTTCAGCTCAAAATTCCCAATATTACCCCCCATAAAAAGCACTACCATAGGGTTTTTTCGTGCCTCATTTAATGCATCTAAAGCAGAGAAATATTCTTTATTGATGGGTTCTATATCCAAATCAGGTATGGATTTTTGCATTCTTTGCTGCAATAAATTCAATACATTTTTAGAAATATCTACCGGTTTATAATTGAAAGTAGCTTTTTGATCCACAAAATGTTTTAGAAGAATTTCTGTTTTTAACCCATCTCCTGCTCCAAATTCGATTAAATTAAATCCTTCAACATCTGCAGAAATCAGAGATAATATTTCATTTTTATATTTTTGAAAAATATCATATTCACAATTGGTCAAATAATATTCCGGCATCTTCATGATTTCCTGAAAGAGCCGGTCTCCTTCTTTATTATAAAATAACCAGCTGGGTAATGATTTTTCTTTTTGTGTAAGTCCTTCTTTTACAGCATCCGCTACTGAGAAGTTGATTTTTTCGGTTGTTGTCATAAATCTTTGGCTAATCTTATCCCGCTGAAATGCCACTGCAAATGCGGATGAAAGAAGTTTCTATATGTTTTTCTTGAATGATTTAATGAAGTGGCACGTGACGAACCTCGCATCACCATTTGATTCACCATGAACTTGCCATTATATTCTCCTATAGCTCCTGCTGGTTTTTTATAACCCGGATAGGGGAGATAGGCACTTCCGGTATGTTCCCATCTTTTACCCCAATCAAATAAATTGGAAGCAGTTTCCCATTCAAATTCTGTGGGAAGTCTCAATCCTTTCCATTCTGCAAAAGCATAGGCTTCATAAAAACTGATATGCATCAAGGGGGCATTTTCATTGATGGGTTTTAATCCTGACAAGGTATAATAATGCCATTTTTCATCCATTTTATGCCAGTATAATGGAGCGGAAATTCCAGTTTCTTCCAACCAAGCTCTGGCATCTGAATGCCAAAATTCATGATTTTCGTAGCCTTTGGCTTCTATAAATTCTGCATATTCACCATTGGTGACCAAGCGGTTACTAATTTTGGCTCCTTCCAAATGCACTTCATGGTAGTTGTGTTCATTGTCAAAGGAAAATCCTTTTCCTTCAAAGCCAATTTTATAATTTCCCTTATTGATTTGTACCCAATTTTGCTCCCAATCTTCGGTGAAATATTCCTCAAATCCTTTGTCATAAGCAGGGAAAAGTGGATTATGTCCTAAAATATATTTTATGTCATAGAACAATAATTCTTGATGCTGTTGTTCATGATTGAAGCCAATCTCAAGAATGTTTTTCATCTCATCGGTAATAATATGCGAAAGCAATTCACCTACGGCTATATCCACATATCTCCTATATTTATAAATTTCTTCAACAGTTGGACGGGTCATGTTTCCTCTGTTGGGGCGCAACATCCTTTCACCGGCACTCACATAATAACTATTAAAAAGAAATGGGAATTGAGGATGGAATTCTTTGTAGTCTTTTGAAAATTTCTTCAATAAAAAAGTCTCGAAAAACCAGGTTGTATGTGCTAAATGCCATTTGGGTGGGCTTACATCAGCAATAGGTTGGGCTACATAATCTTCTATCTCCAAAGGTTCACAAATCCCTTCAGTTGTTTTCCTGATTTCTTGGTAGCGATTAAGGTAGTTTTCCATAGAAACATTAAACTAATAAATTATGCTCCAAAAAGGGAGAATTTTTTTATTTTCCTTGATTGAATTTGATGAATTGACATTTTGATGACATATAATACTAACTCTTAGAAGGAATGAAAGTTTTAATCTTTCATAATTTTATCATAAGTATAAAATTTAAAAACTTTTGTAACGTTTAGGATACGAGATTCCAACTTTTATAATTAAGAGTGTATCTTTATAGTGTACAGAATAAAATTTATGTAATTATGAAAAAGTTTTTGAGTTTATTTTTGATCCTAACTGTAATATTATGGTCTTGTGATTCTGATAATGAAAATGATCAAGATCCTCAACCAGTTATGCCACCAGAATATAGTATGGCACCTAACTTTGATGATTTTCAAACAGAAGTAAATCAAAGGAATCAAACTATTGAAAATTGGTTCTATTCAGCGGTTAATGTCAGTGTTTATTCAGCATTATTAACGGGTGGTTTGGCAATCCCGGTAACGGCTTTCAAAGCTACTATTAGTCAAGAACCATTTTACGATACGGATGCAGGCGTTTGGACTTGGGAAAGTAATTTTTCAGCTAATTCTAATGATTTTTCTATTCGTTTAACAGCCGATGTGGTAGATGGCAATGTAGATTGGAAAGGTTATATCTCTTCAAGTTCCAACAATGTAGATGATTTTATATGGTTTGAGGGACAATCCAATGTAGATGGAAATAGTGGAAGTTGGACGCTATATGAAAGTCCACAAAATCCTTCTGCTTGGATCAGCACAGAATGGTCTAGAAATGAAGACAGAACAGTAGCAAATGCTGATTTCACCATAGAAAAAGAAGGTGAATTACTAGGAAGTTATATTTATTACAGTCGAGATGAAAATAGCGATCTCGATCGCTCAGTGGAAATTTCCAATACTCAATCTGGGGATTTAATTGAAATATATTGGAACAGTGAGTTGAAGTTTGGCAGGGTGAAAAGTGAAAATTATTTTAATGATACAGATTTTCATTGCTGGGATGAAGATTTACAGGATGTAGCCTGTGAAGGTTAATATTACTGATAAAAGACTATTTATATGACTTCAATATTCTAATTCATTTAAAATTTATAAGAAGCAGATACACTTTATTATCTGCTTCTTTTGTTTTCTTATTTGCTAAACTTATATTCTTAAATTTTTATTGATATCAA
This sequence comes from Marivirga sp., assembly GCF_051117495.1. NCBI lineage: Bacteria > Pseudomonadati > Bacteroidota > Cytophagia > Cytophagales > Marivirgaceae > Marivirga > Marivirga sp. The sequence continues at coordinate 68,284 of NZ_JBNPEF010000020.1, read as the reverse complement.
TAAAAAGCCACACCTCCATCAGGACTTCCGCTATCCGCTGCGCCTTCCATATATCCTGTTTCAGCAATAAATTTTATACCCATTAGCCTACCTAAAAAACTGCGCATTTGAAGTTCATGCCCCATGTACTCTAAAGATTCTAAAATTTCCGGAGCCATTTTATATTCTTCGTAAACGATTCTGTCCGGCAGCCATTGATGATGAATTTTGGGTGCTTCTATTGCTTGATTCATTGGGTAATCGTAAACCGTGGTCGCAAGAATAGTTTGAAAAACTGTATTGATAATCGTTCTTCCTCCAGGACTTCCGATTACCAAAAAGGGTTGATTGTTTTTCATTACTATGAATGGACTCATACTGGAGAGCATTCTTTTGCCGGGTTCAATGGTATTGGCAGGCGTTCCAATTTGTCCTGAGTTATTGGTTTCGCCAGGGACAGCATTAAAATCTCCCATTTCATTATTCAAGAGAAAGCCCAATTCCGAAGATTGCATCTTAACACCATAACCTTGTTCAAGAGTAGTTGTCATCGATACGGCCATTCCTGTCTCGTCCATCACAGATAAGTGGGTTGTTTCTCGACCTTCCGAAAATAATTGAATATCCGTGCTATCGCTTTTGCCAGCTTGCTCAAAATCAATTTCTTTTAACAGATCACTAGCATAATTCTTAGAAAGCAATCTTTCTAAATCTGGAATTTCAACAAAATCAGTATCGCCCAAATATTGTGCTCTATCCCTAAAAGCTTTTCGCATTATTTCAGCCAATGTATGGTAGTATTGAACAGAGCCCATTTTAGGAGTAGCATCCAGCTGTCCCCACATATTCATCATTTGGGTAACTGCTATACCACCAGAACTAGGTAGAGGCATACCGTATAAATCATAATTATTAAAAGTTGAATGAATGGGTTTTCTTTCTATGGCTTCATATTTTTCAAGATCTTCAAGCGTTGTAATCCCACCTTGCGATTGAATATAGTCCACTAAAACCTTGGCCATTTCCCCTTCATAAAAGGCAGATTTACCCTCTTTCTGAATTTTCTTCAAAGTTTCAGCTAGGGCCGGCTGTTTCCAAAATTCTCCGAATCTCACAAGTTTTCCGTCTCTTTTAATGAAGCTTTGTATTTCGGGAAATTGATCTGGATTTTCAGCAAAATAAAAGAAGTCATTTGCTAAAGATTTGGGTAATGGAAAGCCGTATTCTGCTAATTGAACGGCACGTTCCAATAGCTTTTCCCAAGATATTTTACCATATTTTTGATGAGCATCATACAAACCAGCTACAGTTCCAGGTACGCCTATTGCTAATGCAGAATTATGATTGCTTCCTGGTTTTAGGTTTCCTTCTTCATCTAAAAACATATTTTGAGTAGAAGCTAAAGGAGCTTTTTCCCTAAAATCGAAAGTCGTGATGTTACCCTCCCCTGTATGAATGACCATAAATCCACCACCTCCAATATTTCCTGCAAATGGCCATGTAACAGCCAATGTGAAAGCTGTAGCTATGGAAGCATCTACTGCATTTCCTCCATCTTTCATTATTTCCAAGCCAGCTTGAGAAGCATAGGTAGAAGCGCTGGCTACCATCCCTTTTTTTCCATAGTGGTTTTGGGAAAATGCTATGGGAATATTAATTAATAAAATAAGGATAAAGCATGAAATACTTTTCATTTTCGCATTAGTTTAATTTTGACTGGAAGTTAATCAAATATTTTTGAAGGCGATTATTGATTTAGCGAAGAAAAGGAAGCTTTGTCCTGTCATTTGGATGAATAAATAGATTAAACTAACTGATGTTATTATTAAGTGCTATTGATGAAATAACCGTGATTACCCGATTTATTGTAGTAGTAATGATGTAGTATTTTATATGGGGTGTAGTAGTAGTGATGCATCTTTAAAATTGTTAAGCTAATGAAATGGAGTTTAATTTAAATAATTTAAATTTTTACAGGAATGAATATAAAATCACTTAAAGGGATAATCGCAGTAATGATCTTTATTGCTTTTTCATGCAATGACAATGATATAGTAACAGAAGAAATGGAAGTTCCTGTTCCAGAAGGGTACTCCCTCATTTGGAATGATGAATTTAATGATGGGATGATAAATCCTGAAAATTGGACTTATGAAACGGGTGATGGCACTGACTTCGGTTTACCCAAAGGCTGGGGAAATAGTGAGTTACAAATCTATACAAATAGTGAAGAAAATTCATCAATAGTAGAAGATGAAGATGTTTCGGCATTAGCCATAACCGCTATAAAAAATGGAACAGATGATTACACTTCCGCAAAACTCACTACACAAAATTTATTCAGCATGCGTTTTGGTAGGATTGAAGTGAAAGCTAAAATGCCTGAAGGGCAAGGGATATGGCCGGCTATTTGGATGTTGGGAGATAATCGCGATCAGGTAAATTGGCCTGGATGTGGAGAGATTGATATTATGGAGATGTTGGGAAATGAGCCTGGTAAAATGTACTCAACTTTGCATTATACGAATAGTGAAAATCGAAAGGGCGAGAATCAGGGAATGAAGCAGGCTGCGGCCGCAGATTTTAGCGAATCTTACCATGTGTTTTCCTTGGAATGGACGCCTGATGCGTTATCATTTGAAGTAGATGGAGAGCAATTTCATGAGGTTGCAATAGATGAAGGCATGAAGGAATTCCAAAGATCTTTTTATTTGATCCTGAATGTTGCAGTAGGTGGATTTTGGCCCGGTTATCCGGATGAAACCACTACTTTCCCTCAAACTATGCTGGTTGATTATGTGAGGGTTTATTCAAAAAATGGGCTTGATTTGCCTGCTGAACCGACACTGGATGTAGAAGAAGAAACAATTGGACAAATTTTAGAGCCTAATATTGCGGAAAATGCGATTAAAGATGGTTTTGATAATCTAGGCAATATTGAAATTATTGCATACGGTGGTGGCGGTGAGCCTTTAATTGATACATCAGAATCTGCAGTGGACGGTGATTTAAGTTTAAAATTAGATTATCAAGGAGGAAATTGGGGTGGTGCATACATAGAAATGGAACAACCCGCAGACATAAGTGAATTTACTCATTTAACATTTAGTTTGAATAAGCCAGAATCCTTAGTCGATGCTGAAATTAAGCTGGAAAGCACTGATAGTGATGCAACAGTTTACTTGAAAGATTATTCAAGCACAACTTTAGAAAGCGGATTTGAAGAATATGTTATTCCACTCAGCGATTTTGAAGGATTAAATTTGAATAATTTGAATATTCCATTTGCATTATGGAATCCGGTAAATGATAATGCTGAATTTGTTGAGGCAACAGTATTGGTAGATAATGTTCACTTTTCAAATAATTAGAATAGTTTAATTTGTTTTAAAGATCAATTATATGTTTTAGGTTAGAAACAAATAATTTCAGGGCTGTCTCATTCTTAATATTGGTTTATGTTTAGTTTTGAGATAGCCCTTTTTGTTTTTTTTATATTGCTACAGCAAAATCTCACATCTTTTTTAAAACAAGGTGTTTTTTCTATCTGATTTGAATAATGAAATATTATGCTTTTGCTGGCTTTCTGCTTCTAGTTTATCTGCAAACCAGTCGTTTTGAATATAAAGATTCCAAATCATATAGCGTATTTTTTGAAAGGAAAACAGATCAACTTTAAGGAGTTTTGGAAGTAGAGAAAAATAATCTAAAATCAGGACTAAATTCTTTTTAAGAAGTTTCATTATTTGATTAAGTCAAATTTAAGGAGAAGAATTTCAAGGACAATACCTCAATCTTTATTTACTTCAAAATAGAGCTCTTTAGTATCCAAATTAAAGCAGCAAAGCCTTCCTAAACCAGCTTGGTCAGTTTTATAGCAGCCATTATCGATCCCTAGCACCTGACTTTCTTCAAGGTCATCTCGCATTTTGATTATGTCATTTTTGGTGATGGACTGATGTCCATGTATGATTTTTTTATTCCCCAGGCGATTATAGTCGATGTCTTTATACCAATCTCTTATCCAATACATGTTCCTGTTCTCCTGCAAATGGGATTCTTTGCTGAAATCTAAGCCTGCATGCACTAGAATATAATTACTTGAGATGTGGTAAGGCTTGACTTTAAGAAACCAATTAATATACTTTTTCGGCATTTCTTTTAAGTTTGTTATTCCAAAACTTTTTAAAGTAACATCCTCACTATTGACTTTGTCATTATAAATAATGGAATCAAATATCATCTCCTCATGATTTCCCTTTAAACAGTGAATATTATATTTTTCACTTTCCAATTGCATAATGAAATCAACAACCTCTTTACTATAACTCCCCCGATTTATGTAATCACCCAGAAGAATTAATTCATCACTTTTGTTCAGCCCGATGGTGTTTAATAGCTCTTTGAAGGTATGATAACATCCATGTATATCACTGATTGCATATCTTGCCATAATCGTAGTCGTTTTTCCTTGTATTATAGTCACAACTGATAATCTTTTAGAGTGTTGTTGAGCGTGTATTCTACCTTAAGTGTTTGATTTAAAGATTTTTTTCAACAGTCTAAAAAAACACTGGCTAGCTTGTGATTCCTTATCATTCAATTTATTTTTAGATTTAGATTCTTTCGATATGGAAAAGCTATCAAATTTTAAGGGCTTATTGCTCATTGGATTATTAAATCTATTCTTGGTGTTGAGCAATTCAGCTGCACAAGAAAACCCTAAAGCAATCGATTTACCGGAAGAATTAGACCGAGTACTTCGCGATTATGAGACACATTGGGAAAATTCAAATGCAGCTCAGCTAGCTAGCCTTTTTACTGAGGATGCTTACATTTTAAGGCCCAATAAACCCATCACCAAAGGCAGATCCAATATTGAAGAAGCCTACCAATATGCAGGAGGCAGATTGGTATTAGAAGCGTATGACTATGCGATAAATGGTGATACTGGCTATATCATTGGTGGTTATAAAGGGTATGAGAGCTGGCCTGCTATCGGTAAATTTATTTTGACTTTAAGAAAAGAAGCTGGCAAATGGATGATCACAGCTGATATGGATAATAGAAACGAACCTGGGAAAAATGAGTAAGAAAGATAGTGATAAAGACAAAGGTGCATATAGAACACCTGCTTGGCTAAAGAGAATACAGGAAGGAAGTTGGGAGCCCGAGATTTTGATTTCTGGTATTGTCTTGTTTGGACTATTTAAAATTTACCCGCTAATAGGCGAATTCAATTACTTTTTAGATAATAATTCATATTCTATCTTCTCTGGTACATCCGTGAATGAAAGTATAAGTAGTATTTTAAAATACGCTAATATTGTTTTAATCTTTGGATTCGTTACACACTTATTATTTAGAAGTGTTTGGGCAGCATTCGTAGGATTAAGTTATGTTTATCCCAAAGGAATAAATTTTGAGAATTTAAAATACCCCTATTTATACAAGCAGCATATTAAAAAAGGTAGTGATTATCAGCTTCATATTATTAAGCTTGAAAAAGTATGCAGCACCTTATTCGCTATTAGTTTTCTAATATTCATGTGGCTCTTAGGGCTTGTTTTCTTTTTAGGATTGGTGACTCTTTTCATTGAAGTAGCAAGCCAAATTATAGGAAGCAGCAACTTTGAAATAGGCTTTGTTGATGACATTATATATGTATTAACTGTAGTTATGATTTTAGACCTGGTAAGTATGGGAGGGTTTAAAAGAATACCTTATGTGAACAAAGTCTTTTACCCGTTATATAGGTTTAGTGGTTGGATAACCCTCTCCTTTTTATATCGGAATATTTATTATGGGCTAATCAGTAATCATAAGAAATGGAAAATAAGCTTAGTCCTAATTTTTTTCTTTATCCTGTCTTTTTTTATGGTTATTTTTCTCCAATTCCGTGATTTTGCTTCTGTTAGGTCGATTGCTCTGGCACCATACGAAAGTCCCGAGTATGGACTGAAGGAAGATATGTACAGAAGTAAAGTCCAAAATGGTTTTTATTCTAAATACATGCATATCGAAGATTATATTATAGATAAAGCTTATTTGGAATTATTTATTGTTCATTCTACCCGTTTTGAAAAAGATTGGATAATGCCCGCTTGTAATTACGAAATTCAAAAAGAACAAGAAGGTATTGCTTATGATTCCTTGAAGATGAGCTGCCTTGAAAAATTTTATGGTGTTGTACTTGATGGGAATTTATTGGAAGACGATTTTATCTATCAACGTAATTCGCAAACTGGTCAGGATGGATTATTATCGATAATAGACATTTCTCATTTGAAAAAGGGGAAACATCATATTGATTTGTACTATGACTTTTATAATCAGGAAGAGGATTCTACCTATCATCAAAATTCCAGTCGGCTAACCTTTTATAAAGTAAATTCAAAATGAAAAAAAGATTAAACGCAGATAGGATTGTAAGTGTGAGTGCCATAATCGTCAGTCTCGCTACATTGCTGATGATATTGTATCAGACAATGTTAACGAGGAAAGAGCAGCATGTATCTGTTATGCCTAGCCTCATGATTGGCTATGGAAAAAGTATTGATTCTCTAGGAATTGTTGATGAAAGAATATGGTTAGAAAATAAAGGCTTAGGGCCAGCTTTTATTGAAAATATGTTTGTTATTGACAGTACTGGACGATACAATGTTGACTTATTTGACTATTTTGAGAGGATTAATGGCAATAGTGGAACCGATGGTGTAGTTCACATTTTTCCAGGAATTATTGTACCAGAAAATTCAGGAAGACCACTCCATGTCAAAAAAAGTAGTGAAAGTTCCTCTGTTATCCTAGCAAATTATTTTGAGTTTCCATACGAAGTAGATTGGTCAAAAAGGCATAATCCAAAAAAGGCAGTCATCGAAATATATTATAAAAGTATTTATGATGATCACTGGAAAATTCGCTCAGATTCTCCAATTCCAGTTGAATTAGATTAACGCTTGGTGACAATTTAATCGATTATGATTCCTTTATCTGGATTTATGATAAAACCATATTTTTTCATGATCTCTGATACTTTTTCTACTTTATTCATGACGATATCATTATACCAAACATAATTTTTTGACAACAAGGATTTTCGATTGCCCTTTATATAATATTCAATTTTCCTCTCCATAATTGCATTGGCTTCTTTAGCATCAAATAGCTCTAGCATAGCATCATATTCTACCCATACAACCATAATATGATGGTATAGATTTTTTTGTTTAGGGGCTGGTGGATTGGGAAATAATTCTTTCAGTTCTGCTATAGCTGCATTTTCTGCGGTATCTTTTGCATCATCGCCCACAAACCAATGTGCATTTTCGTGTAGAAAGACGGAAAGTTGCACTTCATCATCATCTAAATGATTGGTATTCATGGTTAAAACAGGATGGCTATGCGCATCTTCTCCATGCGCCATTTGAATGGTATTGGTAAACATCCAGTCGTCAATTTCATATTCTGATACAATTCTTTTCAGCTGTTTCCTGCCTTCTTGTTTGAGTTCCTCTACGAAAACGATCTCATTCTGTGATTGCGCTAATCCGTTTAAGGAGCTAATAATAAATACTATTATTAAGTAGTTCTTAAAATAGGTCATATTTTGAAATTTAGTAATTGTAAATATTATATAAAATCTAACCGTTAATTTATCTATGTTTTGGAAAATAATCAAATCAGATTTCTCCATGGATGAGGGGATAGAGAATTTGTCGATCAGTTTATTAGAAGTGTTGAGTTCTTATTTCTGCTATTCATTAAAATAGATGCTGTTGAATTTTCTTCAAATCTTTTCTATTTTAATAATTCTAAATATTATTGATATGCCAGACATGATTCAAAGTACTGAAGGTCTTATTCATTTCATTGCAGGAGTACTTGCGCTTATTACTGGTACATTAGTGCTGTCCATGAAGAAAGGCACTAAGTTACATATTAGGATAGGCTATATCTACGTAATCAGTATGCTAGTTTTATTAATCAGCAGTTTTATGATATACCGGCTTTTTAACGGCTGGGGAATCTTCCATTATGCATCTATTATCAGCGCTTTTTCACTTCTTGTAGGTATAATTCCAGCTATTTTTCTCAGACACAAATCTTTTTGGTTGAGGCTTCATTTCACAGGAATGTTCTGGTCAGTCATTGGCTTATGGGCTGCTTTTGTAGCCGAGATGAGCGTACGAGTACCGGAAAGTAGTTTTATGTGGATGGTGGGAGTTGCCTTTGGTGTTGTGATGTTAATTGGTGTCATCATTTTTAGTTTTTATAAACCGAAGTGGATTTCTTGGACTAAGTATTATTGAAAAGGAAGGATTGTGATTTTTATTTACAATTTTTCAATGAGTATTCTCTTATTAAAGATATTTTCCAATTTAGTTAGTAAAACAACTATTTTTATACGAACTTTGTCAGCGAAATGAAGTTATACCTATAATAACTTACGAAAAACAATGATACAAACTGACATTTGCATTATCGGAGCAGGCCCAGTAGGTCTATTTGCAGTATTTGAAGCAGGATTATTGAAGTTGCGTTGCCATTTGGTGGATGCCCTTCCTCAAGTGGGCGGACAGCTTTCTGAGATTTATCCGCAAAAACCTATCTATGATATTCCCGGTTTTCCAGAAGTGAAAGCACAGGAATTAGTAGATAATTTGATGGATCAAATCAAGCCTTTTAATCCTACTTTTACTTTAGGGGAGAGATTGGATAAGGTAGAAAAAACTGCTACAGGATTCGAGTTAAGAACCTCAGACGGTACTGAAATAGATTGTAAGGCGGTAGTGATCGCAGGTGGATTAGGTTGTTTCGAACCTCGTAAACCGCCTTTGAAAGAAATTGCTGATTTTGAAGGAAAGGGTGTTTCTTATATGGTGAAAGATCCGGAGCAATTCAGGGATAAAAATGTGATCTTAGCAGGTGGGGGAGACTCCGCTTTGGATTGGACTATTGAACTTTCTAAAATTGCTAAGAAAATTACTTTAGTTCACAGAAATGAAACTTTCCGTGGAGCACCTGATTCAGCAGATAAAGTTTTTGAATTAGCGAAAGAAGGAAAGATCAATCTTTTATTGAAAAGTAATTTGGCTTCACTTTCCGGAAACGGTAAATTGAATTCTGTTAAAGTTACAGGCGCGGACAAAACCGAAATGGAATTAGAGGCTGATTATTTAGTGCCTCTATTCGGCTTAAGCCCTAAGTTAGGCCCTATTGCTGATTGGGGGTTAAGTATCCATAAAAATCAGATTGAGGTAAATACTGAGGATTATTCTACTAATGTTCCAGGTATTTATGCTATTGGAGATATTAATACTTACAAAGGTAAATTGAAATTAATTTTATGTGGTTTCCATGAGGCGGCTTTAATGGCACAATCTGCTTTTAAACATATATACCCAGATAAGCATTTAAGTTTCAAATACACCACCGTAAATGGTATTGAATCATTTTAAAATAAAGCCACGAGTCCTGTCAGGTTTTTAAAACCTGACAGGACTTGTTAATAGGAAGTATGAGTGATATAAAAATAAAAGTACAAGATTATTCAGGTGATGTTCAAGAGCTTGAAGCTCCGACCGATATGGGCTTAAGTCTAATGGAGTTTTTAAAGGCCAATGAATATCCAATCCTAGCTACCTGTGGAGGAATGGCACTATGCGCCACTTGCCATGTGAAAGTGGAGGAAGGCTTTGATAATTTAAATGAGCCGGGAGATCAAGAAATGGATCAATTGGATATATTACCCAATGCGGAACATAATAGTCGTTTAGCTTGCCAATTGAGACTACATCCAGATATGGATGGCATTATGGTTCGACTTGCGGCAGATGAAGAATAGATAAGTTTAGATTTCTTTTATAGAGAGCACCCACTGCCATGTGAGTGCTTTTTTTATGAGATCAAGAATTATCTTAACCAGTAAATCTCTGGGTATATCAACTATCAATTGTCAAATGAAGCACGGTCTATTTAATTGTAATAGCCAACATCAATCATTACACGTCCAAGACCCTTCTATAACAGACTTCGAACTTCCATATTCCTACTTCCAACTTTTTTAATACCCCAACAAATCCCTAATCTCTTGCTCCACCTTCTCTGCATTCGGCAACATCGCTTTTTCCCATTCTACATTCAAGCCGATAGCTGGTAAATTAAGTGCTCCATACGATTTAACAGGTGCATCTAAATATTCAAAACAGTGCTGGTTTAATCTTCCGGCCAAAGATTCAGCAAATGAATTCATCAGAGGCTCTTCCGTCAGCACCAATGCTCTACCATGCTTCTCTGTTCTTTCTTTTACCAGTTCCCAATCCAATGGGTTTAATGTTCTTAAATCAATAATCTCAACGTGACCTTTAAATTTTTTCGAAGCCGCTTTTGCCCAATAAATGCCCATTCCATAGGTTATAATGGTCATGCTTTCTCCATTTTCAATTTTTTCTGGATCCGCTTCTTGTTCTATTCTTCCTTTTCCTAGTGGGATGATGTAATCTTCATCCGGCTCATGGTTTTTTGCTCCATCTGTCCCAGGTACCTTTGACCAATACAAGCCTTTATGCTCCAGCATCACCACAGGATTTGGATCATAAAAAGCGGCCTTCATCAATCCTTTCATATCAGCCGCATTAGATGGATATACAACTTTTATTCCTCTAATGGTTAATAGAGTTGATTCAACCGAACCAGAATGATAAGGACCACCGCCTCCATAAGCTCCAATTGGAACTCTGATCAGGGATTGAATAGGGAATTTACCATAAGATAGGTAGCATGATTTTGACAGCTCTTCAACCAATTGGTTCATACCCGGCCAAATGTAATCTGCAAATTGGATTTCTACTATTGGTTTTGCACCAGCAACAGACATTCCAGCGGTACTTCCAATAATGTAAGCTTCTTGAATAGGCGTATTAAATACTCGCCCATCTCCGTATTTCTTGGCTAAGTTGGCGGCTTCACGGAATACACCTCCTAAAGTACCCCCAACATCTTGTCCGTAGAATAGTGCTTCCGGATTATTTTTTAAAATATCATCTACTGCATGTAAAGCAGCATCTACCATCACCGATTTTTCAGCCCCCTTTGGTTTGCGCTGTCCTTTTTCTTCGGTTATTGGCGTTTCTGCAAATTCGTGTAATAGAACTTCACTAGGATCAACATCATCTGCATCTAAAGCTTTTTCATAAGCTTCGTTTGCAGTTTTAATAGCGTCATTTTCTAATTTATTTAATTCCTCTTCTGAAAAATTATTCTTCAATAAATATTGATGGAATTTCAGGATAGGATCGCCTAAAGTATGTAATTCGAGGTCATCTGCACTTCTATACCACTCTTTTCTTACCCCTGAAGTATGGTGACCTAAAAGTGGGCAATTAGCATGCAATAAAACGGGTCCTTTTCGGTTTCTGACATGCTTTATGGCTTCTCCCATTTTGGTATAAGAATCCTCAAAATCAGTCCCATTGGCCTGCATTCTTTTCAAGCCTTTAAATCCAGCTGCATATTCATAAGCGTCCATGGCACGCATTTCTTTACCTGTTGCTGAAATACCCCAGTCGTTATCTTGAACCAAATAGATAATAGGTAAATTCTTTAATACTGCCATTTGAAAAGCTTCAGCAACTTCTCCTTCTGTTACAGATCCGTCACCAAGGGAACAAACTACCACCGGTTTTTCTCCCTCATTTCCTAAACCGTGCTCTTCTTTAAATTTTAAACCATGCGCCATTCCTGTGGCAGGAATTACTTGCATTCCAGTTGCAGAACTTTGATGAGGAATCGTTGGCATTCCTTTTCTTTTTAAAGAAGGGTGATTGTAATAGGAGCGGCCACCTGAAAAAGGATCATCTTTTTTTGCCATCAGTTGAAGCATTAATTCATATGGTTCCATTCCGATGCCCAACAAAATGCTTTCATCTCGATAATAAGGCGCTAGGTAATCGATAGGTTTTAATTGCATAGATGCGGCAAGCTGAATAGCTTCATGTCCGCGTGAAGTACTATGCACATATTTTGAGGCAATGGCTTTGTTTTCATCGTAAATTTCAGCCATTCTTTTGGCAGTATGCATTAAGCGATATGCCTTTTCTAAAATTTCGTTTGATATAGTGGTTTTATTTTTCTTAGCCGTCTTGACACTCATGCTTTAATCTCTTTTTCGTTTCCTGAATTCAAAAATAAGGAATTCTTTGTTTTTCCTACCGATTGTTAGGCAGTTATTTTGATATACGGTTATCATTTCATTTTAGGTACTGATTTTGGGCTCTATTTCATTTTCGATAAATATTTAGTTGGTTTTTTCTTTCAAACCGCCTATTTTCAAATCGTGTTTGTGTTTGTATGCATTTCAAAAGGTGAGTGCATTTTATGGGTGTATGGATATTGAGCTTTCCACAATTATTAATTAACGAGACCAATTCCATTATTAAATTTCGGACTAGAACCGAGCTGAAATTTCTTTGCCTTTACCAAAATAGGTAGAAGCACAGGCGCATTATGTTTAACTATCAACAAACAAATTATGCGTTATTATTTACTATTAAGTTTTCTGATTTTACCATTTTTCAAACTCCATTCCCAAGTCAAAAAATTAGTCCGCCACAAGGTACAGTTAGGTATCAGTTCTGGTGCGGATAATTCGCAGCATAGTCATTATATACTATCCAATTTGTCCTTGCATCTACTATCAGGTTACACTGGTGCTATTCAAGGGTTTCAAATAAGCGGGATCAGTAATCGCTCTTTTCTCTATACAAATGGATTACAACTATCGGCTTTTTCTAATGTTACAGGAAATTTGGCATTTAGACCTGAAAAGCATGTCGATTTTGAATTTCGTGGTGCACAAATAGGAACTTTGATCAATAAAGTAGAAGGTGATGGAAAAGGTTTACAACTTGGTGTTTTTAATAGAGTCAGCAAAACTTTTGAAGGCATTCAAATGGGGATGTTTAATGCCATTCAACGTGGGGCATTGGGATTGCAATTAGGAGGAATATTCAATTATGCACCCAAAAGAAATTCCATGGCACAAATTGGCTTGTTTAATTATTCATTTGACGCAGGCTTAATGTATGAAAAAGGCTTTTTCTTTATGCGCGATCATTTTCAACTGGGCTTCATGAACATTACCAATAAAAACCATGGCTGGCAAATTGGATTAATCAATTTAAGTAAAGATAATAAAGGGATTCCTGTGGGGTTGATCAATACCAGTACTAGTCATGGAGAAGGAAATTTGGCTGCAAATGAGATTATGAATACTTACCTTACCTTTTCAAATGGAAGTAAATATTTACTCAATCGTTTGATTGTGGGCTATAACTATAGTTGGAATAAAAACATCAATTGGACGGCTGGGTACGGTTTGGAATTAAAATATTATAAAATTAATAATCATAATGCTATTTCAATATCTCATGATATATTATATATGATGCAGAGAAATAAGAAATGGAACAATGGCCTACCTGTAAGTAGGATTTCTTTAAATTTCAGTAATGATATCTTTGATAAATATGTCCCACCAATATTGATAGGAATTTCCTACAATATCGGCTATTTCTCCAATGAAGAAGCCCAATTGGATTTGCCATTAATTATGAAGGCAACTGAAAATACAACGCACTGGATAGGCTTTGATTTTGGGTTTAAGTTGTAATTTTCATTTCAAAAAAAATACACAAGTATTTATTACTTAAAGTACGTTACGTAATTTACGGAATATTTGAAGGCTCTCTTATTTATACATTACCAAATCATTAATTTTATCTTTATAGCCAATTGATTATCTGTTATTTATATATTTTTTAAATATTTACCTCCTAACTTTTAGTTGACAATGCCGAATATTTTTTAAATTGATTTCAAAATCATATCAACTTACATATATATATGGCGAAGGCTAAGAAAGAAAAGAAAGTATTTGTACTCGACACTTCAGTTATAATTTATTCCCACGACTCCATTATGAACTTTGCAGAGCATGATGTAGCCATTCCTATCACGGTTTTGGAAGAATTGGACCAGTTCAAAAAAGGGAATGATACCAAAAATTTTGAGGCTCGTGAATTTATCAGAATGATAGATAAACTAGCGGATGGACGATCACTAAGTGAATGGATTCCACTGAATGGGAAATCAAAAGGTGTTTTTAAGGTCTTAATGCCAAGTACAAAATCAATTGATACGGATCATATATTTTTAGAGGATATTCCCGATCATAAAATTTTGGGAAGTGCAGTTCAGCTCCAAAAAGAACTAAAGGATAAAACCGTAATCTTAGTCACAAAGGATATTAATCTAAGATTAAAAGCTAAGAGCTGTGGCTTACGTTCAGAAGATTATCAAACCGGCAAGGTTAAGAATGTTAGTGATTTACATTCCGGTAAACTACAGTTGGAAACGGTTACCACGGAAACCATCAATAAACTTTATGATACTTATCATTGTGAAGTTTCGGATATTATGGGTAAGAAAAAGCCCATGAACAATACTTTCTATATCCTTAAAAGCAATAAAAATTCGGCTTTGGGCTTTTATAATGCCATTACTAATCAAATTGATAAAGTAGAGAAGAAATCTGCTTATGGTATTATGCCCAAAAATGCAGAACAAGCTTTTGCTATTCATGCCCTACTAAATCCTGAAATAAAATTGATGACTTTACAAGGAGTAGCTGGAACAGGGAAGACCTTGATCGCGCTGGCCTCTGCTTTGGAACAGCGTAAAGATTTTAAACAGATATTTTTAGCCAGACCGATTGTTCCTTTATCTAATAAAGATATTGGCTATCTTCCAGGAGATATAAAATCAAAATTGAATCCTTATATGGAACCATTGTGGGATAATTTGAAATACATTCAACATCAATTCCAAGAACATGAAAGGGAATTTTTGAACATTACTGATATGGTCAATAAGGAAAAATTAACCATTCAGCCCTTGGCCTATATTAGAGGAAGAAGTTTATCCAATATATATTTCATCGTGGATGAAGCGCAAAACCTAACGCCACATGAGGTGAAAACCATTATCACCAGGGCAGGGGAGAACACCAAAATTGTTTTCACCGGAGATGTCAATCAAATTGATACGCCATATTTAGATTCTCAATCCAATGGACTCAGTTATCTGATCGACAGGGTAAAAGGCCATGAATTATATGCACATGTTACGCTGGAAAAAGGAGAGAGGTCTGAATTGGCTAATTTGGCGAATGATGTGTTATAGAAGATTTTAGATTGCAGATTTTAGATTTAAAGAAGATGTCTCTTGTGACATGGATAATAAATTTAAAGGAAAATACAGGATAGAATCAGCTCGAAGGCAGAAATGGGATTACAGATGGGATGCAGGATATTTTATTACCATTTGTACCAAAAATAGACAACATTTTTTCGGTGAAATTAATGATGGTAAAATGCAATTGTCTCATTGTGGTATTTTGGCGGACGTATTTTGGTATGAAATAACAAATCACGCAAAATCCGTAATTTTAGATGAATTTGTGGTAATGCCCAACCATATTCATGGAATATTGGTTTTGCAAAATGGTTTTCCACCACCTGTTTATTTTGACGTTTTTGATTTTAATTCAATAGGAAAAAATGGGTTTGGTGCGGGTAGAGACAGGGCATGCCCTGTCTCTACCATGCCCGAAAATAATGAATTATTAGGCAAAAACAGATTCCAAAATCCCGGCAAAAATTCGGTTTCATCCATTATCGGTTCATACAAATCATCGGTGACCAAACACGCCAATCGGTTAAATTTAGAAAATGGTTGGCAGACCCGTTTTCATGACCATATCATCAGGACAAAAGAAGAATATTTTAGGATAAAATATTATATCCGCAATAATCCTAAAAATTGGGAAGAGGATAGGTTTAGAAAGGATTGAAATGTAAAATCATTTAATTCTTAAGAAGAAATAATCTGTACTACTATAATTCTGGATAAAAATCTTTTAATGAATGCGTATAATATGATGTGTTCAGCCTGAATATTTTTTGGAAGTAAGCAGGCTTTTCAGCATCTATAGGATAAAGCGTCAAACTTTTCTTATTGCCAATTATTCTGTCCCAGATACCAATTCCTCCTTGGTTTAGGCTGGTTGTGAAATAGTATAAGTAGGGGCCAATCCACTCTACGTAATCTTCTTTAGTAGTAGTTTCATTTGGGTTTATCAGTGTGAAATCAAGATTATTCTTAATTCTATATTGAAGTTCAACCGCATTTAATGGATTTCCTTCTAAGGTAGGTATTACTCCAAATTGAGGGTCAAAATACATCCACTTTTTAATATCTTCAATGTAAACCTCATTAACTACATGACCGCCCCCAGATTTCACCTCGCTGATATCTTTTGTCATTAGGCCAAGTGTTCGGACTGTGAAACCTAATGAAGATAGACATTGTTTTGCCACGGTGCTATACTCTACACATCGAAATCTTTCTCCCTTTTCAGCTTGCTCTAAAATATATAGTGCGTTATTGTGTTTAGGTGTATTGCAGCAGTCATGCTCCCATCTGCTTTGCACCCAGCTTTGGATGGTCAATATTTTGTCGAAATCAGTATCAATATCTTTTACTAAACTGTCAAGCTGATACTTTAGCCTTAATTTAGTGTAGAAAGAATCATTAGCATAATTAGAATAAGTGATTTCATAATTATCAGTATGAACAGAGTCAAAAGTTAAGTGATGAATGCTTTGATCTCTCGATTCCTTTCCCAATGGTATGAGACCACCTAGTCTTGGAGACATATAAAATGAAAAACCAACAAAGAAAATAAAAAGAATTAAAAATGTCCGAAGTATATATTTAAGCATTGCTTTGATTAGATGGTTTATTGAGATTTACACTTGTAAATTAGTTGATATGATTAAAAATAGCAATTAACCGAGTTAGAAAGCTATAGATTTCCCTTGCTGATTAGTCTCTGCTTCCGGCAATATCTCACAATTATCCCAAATTCCTGTTAGCAAGGTTTTAGCATAGGCTTCCGGTAATTTATTTTCATCCATTAATCTAATGGCTGTTTTATGATCATATTCTAATTGATGATGTTTAACATCTAGGTTTTCATTCATTTCCATAAACCAAACGGCCGTTTCGCCATCATTTGCCGGCATGCCAATTACACCTGCATTAAGCCATTGAAATCCCTCTTGCTCATCTTTGAAAGGCAGTCCGCAATGTCCAGCTAGTATGATATCAGCTCTTGTGGCTTCAAAGTGCTTCAGCTTTTCTTCCCAAGGAGTGGATTTGAAAATAAAATCCGAAGTTCCGGAATAAGAGCCATGCAACATCACCACCTTTTTGCCATAATAATTAAAGGTTAAATGCTCTGGCAAAGATTTCATCCATTGGATGGAATCTACAGATAATTTTGATTGTGCATAAGGATACCACTGTCTGGAAAAAACATCACATCTACTACCTTCATCAAAATCGCAACCACAGTCATCTTCTCCCGAGGCAAGTTGCAACTCAACATTTCCTGCAATACAGTTTATACCCCAAGATTTTACTAATTGAACACATTCTTCTGGTTGTGCGCAATAGCCTGCGACATCTCCGGTACAAAATATATTATGAGGAGGAATTCCAGTTTTATTTGCATAAGCTTTTAGGCTTTCCAATGCTTGGAAATTGCTATACACACCGCCAAAAACTAAAATCTTTCCCTTTATATCTCCAAGTAATTTCATTTTTTCTTAATTAATATAATCGGTATAAAATAAGCTGAAAAGCATAGTGCTGTTCCCCAAACATTGGCAGCTAATAAGCCAGCATATTTCCCTTCTGTGAAAACCAGACTGTCAGGAAACCATCCTACAGTATGAATAATTCCAATAAATATTCCGGCAAATATGGCTAAATGAAAAGACAATTTTGGGGCTTTTATATTCCAAAATATGAATATGGGAGCCAATCCCAACACCATAGTACCACTAATGGTAGTAGCTGATAAAATTTCTGGCTTTACGAAAATAGGGATTGTACCGACTATGGCTAACAAAATCATCATAATCCTGCCCATTTTAACCGTGGGGATTTTCTGAAAGCCTAAATCTATGATGCTCAATTTTGAAAATGAGGAGAATGCTGAATCCAGGGTGGAAGCTGCTGAGGTGACCATAATGAAATTGAGCATTAGCATGCTTCCTAAACCTAGTAATTTCCCAACTTCCACGGCCGCTTGTCCTTCTAAGCCATTGAGTTTGGCAAAAACTCCGATTAGAGAAAATAATGTGATACAAATAAAGCCAATAATTGCGGCTGCTATAAAGCTCTTTAAAGTCTTTTTTGCAGGACTGATAAATCCTCTGTCCGTCATTACTGAATCATGAAATGGATAGCTGAATATTTGAAGGAAAGCAACCAACAATAAGTCAAGACCACCAGCCAAACTCCATTCGCCTGTCTCAACAAAATTTCCAATCGGCTGTGTTTCATCTGATAAAATCAGCTTTAACAATACAAAAAGTAAGACACCAAAAAATACCATTTGAATGGCATCGGTAAGCATGGAACTTCTTAATCCACCTTTTAATGTATAGGCTAAAGTTAGTGCAGTAAACACCAAAATAGAAAAGTAATAGGAGCTACTACCCATCTCACCAAAATAGCTTCCAATCACCATGGTGTTTGACCAAACCTCATTAAATAGTCGAATAGCTACTACTATTGAGAAAATCAAGACTGCTTTCCTACCAAATTTGGAGCTGAGAAAATCATGTATGCTTTTAAATCCTCCTTTGATTCTTAGTCTGTAAATAATAATGCCTGCCACTACAAAAGATAAGTAATAGACCGCATAAGCAATACCACCTACAAAACCGAACTCCAAGCCTAAATTGGCGGCATTGGTAATGGATTTGGCAAAGATCCAGGAGATTACCAAGCTACTGGTTAGCAAGATTACATTAGGTTGCTTTCCTTTTAGCGACAAGGCATTAAAGAATTCTGCCGGTTTTTTGGAAAGCGGTGCTAAAAAGAAAAAAAGGAGGCTGCTTATGATAATCAGCCCCCATTGATACATTAAAATATCTTGCATATTCGCAAAACTATTGATTTTAAATGATTGAATGCAGTGAAATTAGTTTAATCAATATCCCACCAAACGCTCTGATTAATACTATTCTCGGGATTTCCACTGGTCGCAATTAATTGCTCTTGATTCAGTGTGACTTCACCGCTAGGATAAGGCATTCTCACTGGAATTAGCCCATTATTCAAGCTGGCAGTAACCGATTTCAATTCTGGGAAACCTGTTCTTTTCCACTCAATCCAACCTTCATAGCCATTGATGATATTAGCTATCCATTTCTGTTCAATAATTTGTTGAAGTGGATCGTTTCCATTTTCTCCGAAAGCCGCATTGCCCTCGCTTAAGAAATCAGCTGGGATTTCAGTATGCCAATAATCAAAAGCCTGCATAACGGCAGTTTCATATAAGGTTTTTGGATCAGCAGATATATAACCTTTATGCGCAGCTTCTGCTAATAGGAAATTTGTTTCCCATGCGGTCATGAAATTAGCATCCAGTAAGCCAGTATTGCTTCTAAAAATACTGCCACTCAATGAATAATCAGCAACAGAAATAGATATTTGAGAAGCATCGGGACCATTTCGCAATCCTACAAACTCTCCAGAATTAGCTGCAGGGCGAAATAAAACAGTGGCTTTTGGATCATCATATTTCTCCAGAATCTCCTGCATGGTTTCTGACATAATAAAAAGATTGTAATCTCCTTCTCTCAAAGTGGCCATTCTGAAATTATTGGGTCTTCCATCTGTGAAATCAAAAGTAGCATTCTCAGCATTTGTTTTGATGTAATTACTCTCGGCATAAATAGACTGCAATTCATCTTGAATATCCACTCTTTCTGAAATTCTCATCAGTGCTTTTATCCTAAGGGAATTGGCAAATTGAATCCAAAAATTGAGGTTTCCTTCAAATAGGATATCACCGGAAAGCGCAAGATTTCCCTCATAGTTTTCTATAGCAGCAATGCCATTTTCCAGATTATCTAAAATGCCATTTTCTCCTAAATAAATGGTTTCTTGCTCATCAAATTTGGGCGTTACATTGCCTTCTAAACCACTTAAAGCTTCCGAATAGGGCACATTCCCAAAAATATCCGTTAAGGCAGCAGTCATATAAGCTTTTAGAATCAAAGCAGGACCTTCATAAACGGCAAAGGTTTCAGAGTTTTGAGCGATTTTAAGCAATTGCTCATTATCCAAAAGATTTTTATAAACAATGGACCACGGATTTCCTCCCAACTGAGGATTTTTCAAAGCATGGCGGTCAAATAAGTTAAAATCTATGGCAGTCATATATTGCCCCAATAAATTCCCGGCAACAAATCCTTCATAGGACATTTGCTCTCCATAATCGTAAATCACCTGCCGCAAGACAAGTTCTGGCTGAATATCTACTGGAGCATTGGGATTGGTATTGATTTCCTGAAAATCATCCGTACATGCAATTACAGTTAAAAAAGTAATTATAATGAAGTATATATTTAATTTTTTCATATCATTTCAAATTAAAAGTTGAGTGAAATTTTGATACCATAACTTCTACTACTGGCATAGGACATATCTTCCACACCACTTACAAATTGATCTCCTTGTACGGCAAGTTGCTCAGGATCAAAATGCGGAATTTCACTCCATGCCCACAAATTTCTCCCTATTAAAGCAATACTTAGCTGAGCTTCGGAATTTATAAACTTTGGAAAATCATAGCCAATGGAAAACTGTCGTAATTTTAAATAGCTCGCATTATAAATATTGTTTTCCTCATGGTTTCGATCATAATATTGTCGGTAGTAGCTTTCCGGACTAATAGCGGTAGTGTTCGGTTCATAAATTGGATTTTCATCACTGCCTACATTTACCACTCCTTGTGCAATTATATCATCTTCACGATTGGCAGTCTCAATTAACTGTCCGCCTACTCCTCCTAAGGCTAATGTTCTGGAAACCAATATCCCTCCTTGTCTCCAATCCAGTAAAAAGCTTCCGTTAAAGTTTTTGTAGCGGAAATTATTGGAGATTCCTAGAATAAAATCAGGATTATAGTTGCCGAGTTTTTGCAATTCATTGTCGGCTATAAAATTTCCATTTTCATCTAAAATAAACTGTCCGTCATCGGTTTTTTGATATCCGGTTCCATACATATCGCCAATCCTTCCGCCTTTTTCTACCTGATACCAAACAGTTTGGTTATCACTATCGTAAATTCTAGAATAAGCTAAGGTCAATCGATCAACCTGCTCTGGTAATTCTTCCACGGTTGATACATTTCGACTGAAATTAAATAAAGTATTCCAGTTGAAATTAGTAGTTTTGATTGCTTGAATGCCTGCAATGACCTCTACGCCTTCTGTGCGAACCTTACTTCCATTTACAATCTGTTGATCAAATCCGGAGCTGAGCGGTACTGGTAAAGCAATAATTTGATTTTCAGTAAGGGTATTATAATAGGTGAAATCAAAATTCAATTTATCATCCCAGAAGCGAATATCTGCCCCCAATTCTATAGAAGTATTTCTTTCAGGCAATAAATTGGCATTTGGAATAGTGCTTTGATTAGTAAATGCTGGTTGTCCCATATAGGGAGTGCTTGCCCTGTAAATTCCAGCCGTTTGGTATGGATTGGTGTCATTCCCTACTTGCGCCCAGCTAGCCCTAACTTTCGCAAACGAAATTACTTGTGGCAATTCAAAAAGATAGGATGGAATAAAGCTGGTGGATACAGATGGATAAAAGAAAGAAGTATTTTCTACCAATTCGATTGTGGCTAAAGCACTTGACCAGTCATTTCTTCCTGTAACTTCAGCAAACAAATAATTCCTCCAACTGAATTTGGCTACACCAAAAACACTATTAATTCTCTTCTGCGCTTCAAAATCTTCAATTTCCACAGGAATAGCTGAATTTGATAATTTGAAAATACCAGCTTGCGCCAATGCTAGGGCTTGTGATTGTTGGGTATTGGCAAATTGATCTAGCCGATTGGCACCTACAGAAATATCCATTCCAAAAGATCCCATTTGATCTTTAAAATTGATGATCGCATCTGTATTGATTTCTCTGTAAAATACATCATGCTCAGCATAAGCACCATTTTTAAATCTGTTTGTGCTAAATGCTCTTTTAAATTGTCTCAATTCATCAGCATAATCCATTCCGCTTCTCACCATTAAGCTTAATTTGTCATTGAATTCATAATTCCCTGAAATATTTCCGAATAATCGATCCCTTCTAAAGGAATTAGTATTTTCATACATGGTGAAAAAGGGATTATCGAAATAGGTATAATTGAATGAATATTGTTGGATGTTTTCCAATCCAGGCTGCCAATAATCTCTCAAAGCATTTACATCCAAAGAACGTGGGCCCCAAGCCACAATTGAATAATTTACATTTTCAGAACCATAACCATTTGAAGGCCGGTTGTCGCTGCCAGTGTTTGTATATTGAATATTACTATTGATTTTTAAGTTTTCGATGGGCTGAAATCCTAAATTTGCTCGAACTGTTTTTCTGTCCAAATTAACACCTGGAATAATCGACTTACTTCTTAAATCCGTGAAAGATAGTCTGTAATGTCCATTGTCATTCGAATTACCAATTGCTATGTTTTGAATTGAAGTGTATCCTGTTTCATAAAAATCTTTCAGATTATCAGGATATGCCACCATTTCGGTAGGCGTAATGGGAGCCCCACCATGAACCTCAACATCTCCGCCTCTTACCTTTTGTCCATTTGGCAAAGTTACCGGGCTATCAAATTGAGGAGTCATATAACCATTATTTAATTTTGGTCCCCAGCTGTAGGAAATTACATCATTAACACCACCGCCTAAACCATCTACAAAAGCAAATTCACCAGAATTTCCTTGTCCATATTGATTTTGAAACTGCGGTAATTGAAATGCCTCTTCGATAAAAAAAGTATTATTGATGCTGATGCCTAAACCGCTAGCATTTTTACCGGATTTAGTAGTAATGATAATGACTCCGTTAGAAGCCCTTGTTCCGTAAAGTGCAGCAGCCGCAGGTCCTTTTAAAACATTAACACTTTCTATATCATCTGGATTGATATCCATAGCTCCATTTCCGAAATCAATTTCCTGAAATCCTTCTGCTAAATCGGTTGTGTTGTTGACAATGGTGTTATTATTAATCGGAGTTCCGTCCACTATAAAAAGCGGGTTATTATTGGTGAAAGAAGCTTCTCCTCTGATGTTGATTTTGGAAGTTGAACCAACTCCAGTCACACCATTACTAACGGTAACTCCCGCCAATCTACCGGCCAAATTATCCGTGAAATTGGTGGTGTTCACATTGGAGATTTCTCTGGAATTCAATTTCTGTACGGGATAGCCCAAATCTTTTGTTTGGCGTTCAAATCCAAGGGCAGTTACAACGACTTCTGATAATTCTACCGCATTTTCTTCCAAATATATAGTAACAGGACTCTTTACTTCATTCACTTTTATTTCTTGCTCTAAATAACCAATAAAGCTGAATATTAGAGTCTCGGCCTCACTAGAGATGGATAATGAAAATGTCCCATCTAGTTGAGAAGTAGTGCCTTCTTTACTATTCTTTTCATAAATATTAACTCCGGGAATTGGCTCCTTTGTGTTTTGATCGAGTACGCTGCCTTTTATGATTTTATTTTGAGCTATAACCACAAAAGTCATCACACTCATTATTAATGTGAGTAAAAATCTTTTCATTTTCGTTTTGGTAAGTTGAAATTTGAATTATTTGGGGAATGTATAGTTCCTGTTCCCTTCAGGATCTTCCTAAGAATTGATTAGAATAGGGAAGGAGGGGCTCTGAATCCAAATGATGGAGATAAAGTTTGCTTTCGAACTTTAATTTTAAGGGGTAAAAACTTCTTTTGATAAATTTGAAGCATTAACAATACCAGATGGTGAAACTGTTGAAGAGTATTGAAAATAGATTTAGCAAAAGCCCATAAATCTGCCGCTTCATCAAGGTCTTGAAGAGCATTAAGCCAAACAATTTCATTTTGAGTTAGCGACCAACTTTCCTGTAAATTTTCAGATTGCCAGGCTAATTCAATAAATTCCTGAGGATTGAAGTTGCTTTTATTGATACCAATTAAATAGACTCCGCCATCAAGAGAAGGACCTAAAACAGTAGATTGTGTACCCTCTAAAATTTGCCAAGCCCTTTTAATATGTCTATAATTTAGTCCGGGACTATCAATACCAATTACAATTAAATTTTCATATCCTTCTTGGAATGACGCTTGAATAGCATGGGTTATTTTTTTTCCAAAATTTGCCCCTTTTTGTAATTTGCTATTGAAATTGATAATAGGTAATCCACTTTGCTTGCAGATTTTGAGACTGTTATTTCTTAATTCTCGGCTTAGTTGAATAGCTTTTTTCTCCTTTACTTGGGAGAAATATTCCTTTGCTTCAGCTTCTTCATAAGCTGACCTGTTAAAGAGTAATATGGCAGTTTTGCTATTCATTATTTTAATCTCTGCAAGCAACGTAATAAGTAATAATATTGGATTTAAATTTTTCAGATAAATTCATTATTTTAGAATATAAAGTATCTGAAATTATCAGAGATTAAATGTCAGCATGCTGTCATTTTTCGCTTTTTGTTCTTTTCATTTCTTATCCTAAATTAATTATAGTGATATTAGTCACTAATTATTTGGAATGTTAATGCATTGCTCGTTGTTTTGATGGAATCTAAAAACTAGAGATTACCGTATCTCAACCTTTAGATTTAAACAATTAGCATTAAAATTTAATTAACTAATCACTATGAGCAATAAAAGCTATTACAATTCTGATGATTTAAGAAAATTTGGAGATATCAGTGAGTTTTCTCCTGAATTAGGTAAGAAATTCTTTGACTACTATAATGAAGTTTTTAAAGAAGGAGAACTTACCGAAAGAGAAAAAGCATTGATTGCATTGGCGGTTTCACACACTGTTCAATGTCCTTATTGTATAGATGCTTACACATCTGGTTCTTTAGAGAAAGGGGCAACAGAAGGGCAAATGATGGAAGCAGTTCATATTGCGGCTGCAATCCGAGGTGGAGCATCTCTCGTACATGGAGTACAAATGATGAATAAAACCAAAGAACTTTTAATGTAATTTTATGACTTTAGCTACCCTTAAGAGAAGACAACATTTATTATCTTATGCTAAAAAACAACTTGATTTCCTTAATCAACCAAAGGAAAATGGAGAGCAGTTTACTTCATTCGAAAGCAAGTTAAATGAAACAGGTTTAGATCCGCTAAAACCCACAAAAATTGATACTTTTCAGATTAATGTGGGCTATATGTGCAATCTCACTTGTGGGCATTGCCATGTAGATGCTGGTCCGGATAGAAAGGAAATCATGACTCGAGAGACTATGCAAGACTGCATTGATTCTATTAAAGATACTGATATTTCTACAGTAGATTTAACAGGTGGTGCGCCCGAAATGAATCCTGATTTCCGTTGGTTTGTGGAGGAATTAAGCAAAATAAATAAGAAAGTAATTGTTCGATCTAATCTGACCATTATTCTAGCCAATCCGAAATACAATGATTTGCCAGAATTCTTTGCTAAGCATAATGTAGAGGTAGTTTGTTCTATGCCACACTTTACTCGTTTGAGAACTGATTCTCAAAGAGGGGATGGAGTTTTTGATAAGTCCATAACGGCATTGCAGATGTTGAATGAAGTCGGCTATGGAAAAGAAGGTACAGGTTTAATGTTGCATTTGGTTCATAATCCAAGTGGTGCCTTTATGCCAGGTAGTCAGGAGTCATTACAGAAAGAATTTAAAAAGAAATTATTTGATGCTTTCGGTATAGTTTTCAATGATTTATTTGCAATCACAAATTTACCAATTAGCCGATACCTTGATTACCTCATCAATAGTGGTAATTATGAGAATTATATGCAGAAATTAATTGACAGCTATAATCCTGATGCTGCAAAAAATGTGATGTGTAGGAATACGATTTCAATAAGTTGGGATGGCTATTTATATGACTGTGATTTTAATCAAATGCTGGAGATGAAATTGAAAGATGAGAATCTTCAGCATATTAAAAATTTCGATTTAGAAGCCTTGGAAGCTAGAGAAATTTTGGTGGATCAGCACTGCTATGGCTGTACAGCCGGAAGTGGTTCAAGCTGTGGTGGAGCTACTTCCTAAATTATTAAAAAACTAATTGATAAATGCCTTGATTCACCTTTTCGAATCAGGGTTTTTTTATTTAATCCTACTTTATTCAAAACCTGACAGATTTAATCATCCGGTAGCACATTGACCAGAATTTGAATTGAGTAATCTGAAGTCTTTTATTTCTTCAATTAATTACACAAAAAAGTAGGGTTTATAAAAATAAGAATTTTATCAGCACTCCTTATATTATGTAATTTGAATTTATTATTAATTACAAATGTTTGGTATTTGTTTAATTATTGTGGAGGATTCAAAAGAAAATACTTAACAAACGCATTTATTTTTCCACATTCATCGATTTAAGTGTAAATTTTTATGAGTATAAATGAATTACTTTTAAATTTATGAACCATTAACAATATTTGCTCGTTGAGCAGGTCAATAGTAAAATACTTATGCAAGAATTATCAGGAACAAAAATCACTGACAACAACTTTTTCCCTACATTGAAGAAGAAAGTTGATGCCTATTTCAAACAAAACGATTTGAAAACATGGGGTAATAAAAAATTATACACCAAAGCCACTATTTTATTGGTTTCATTTGCTACCCTTTACAGTCTAATTGTATTTGTTAGTATGCCAGCTTGGCTTTCTTTGACCTTATGCGGAATTTTCGGATTGAATTTAGCCGCTATCGGTTTTAATGTCATGCACGATGGAGCTCACGGAAGCTTCTCTAATAACAAGCACGTAAATTATATGATGGGACTGACCTTAAATCTTATGGGTGGGGTAGTTTTCATCTGGAAGAATAAACACAATAAAAATCACCACTCTTTCACTAATATTGAAGGTATGGATGATGATATTAATATTGGGCCTTTTATCAGAGTTTCAACTCACCAAAAGAAAAGATGGTATCATAAATTCCAACATATTTATGCCTATCCATTGTATGCGACTTCTTATGCATTTTGGGTTTTCTTCCAAGACTTCAAAAAATATTTCACCAGAAAAGTAGCGAATACTGAATTAGCAAAAATGAGTGTGAAGGAGCATATCATTTTTTGGGCAACAAAATTTGCCTATATCGCAACGTTTTTCATACTACCTATATTAATGAAAGGTGTATTAGCTACTATTTTAGGATATTTAGTAGTTTCAGTTGTTACAGGCTGGACAATCGGAGTAGTGTTCCAATTAGCTCATGTAGTAGAATCTACAGACTTCCACGATGCGCCTGTAGAAGGTGAAAAAATCATTCCAACGGAATGGGCAATTCACCAAATCAGAACTACTGCTAACTTTGGGACTAAAAACAAAGTTTTAAACTGGTACACTGGAGGATTGAACTTCCAAGTTGAGCATCACCTATTCCCTAGAATTAGTCATGTTCATTATCCGGCTATCAACAAATTGGTAAAAGAAACATGTGAGCAGTTCAATATTGCTTATAATGAATTCCCATCAATGATATCTGCAATGGGATCACACACAAGACATTTAAAATTAATCGGGCAAACTGCTTAATCATTAAAATATATTTAAATTGAAAGCAACAAATCTAAGGGTTTGTTGCTTTTTTTGTTTTACAGATTGATAACAATTCTATTTAGATAAACGTAGAACCATCCAAACATTAATAACTATGAAAAAATTAACAATTGCTTTAAGCCTACTAGTTTTATCAGCTTTTATGTTCTTTCAGTTTACTCCTAAAACTGAAAGTAATCAATTTTTAAAAACTAATTTAAGAATTGTGATTCAAGATGATTTAGGCAACATTCAAGAAGGAGCAACAGTCACACTTTATGGTAGCAACGAGGATTACAGAAAAAGTGAAAATCCTGTAGCAGAGTCTCAGGTTACTGATAAAAAGGGGAGAGTCACTTTTAAAGATTTAGAGCCTAAAGTATATCATATCCATGCTGAAAAGGGTAAAATGAACAATAATAATTTAGGGGTTCAAACGGATACATTAGAAGGTGGGAAATTAAATAAAGTTGCTATTGTAATTCAGTAAGTTATTTACAATTAATAAGCCTTAGGTAATATTCTTTTTTAAACAAATCTGTATTGTTATCTGAAGAAACTTTGTAGCCTGTCAGTATTTAGACAGCTTGCAATAGTTTCCGGGCATGCTGACTTTTCTTTAGATTCTTTTCAGATTATCTATTTTTGAACCAGATCATTTTGGTGAAACATATGCTAAATTTCCTACTTTTTATTATGCATGCCTAATACTTTTTCTCTAATTTCAAGCATGCAATCAGAAAGTCTATTTATTGAAAAAGAAAACTACCAACTTCATCTCAAGCGATTTTATATCACTGAGAATACCCCATCCGTATTTTTAGTCCACGGAAGCATAGAAGACGGCAAAATATTCTATTCCAAATCGGGTAAAGGATTCGCCCCTTTCCTAGCTGAAAATGGATTTGATGTATTTGTGGCTGACCTAAGGGGTAGAGGCAAAAGCAAGCCCCATCCAAGCCGAGATAACAACTTTGGAATGGCCTCGGCCTTTGAGGAAGACATTCCTGATTTCATAGCAAAAATCAAATCTATTAAGGGCAAGGAACCCGATCATTGGGTTTCTCACAGTTGGGGCGGTGTCCATTTGATGGCTTATTTGGCTAAAAATGAAGCGCCCAATTTAAAATCAATGGTCTTTTTTGGTAGCAAAAGAGATATAAGAGTCCGGAACTTTAAAAAGTTTTTGATAGTAGATTTATTATGGTTTGGCTACTGCACTTTCCTAGCTAAAATTAAAGGCTATTTACCCGCCAGAAAATATAAAATAGGCAGTGCCGATGAAGCCAAAGACTATTTCTTAGAAGTAAATAAATGGGTGCGCTCCAGAGACTGGAAAGACCTTCGAGACGGCTTTGATTATGCTGCTGCCCTGCAACAAAAAACGTTACCGCCCATTCTCTCCATAACAGGTGCCAACGATAAGCAAATCGGTCACCCAGTAGACTGCAGACGATTACTAAAAGAAATAGGTGATCAAGATAACTTTACCTTTAAAGTAATCGGCAAAAAACAGGGTTATAAACATGATTATGATCATATCAATTTACTTACACATAGGGATGCAAAAGATGATCATTTTCGGGAGGTTTTGGAGTGGTTGAGGGATTGAAACTTAGCATGCTTTTAGCTTCGCAACTCGCGCAATTTATTCCCACCACAACCTGTCCCGCATTTATCGGGAAAAGAACAAGAGAACACATAAGAAAATAACCAAGGTTATTTTTTAGGTTGAAGTAGAGGATTCAGGCTCCGTAGGTGCCTACTTATGGTAACTGAAAACTGATGCCAATCCTTAGCTCCGTAGGAGCGACCTTACGGCTAAGGTGCCTGCTTCCAAATATAAGGTCGTTCCTACGGAACTGTGGAGATTGACTTTGATTGTTTTTACCATATGGTCGTTCCGCTGGAACTTAGGTAAGCAGGGATGGAAGGAAAACACTTTGGTCTGACGGTTGGAACCGTCTGACCGATAAATGAAACCGCCATTTTTGTAGATTAGCGATTAGACGGTTCCAACCGTCAAACTGCAACGCAATTACGCTTCTTTTATCACTCCCTTTCTAATTTCTTCAATCGGGTTAAATAAGCCTGTTCGTAATTTCGCTTCATTTTTTCAGACAAATAGGAGTTATGGATCAAACGAAGTACTTCTTCCTTTTTGGAGGTGAGTAAAGAGAAAATACCATTAATAACATTTGAACTAATACCCGCTAGTTCGCCTAATATGTAAAACTGCTCATGAATTTTTCCCTTTGTTAAAGCTGGAGGCAACAAACCCTCATCCAAGGCAAAATCTTTATCTTTAATATGCATACGACTATTCAGTAAATCATAAGCCGGACTCAATTTATGATCTCCTAATTCAGTTTGGATAAGCGAGAAGTTTTTAAAGTGTGCATCTCCATTGGAAAACAAATAGTTGAACAGAATGAGTTGAAAAAGCTTTGGCGCTTCCACACTATAAGCCGGAATATATTTTTTCAGCAATTCAAATAGCTCATAATAATTACCTAAATACTTATAATGTTCTCCATGGGTTTGTGGCGTTCGTTTCGCTAAGGCTGAAAAATCTTCTTGTGCGCGTTTAGAACCGTCTTCTTTCACATCAAATCGCTTGGTGATATATGCCGGATCTCCATTACTAAAGAAAATAAGGGCATTTTCAGCAGTTTCTATATTAAAAACCTGCCTTGCAATTTGCATGGTTAAATGTTCATTGGCTGGCATTTGTTCCCGGTTTTTGCCCGCATTCGGTATGGGTTTAAGAATGTATTGTCCCTGTTCCCCTTCCTTGATGAGGCGCAATTTGTTTTTATCCAACAAAACCGAAAACTTTTCTTGCACACCAGAAATAGACATTCTTTTTCGATTATCCTCAAAAAGTTCATCGCTATTTTCATTTGAAGCTGGTGATTGATAAGGAAGTACATGACTTACTTTTTTGCCCTTAAAAACACGCTTCAAAGCCGTTGAAGAATAGCTTTGATGACCTTCTTTTAATGTTCCAGGGCAATATTGGATATCGGGCATCATGCTTGATCAATTTTTATGATTTGAACGGCTCCAATAGTGTCATTTGCAGCAGTAGTGAGCAATAAGCCAAAATCATCTTTTTGATCAATTCGCATGGCATGACAGACCACCTGCTTATTACTGCCTTCTGGTAACATATTGTAGAAAAATGGGAATAAATGCTCTGAACTATATTCCTGCTGATTTTTAGGTAAGGTTAGACTAATAGCCGGTTTATCTGCTGCATTAAACCAAGCATCATGGTAACGAAACACATAGGCTCCATTATCTAACTGGCTAAGCAAGCCTGCTTCTTCATTTTTGTAAAGTACTTTAGCCTGTCTCATTTGTTAGCGTTTAATGTTTTGACTTTTAAAGTCAATTCTAAACCTAGTGCATCAGCTAATTTGCTAATGGTTTTTAAAGTGGGATTGCCTTTACCACTTTCAAATTGCTTTAAAGCCCTCAGGCTTACACCTGATAGCTCTGCCAGCATTTCTTGGTTGACTTGCAGCATTTCCCTCCGCGCTTTAATGGTTTCAATTAGTTCTGAAAAGTGCAACATAATGCTCTATTTGTATCAAAAGTAAAGAATGTTTGTGATAAAAACAATGTAAGTGTATTTTAATGCACTTAATAGCAATTTTTAGTTAAGACAGAGTTGTTTTTAGGTAAATAGTGCGTTAAAATGCACTAATTCTATTATCTAAGGAAGCTAACAAGCAACATAAATGCCTTTTTAAATAGCTAGATTTGTTAATGAAATGAGCTTTAGAATGTAGAACATGGCAGGAACGGGGAATATTTGGTCTGACGGTTGGAACCGTCTGACCGATGCATGAAGTCGCCAATTTTGCAGATTAACGATTAGACGGTTCCAACCGTCAAACCGTAGTGCCAATACTCTACTTTTATCACTCCCTTTCTAATTTCTTCAAGTGGGTTAAATAAGTTTATTCGTAATTTTGATTCATGCGATCGGACAAATTGCCACCATGCAGAGCATGGCGAGAACAGGGGATGGGCCTTTTGTCCTTCATTTCGCTTCTTGATCATATTGCATAGCACACAGTAAATTCCCTTCTGTATCGAGGAATTTAGCGATCCATCCCACATAAGGAATAGCGGTTTTATCCATTAAGATTTTACCACCACTGTCCTTAATTTTCTCAATGGTGAGGTCAATATTTTCAACACTAATGGAACATTCCAATCCGATAATCTTTTCAGGCAATGGAGAATATTTTCTAGACTGTAAAGCCCCTATAAGTTCTCCATCTTCTGATTTGTGATCCTGGATTTGAAGAAAATCCGACTGACCATAGGAATTAAAACCCCAATCAAAAACCTTATCGTAGAATTTCTTTGCTCTGTCTATATCATCTGTGTATATAGCAAAATGTGTCAATCGATTTTTCATATCCTTCAATTTACATGATTACGCAATGAATATAATCAAAAAAATCAGGATGGCGTTTGATTATATCTCAGGAAATTACAGTGATTTTGAATTGCGGTTCTTAGTTAATACCTCTTACTCCTACTATCTCACCTTCATCCTCAACTACAAAGTAATCTTCGGTTTCATTCTCAAGGTAATGAACTAATCCCGCTCTTTCCGTTTTATCAAAATATTTCACTGGTTTAGAAATCTTAAAACTACTACGAAGCTAGTTTGAATTGTACTTTTAATTGGATTTGCAGCTTTAATCTATTTCCAAATAGAAGGCGCCTTATGGCAAATCATTTGGTTCCTGGCAACCGTGATTTTGATTCCAGGAGGCACCTATTTCATCATGACTTCTTTAAGACAAGCCAATGCAAAAATGGTCGCTCCGCAGGAAATGAGTGAGTTTATCTGGTACAGCATCATTTTCAAAAATCGCTTGAACTTGATCGTGGCCAGTGCGCTTTGTTTACTTTATGGAATGTTTAATTTACAGTTTAGAGAGAAGTTTGTGTAAAAAACTAACTGTGATGATTTGTCATAATAATCTAGATTAACATTACGTTAAATTTCCATTTTTTTTAAACCTTTTTTAAATTTTAATGTATATACATATATTGTATCGACATTAAATAAAATATTATGACTTTAAGAGAAAAAACACAAGACATTTACAACCTAATAGGTGAAGGAAAATTATTAGATGCATTTGATAAATACTACGGTGAAAACGTAGTAATTACAGAACCAAGAGGAACTTGGAAAGGAAAAGCAGAATGCAGAAAGCACGAGGAAGAATTCTTAGGCATGATCAAAGAATTTCATGGAATGAAAGTAAGCGCTATTACTTCAGACGAAGAAGGTGGTGTAGTAATGCACGAAACTTCTATGGATGTTACTTTTCAAGATGGTAACAGAGTGAATATGGAGCAAGTAGGCGTTCAGAAATGGGAAGATGGTAAAATCGTTCATGAACGTTTTTACTACCAAGGATAATACATTCTTCCGAAAAAAATGAAAGCAGGCTATTCGGTCTGCTTTTTTTATTTTTACCATTTTGAGTAAATAAATAGGAATTACTTCTTGCCTAATAACACCCAACCTTACCTTAATATTAATTTCAATGCGGATAATTTAGCAAGCTTCCGTAGCTTTGCATTTAATATGAATGAAACGCAACAATTTTTTCAGGAACTCAAAAAATCTCTTCAAGAAGATTCTTTTGTAAAGCTTACCTTAAGTAAACCAATAAGTAAATCAGCAGACTTGCAAAATGTTTATTTGAGAGAAGTGGAGCTCAAAAATGAGAAATTGATCTCTTTTACCTATCGCTTTAAAACAAATGATCAGGTGAAAAATTATAGTTTTGAGGAGACCATAACGGAATTGGAGAATCTATTGCAAACTTCTTTTCGTATTGCCACCCTATTCACTTTGGAGAAAGATACTGCCATTCGATTCAATAAAAAGGGGAAAGCTACTATTACAAATAACCCTGCTACCTTCAGTGATAAGCTGCCTGCAGATCATGATAAGCAGAAAGTAAAGCGGGCATCAGACAGCGAGTTTTTAATTCATTTAGGAATAAAAAATCAGCAGGGAAAAGTGATTCCAAAAATGGCTGATAAGTATAAGCAAATTAATAAATACCTAGAAATCATTGACGGATTGCTCAAATCTACCACACTTCCAAAGAAAATCAATATTGTGGACATGGGATCTGGCAAAGGCTATTTAACCTTTGCACTTTATGATTTTTTGAAGAATACTCGAAAGCTGGATGTTAAGGTGACCGGTATAGAACTAAGGGAAGAGCTTGTAACTTACTGCAATGAGGTAGCCAAAAAATGTGGATACACCAATCTATCATTTATTTCAGAACGCATAGAAAATTATGACAAGGATAAAATTGATATATTAATAGCACTTCATGCCTGTGATACCGCTACGGACGATGCCATTTATAAAGGCTTAGTTTCTAAATCATCTCTCATTATATGTGCTCCATGCTGTCATAAGCAGGTTCGTCAAAGTGTTAAAGGTACTGCTCAGGAAAATCCTATGCTAAAATATGGCATTTTTCAAGAGCGTCAGTTTGAGATGGTAACCGATACGATCCGGGCACTTCTATTGGAGAGGAACCAGTACAAAACCAAAGTCTTCGAATTTATTTCAAATGAACATACGAGAAAGAATGTAATGTTGGTGGGGTCAAAGGCTAGTAAAGCGCCTAATATTGAAGCCATTGATGCCAAACTAGCGGGTTTAAAGAATGATTATGGAGTAACCGAACATTATTTGGAGACCCAATTAGACAAGCTTGGGAAATATTAATTCCAATATTGGACGCTAGAAACAATAGAAAGCTATAATCAAGACTGCCTCCATTCTCTATCTATTATGCATTAAAAAAAACTGTGGTTACATTGAATTAAATCAACAGAGAGGATATCCCTCAATTTGTTTGTGCTCAAATCATCTGTATGAGACGTAATTAGTATTTCTATCTAATTTTAAAATTCCATTTCTCCCACCAGATCCATGCCCAAAAGCCAAAAGCCAAAACAGCAGAAGCAATGAACCAACTAAAATGAATATGAATTGTATTTAGGCTAAATATATCCCAATTAAAATTTAATGATGGTAAAGCCATATCAAAAGAGGTGAACTGGGGATTAGCCTGAAAAAGTGAATACCCAACTAATGCCAGAAAAATGATGGGAATAATATAAACTATTACAGATTTATTCTCCTCCAATGATAAAGATTTTTTATCAAATTCCATTGCTTCGATTTTACGCATGGTTTTACTAGAAAAATCATAGGATGGATGTTCTGCATTTTGCTGCAATAAATTTCTAATTTCCTTTTCTTCCATCATCTTAAACTTTCAATTTCACTTTTCAATAACATCTTGAGATTTAATTCCAAACGTTTTCTGGCTCTATGCAGTTGCACCTTTGCAGTATTTCTATTAATACCCGTGATCTCTTCAATTTCCTTAAGGTCACATTCATTTTGATAGTATAAAGTAATTAAAGTACTTTCTTGACTACTCATTTTTGCCAATGCCTTTTTTATAAAGCCTTTTCTTTCTTCCAACAGCAAGTCCTTCATTCCATCATCTAATAGTGACCCACCAATTTTTTCATCTGCTAGCTCTTCAGAAAAGCCCAGCCGTTTATTTGAAGTAATTTTATTGAGGCTATTATTATAGGTAATTCTGTAAAGCCAGGTGCTAAATTTGGAATTACCCTTAAATGACTTAATTCTTTTATAAGCTTTTACAAAACTATCCTGAGCTACTTCCTCGGCATCCTCTCTATTCTTAATAATCCTCAATGCCAAATTGAAAACCTGCTTTTCATAAAGCACTATAATCTCATTAAAAGCATGGATTTCTCCTTGCTTAACTTTTAGAATGATATTGAGAATTCTTTTTTCTTCCACTTATTAGTTGTTCCATCCATTTGACAAGTTAAAAATGCCGCTGGTTACACGAAATTAAGTTTTATTATTAAAAAAAATTATAATGCTTACTATTCCTCAACTAAGATGGAAAAAAGACCTTCAATTTAAAACAGCTAAAACTATTGACACTACTACTAAAACTCAAATAATTCGAGTAAAAAAACAATTGTGAAAGAAATATGAAAGAAGTTGTAACCATCGCACCATTTCATTTGTCCAAAGAGCGATTTCAAAATTTAAACTTTAAAAACAATTTCTTATGGAAGCAGTCATAACATTTATTGCATTATTTGCCACTATTTTTGGTATTTCTTATTACTTCCTTTACACCAGGAACAAGGAAAGATTAGCGATGATAGAATCTGGAGCAGATGCTTCACTATTTCAAACCCAAAAAAAGAATAAAAGGATACATCCTGCCTACAGTATCACAATGGTCATCGGTATGTTAGGAATAGGGATCGGAATAGGATTAATTTTAGCATTAACTATTGTTCATTCAATTGACATGAAGTACAGTAATGAACCAATATTTTTATCATGTATATTTACATTTGGTGGGTTAGGATTAATAAGCTCATATTTTATCTTGAGGTCACTTGATAAGAAAGATGAAAAATCAGATAAACTAGCATAAAAAGTTTCAATATCTATAAAAAGCCAAAATTGATCGCCAATTAGCAAATATTCAATCTTGGCTTTTATTTATTGTCTTATTTCAGGAATTATTTA
Organism: Marivirga sp.; assembly: GCF_051117495.1. Classification (NCBI taxonomy): domain Bacteria; kingdom Pseudomonadati; phylum Bacteroidota; class Cytophagia; order Cytophagales; family Marivirgaceae; genus Marivirga; species Marivirga sp. Next base: position 31,882 of record NZ_JBNPEF010000020.1, on the reverse strand, counting down.
GCTAATTCCTGAATTTTTAATATCCCTACATAAGTTTAAATCTGTCATCATAAATTTTATAGAAATTGATTATATTAATAATCCAATTTTTTATACATTAGGCGATGATTTAATGCTTCTATCCCTATGAATTTTATAAAATTTATTTTCCCCTTTCTCATTTCATTAGCTCTAGTTGTGGGCTTAAATAATAAATGGGGTCAAATACCACCGTTAGGAAAGTTTTTGGATCCCTACAATGGCTTTTGGGCCAATTCAGAAAATCAAAATATCCCATTTGAGGAAAAACCAGTTATAGAAGGGCTTAATGAAACCGTCAGTATTTACTACGATTCCATTTTGGTACCTCATGTTTATGCTAATAACGACCATGATTTGTATATGGCTCAAGGATTTGTCACCGCACAAAATCGATTATGGCAAATGGAGTTCCAAACACATGCATCAGGGGGTAGGGTTTCTGAAATTATAGGTAAAGATGCTTTGGATTTTGACCGATATCAAAGAAGAAATGGATTACTGTATGGAGCTGAGAAAGCCGTGAAGTTGATGGCAGAAGATCCAATCATTGGACCAATGCTAAACGCATATACTGAAGGTATAAATGAATATATAGCTTCTTTAGAATACAAAGATCTTCCTATTGAATATAAATTATTGGACTATAAACCTGAGCCATGGACTAATTTAAAATCAGGTTTACTCTTAAAATACATGGCAAATGATTTAGCCGGTGGCGATAGTGATGCAGAAAATACACAGTTAGTTAAAATGCTTGGGAAAGAAAGATTTGATTTTTTGTTTCCAGATAGATATAAAGATTTCGATCCTGTAATTCCTAAGAAAAGGAACTGGGATTTCGAAGCAAAAAAAGTAGAAAGGCCTGATTCTATCAATTTCCCACTTGTTTTCCCGGATGATAAAGCTCCACAACCAAATCCGCAAAATGGCAGCAACAATTGGACTGTTCATGGTAGTAAAACCTCAACCGGAAAACCAATGCTTGCCAATGATCCGCATCTTGGACTCAACTTACCGTCAATATGGTATGTAATGCATTTGAACTCACCATCTGTAAATGTTTATGGTTCCACTTTACCCGGTGCTTTAGGAGTTATAATTGGTTTTAATGATAGTGTTACTTGGGGCGTAACCAATGCCACTAGGGATGTTCGTGATTGGTATCACATCACTTTCAAAGATGATGATAAGCAAGAATATTTTTACAACGGAAAATGGCTTAAGACTCAAAAAATCATACAGGAATTTAAAATCCGCGGTGAGGAAAGCTTTCATGATACCATTTACTATACTCACCATGGCCCCATCGTCTATGATGAAAACTTTAGATCGGAAAATAGTAAGACAAATTTTGCATTAAGATGGACAGCACATGATCCTTCCAACGAACAATTGACGTTCCATTTGCTCAATAGGGCTAAGAATTACGATGATTATGAAGAAGCACTGACTCATTATGATTGCCCAGCTCAAAACTTTGCTTATGCAGATGTTCATGGCGATATAGCTTTGTGGATTAATGGCAAATTTCCATTAAGGTGGGAAGAACAAGGGAAGTTCATCATGGATGGCTCCAGAGCAGATATGGATTGGGCAGGATTCATTCCTAGAGAGCACAATGCATATATGAAAAATCCTGAACAGGGATTTTTAAGTTCGGCCAACCAAATTCCAGTGGACAGCACTTATCCTTATTATCATTATGACAGAGGGTTTGAACATTATAGAAACAGAAGGTTAAACCAAAAATTAGAAACGCTGGAAAATATTACTGTTGAGGATATGATGCGCCTGCAAAACGACAATTTCTGGTTGATGGCTTCTGAAATTTTACCAATTATATTAGACAGCCTAAATCGAAATAATATGAATGAGGCTGAAAAAATCGCATTTGAGTCTTTATCCAATTGGAATTATATGGCGAATCAAGACTTGACGGCCCCAGCCTATTTTGAAGTTCTGTGGAATAAATTATATCGAAACTTATGGGATGAATTCTATGGCTTGGAAGTTCCAGTTAGAAGACCTGAATTGCCTGTTACCATTCAAGTTTTAAAGGAACATCCTGATGATCCTTACATAGATAATCGAAAAACCGACAAAATTGAAAGTATTACCGATTTATATCAAATGAGTTTTCAATCTGCAGTTGATTCAGTGGAAAATTGGAAATCTGTTAATGAAAAAGAGTTGACTTGGAGTAATTTCAAGAACACCACCGTTCAACATTTGGCAAGATTGGCACCATTCAGCTCAGATAATTTACAGATAGGAGGGAACAAGCATATTTTAAATGCAACCTCAGGAAGGCATGGTCCTTCATGGAGAATGATTGTTTCTATGGAAAATCCTATTAAAGCTTATGGTGTTTATCCGGGAGGACAATCCGGTAATCCGGGTAGTTATTATTACGACAATTTGATTGGAAGCTGGGCCAATGGAGAATATTATGAATTGGAGAATAAGGCTAATGCTTCCGATCTGAAAAATGTTATTTTCACTCAAACTTTAACCCCACAAGCAAAATGAAATTTATCATCAGAACTATAATCATTGTAGTAGCGGCTCATTTCTCATTGCTGTATTTTCCGTGGTGGTCAATGGCGATATGTGCATTTTTTGCAGGGGCAATTATAGCAGGAAAAAATCTTAGTACTTTTTTTAGTGGATTTGTCGGTTTAGGCTTTTTATGGTTGATCCAAGCATTTATTACCCACAATGATTCAAATGGAATACTATCCAATAAAATCGCAGAATTATTCGGTTTGAGTGACGGTATTTATATGGTTATAATTTCAGGAATAGTAGCTGGCTTAGTTGGTGGTTTCAGTTCTTTGAGTGGATTCCGATTCCGCAGATTATTCAGCAGGGATAAAAGCAGAGGATTATACCGGTAGTATTGACAATTTAGATTTGAAAGACAAAAAGCAGTCAAATTTTATAATCTGACTGCTTTTTTTTGACAACTCTGCATTTTAGGACTTGTACAATTACCTGCTTTTATTCTATCAGTTTAACTCCAGAAGCCACAAATTTATAATCCATTTTTGGTTGGGTGATTTGGGCAATTTCTTCCTTGGATTTTCCTCCATCCTCAGCAAAATGCTTTAAAGTTTCCACATCAGTCTCTTCAATTTTAGCTGTTCCATTCATCTTTACAGACTTCCCTGCCAAATCCTTCGGCATAAAGAAGCCATAATCTTTGAAAGTAACTCGCATAGATTCTCCATTTGGTAAGTCAACTTTCATCCAGCAACCTTTTGCTTGACAAACCTCGGTCACTTTAGCTTCCACTACTGCCATAACAGAATCACTTGAATTCATGTCACTTACTAAAATATCCAATGGGGTTACATTTTCAACATTAAAAGATTCACCTAAAAAAGTCTCCTCTTTTTCAATTACTACTTTTTCTTCTACTTCTGAAGTTTGTTCAGAACTTTCTTTTTGATTACATGCAGAGAATCCTACTGCCATTACTAGAACTGATAAAAATATTTTCTTCATGATTTTTTGATTTTGGATACGAAGGTAATTTTTATCTCGTTAAGAAAAAAGAAAAAAATCAATGCAACTTTTTAAGGTTTGGCATAATCATTGTAAATGAAGATCATAAATAGGATAAAGATGGAAAAGTCTAAAAATTTAAGCCGAAACGTTTTCCTAGCTATTGGAATAATAGTCGGTATTCTAATTTTCCTTTTAGGCTCACAGCTTAATGCTAATTTAGGACATGCTCAAAAGCAAGAGTTCAAAAACGAACAGCTTAAAGATCCAAATCCTATTGTTAAGAAATTTTTTAGTTAGTTTTAGTTTAGTGATTAGTTGGTTAATGATTAAAGGTGCTTATGGGCACCTTTTTTTATGTCTTTTTCAAAATCTTATATCAAATTAATTCCTTACCAAGTCAAAAGCCTTAATTTTGCACTTTCGATCATTTAATTAGAATCTAGAATAGATTAATATATAAAGCAATATGTCAGAATATCAGTTCAGAGAAACCGAAAAGAAATGGCAAGCCTACTGGGAGAAAAACCAAGTATTCAAAGCAGAAGACAATTTTAACAAACCAAAATATTACACCTTAGACATGTTTCCTTATCCTTCGGGTGCAGGCCTTCATGTTGGGCACCCTCTAGGGTATATAGCTTCGGATATTGTGGCTAGATACAAAAAGCAACAGGGTTTTAATGTTTTGCATCCTATGGGATTTGATTCATTCGGTCTTCCTGCCGAGCAATATGCAATTCAAACTGGACAACACCCTGCTATTACTACTGAGCAAAACATCAATCGGTATATTGAGCAATTAAAGAATATTGGTTTTGCTTATGATTGGCAAAGAGAAGTCCGCACCAGTGATCCATCATTCTATAAATGGACACAATGGATATTCATGCAGTTATTCAATAGCTGGTATGATTTGGTAGATGATAGAGCTCGACATATCTTAGTTTTAGAAGAGCACTTTGAGAAAACTGGGAATCAGTTAGTAAAGGCTGCTTGTGATGAAGATGTTGAGCCTTTTTCTGCTGAAGACTGGTTTAATTTCTCTGAAGAAGAAAAACAAAAGATTCTTTTAAAGTATAGAATCGCATATCTATCAGAAGCAGTAGTAAACTGGTGTCCGGCATTGGGCACGGTACTGTCCAATGATGAAGTAAAAGATGGCTACAGCGAAAGAGGGGGTCATCCTGTTGAGCGCAAAAAAATGATGCAGTGGAGCATGAGGATTTCTGCATTTGCCGATCGCCTATTGAGAGGATTGGAAGATTTGGATTGGCCCGAGCCAATTAAAGAAATGCAGCGTAACTGGATTGGAAAATCGGTTGGAGCTCAATTATCCTTCCCTTTAGCTGAAAAAGATGAGAATATTGAGGTTTTTACTACTCGAATAGACACCATTTATGGAGTTACTTTTATGGTATTAGCTCCTGAGCATGAGTTAGTAGAAAAAATTACAACTGATGCTCAAAGACAAGATGTTGAAGAATATGTAAGCATTGCAAAAAACCGTTCTGAACGTGAAAGAATGACGGAAGTGAAACGAGTGTCAGGAGTTTTTACCGGTGCTTATGCTATCCATCCTTTCACTGAAGAAAAAATACCTGTTTGGATTGGGGATTATGTATTAGCAGGATATGGAACCGGGGCAGTTATGGCCGTTCCTTCTGATGACGATAGAGACAAAGCCTTTGCTGAGCATTTTGATTTACCAATAGTAGAAGTGGTTGATAATGATAAAATCATTAATTCTGACTTTCTAACTGGCTTAAGTATTAAAGATGCTCAAATGAAAGCTATTGACTTTATGAAGGATAAGGGGATCGGCTATGCTAAAATCAACTACCGAATGCGAGATGCTATTTTTAGCCGTCAGCGCTATTGGGGTGAGCCCGTTCCAGTTTATTTCAAAAATGGAATTCCTTATCTATTAGAAGAAGATCAATTGCCATTGGAATTACCTGAAGTAGATAAATATTTACCAACTGAAGACGGTGAACCACCTTTAGCCAGAGCAAAAAACTGGAAAACGGAAGATGGTTTTGAGTTGGAGAAAAGCACTATGCCGGGCTGGGCAGGCTCAAGTTGGTATATGTTCCGCTATATGGATGCCCACAATAAAGATGCTTTTGTTGATGAAGAAAAGCAACAATATTGGCAAAATGTTGATCTATACATTGGCGGATCTGAACACGCAACCGGTCACCTACTTTACTCAAGATTCTGGACAAAATTCCTTTACGATTTAGGATACTTAAGCGTAGATGAACCATTCCAAAAGATGATCAATCAGGGGATGATTCAGGGAAGGAGTAATTTTGTTTACAGGGTAGAAGGCGAAAATAAATTTGTATCACATGGATTAAAGGATCAATATAAAACCCAAAGCCTGCATGTTGATGTCAATATTGTACATAATGATGTTTTAGATTTAGAAGCTTTCAAAAAATGGCGTCCAGAACATGCTGATGCTGAATTCATTTTAGAAGACGGAAAGTATTTATGCGGAGCTGAAGTAGAAAAAATGTCCAAATCAAAGTACAATGTGGTAAATCCTGATGACGTGATTGAAAAATACGGTGCGGATACATTGAGACTGTATGAAATGTTCCTGGGGCCATTGGAGCAATTCAAACCTTGGAATACTAATGGAATTGACGGAACTGCAAAATTCTTGAAGAAATTATGGAGATTATTCCATGATGCGGAGGGAAACTTCAAAGTGGAAGAAGGCGAACCAAATAAAAAAGCTTTAAAAGCTCTGCATCAGGCCATCCAAAAGGCGGAATATGATATTGAGCATTTTTCTTTCAATACTTCAGTTTCCACGTTCATGATTTGCGTGAATACCTTAACTGATTTGAAGTGCAATAACAAAGAAGTTTTAAGTGATTTAATAAGAATTATAGCACCTTACGCTCCTCATATTTGTGAGGAATTATGGTCATTATTGGGCAATGAAGGAAGTATTTCAGAAGCTGGTTGGCCAATATTCAATCCTGATTTTGTAAAAGAGGATGAGCATACATACCCTGTATCCGTAAATGGAAAGCATAGAGATAATATGACCTTTGCTTTGGATGCAACTAAAGAGGAAATAGAAAAGGCTGTACTAGCTAACCCTAAAGTGCAAAAGTGGGTTGAAGATAAGCCGATTAAGAAAATGATTATTGTACCTAAGAAAATTGTGAATATTGTAGTTTAAATTATCCAAGCGAGACGCTTGAACCAGTATAAGCTTTGTTCGGTCTGACGCATAGCGCGTCAGACCGATTACTTTTGTTGGTACATTTGAGTTGGCACACTTGAGCCGGCACACCCAACTATGGTAGCTGGCGCAAGCGTCCGCTTGGACTTTATAGCTTAAAATCACTTAGCTGGCGCAAGCGTCTCGCTTGTGTCTTTTCAACATAAATCAGTTCAATTTTTACTAAAGAAGTTATGAAAAGCAGCGCAGTAGTTCACGAATATTTCAAAAGAGTTTTTGATGACTATATTGTATTAGTACAACTCAATCCAATTGATTATAGTGGATTGGAACTTATCGTTCATCCTGATAAAAAATTGGAAAAGACTAAAATGCAATTTGATGAGGACATCAAAGAGGACTTGGAAGTAGATGAATTTAAACCCATCACCGCTTTAGAATTTAATTTGTATTTGAAGGGTTTGGTTTAGTTCCTAACATCTTTTCAATATCAATTATTTAAAGATGGTTTTATCAAATTGCAACTTAATTAAATTTCAATTAGTTTTATTAAAGTAATTTGAATGCTATTTTCATAATCATGAAAGAACTATTGAAAAGGATTACTATCAATCAAGAAATTTGTCACGGAAAGCCTTGTATTAGAGGAATGAGATGGCCACTAGAGGTTATTATAGATATGCTTGGTTCCGGAATGACAAATGAGGAGATATTGGAAGATCATCCTGAGCTAGAGAAAGCAGATATTTTGGCTTGTCTGAATTTTTAAAAGCAATTCCTTTCGTATCAAACTATTTTAGCCAAATTCCAACTAGCAATAGCCACCCCTGTAATCCCCTCAAGGGGATATTTCGCACAGATTTGCATCAACAGATAATATTAAGTTTTACCAATATTTTTTTACAATTATTAATCAAATAATGTATTTAAAACTATTGTAGGTATATGTGTCTTGTACCTTAGTTACAAACTTACTAAATAGTTATCACCCACTAGGCGCGTGTGCTCAGGTCTCTTTTAAAACCAAATACTTATAACCCAAAAACAACCCCAACCTGATTCGGACCTATTTGCACATGAGTTAAAAAATCAGAAATCTGACTGCTTTGTTTGCTATGGATGGTATGCAGAATGATATCAAAAACAAAGAGAAAGCTACCTTGTAAAATCACAGATTTGCCATATCCTTTTAATCTCTCAGGTCTTTTAGTAGTGTTTTTAGCTCTTTCCATTAAATAAAATCCACCAGCTATATAGGCCAAATCCAAACCCGCATTAAAAAGTAAGGTTTTTTGAAAGCTAACTTGATCATTCAACATGGTAGAAGCATTTTCTGGCATTTCACCAGTTGCGGTGAAATAATATCCAGCTCCGGCTATTCCTAAATTCACCACATTCCAAATCAGATTCATTTCATGGAAATAAGCTGTTTGTCCACTAGATTGACTTCTTCCTATAGCTCCTGTAATCATATTACCTACAGCCCAAGTACCCAAAATAGCCATCCCAGTTTTTCTGATTTTTACATCTTTTTCATATTCGTTTGTAATTGAGCTGTTTTGAGAAAAGCCATCAAATGTAAAAAATAGGAATGTAAAAGTGAGTATGAACAAATAGGTTTTCATAGCAATTTATTTTTTAAGAGAACGGCATAGGTTTTAATGAATATAAAGCATCTAAAGTTAGCGTTTGTTTAAATTTCAGTTCTTTTTCAAAAAATTATAGCAATAAGCCCTAAGCTCAGGGAAAAAAGACTCAAAATCTTCCTCAAACTCTTGATGATACTTCTTTAATTCCACAATAGACTCATCCATCTTGGAATTAAAATTCGATCTATTGGCCATTCCTCTCATTACTCTTTCAATTCCTTCAAAATATTGATAATTATACAACCAATCATGTTTTATCATGAAAGGAAGTATATGCACAACTTTTTTAGGCAATATACTGATATGGCTTTCCAACATTTTATATTGTTGATTCACATATACCCGTAAATCCTGATCATGATAATTTGCCCAATTTCTGGCTAAATAATGATCATAATAAATATCTACAATCACACCCGCATAATGACCATATTTAGGTCTCAACCTATCTTTACTTTTTTGCACAATAGAATGATGGTCTGTGAATTCATCTATTGCCCAGTGCATCCGTATTCCTTTATTAATGGTTTTATTATAATTTTCCATATCGGAAGCCTTTACAAAATCACCAATAAAATTGCCAATTTTCACTTCATCTACTTCACCTGACAGATATAAATGTGCTAAGAAATTCATGACTTTCAATATAAGGTAATTCAATCAAATATTCCCTAACATTTTGTATATTGCTCATTGATGTGAAGTTTTTTAAACCATGAAATTTGAGCTGGAATTGACTACAGATAAAATACACTCCCATTTAATCCATTTATATCAACTGGCAAAAATTGATAATCGCTTTGTAAAAGAAGAAAAAAGATACTTATATGCTTTAGGTAGAAAGAATAATGTAAGTGAAAAAGAAGTAGATGAAATTATTCAAGATGCCGTAAATATGGAATTTCATGAGCCGGAAACAATTAAAGAGAAAATCATCTTTCTCTATGAATATATTCAAATGATGTTGGTTGATAATAAGCTGGACGAGAGAGAAGCTCAAATGTGCGCAATTATAGCTGAACGAATGGGTTTGGACAGAGGATTGGTGGGAAGTATGACCAATTCAATTGTTACGGCTAAGGATGAAGATAAAAGGCCTGAGTTAAGTGATGAAGAGCTTTCACTCTATATCAGCAATCCTGATGAATTACTTTAAAAAGAGAATAGAACAATACGTAAATTAAACACTATATGAAAAAGCTAATACTAGTTGTAATAATGGGTTTTTTGAGTGCTAGTTTAATGGCTCAAACCATTTATCTGCATTGTGGAAAATTAATTGATGTGGAGAAATCCAAAATATTGAATGAAATGACCATAGTTGTAGAGGGTAATAAAATTCAATCAATTGAAAAGGGGTATGTAGATGTACCTGACGGTGCTCAAGCCATAGATTTGAAATCTAAAACTGTTATGCCAGGACTATTTGATATGCACGTGCACTTGGAAAGCGAAACATCAAAAGATGGTTATATCAAAAGATTTACATTAAATGATGCCGATATTGCTTTCCAATCAACTGTTTATGCTAAAAAGACCTTGATGGCAGGCTTTACTTCAGTTCGTGATTTGGGTGGAAGCGGAGTTAATAGTAGCTTAAGAGATGCTATTAATAAAGGATTTGTGGATGGGCCTACCATTTATTCAGCAGGAAAATCAATCGCCACAACGGGTGGCCATGCAGATCCCACAAATGGTTATAAAGATGATTTAATGGGAAATCCAGGTCCTGCAGAAGGTGTGGTAAACAGTCCTGAAGAAGCTAGAAAAGCGGTAAGGCAACGCTATAAAAACGGAGCAGATGTAATCAAAATTACTGCAACAGGTGGTGTGTTAAGCATGGCAAAAAGCGGTCAGAACCCACAATTTTTTGAAGATGAATTGAAAGCCATAGTTGAAACAGCCAATGATTATGGAATGCTTACTGCAGCGCACGCTCATGGTGATGAAGGAATGCAACGTGCTATTAAAGCCGGTATTAAAACTATTGAGCATGGGACTTTAATGTCAGAAGAAACCATGAAATTGATGAAGGAATATGATGCTTATTATGTACCAACTATTACGGCAGGCAAAAGTGTTGCGGAATTAGCTGAAATAGAAGGCTATTATCCTGAAGTAGTGGTTCCTAAAGCAAAAGCTATTGGTCCAAAAATTCAAGATACATTTGGGAAAGCCTATAAATATGGAGTAAACATTGCTTTCGGAACCGATGCGGGAGTATTTAAACATGGAGATAATGGCAAAGAATTTGGCTATATGGTAGAGGCCGGAATGAAGCCTATGGAATCTATCATTTCTGCAACGGTTATCCCAGCAAAATTGCTTAACGTATTTGATCAATATGGATCCATCTCAGAAGGAAAAATGGCAGATATAATTGCAGTGAGTGAAGAACCAACTGAAAATATCAATACAATGGAATCTGTTGATTTCGTAATGAAAAAAGGAAAGATTTATAAAAATCAATAAATGTAATTTTAATAAACATGTTTAAGCCCGGAAATATTTTAGATGTTTTTGGGCTTTTTTTATGATCTCAGGAATTAGAATTGCAGTTTATCAATCTTTAATAAATTGCGTTTCTAAAATATAGGATATTTAATTATGACTGTACATAAACGAACAGAGTAGTGTCCATTTTTAAGACTATTATGTGCTTTGAATTTACTTAAATAATATCAAACGGACTTTTTAGCTATTGGCACAGCAATTGAATCATGACTTTAAAAACAAAATACAGTCATGATAAAATTCTTACTTTGGTGTATCCTTTTAGTAATCTGTTGGCCTTTGGCCATTTTGGCAATATTTTTATATCCATTGATATGGTTGATATTGCTACCCTTTAGATTGCTGGGCTTTGCAGTTGGTCTTTCTTTTTCCGTAATAGCCGGTATTTTCCTGTTTCCGTTTTTGGTGGCTGGCAGAAGTTAATACAGGGGTTTTAAGATATTATGCTTTTTGGGTAACATTTTGCCACTTACAACGCTTATCTTAGCATTAGATAATTAATAAAAATCAATTATGGATAAGATAGCAGAAGACTTTCTTTTTAAATATTTAAATAACGCATCACCTACAGGATTTGAGACCAGTGGCCAAAAGCTTTGGTTAGATTACATAAAGCCCTATACTGATGACTTTATCCAGGATAATTACGGAACTGTTGCGGCAGTTATCAACAAAGATGCGCCATATAAGGTGGTGATAGAAGCACATGCTGACGAAATTTCTTGGTTTGTAAACTATATTTCAGATGACGGATACATATATGTTGTTAGAAATGGAGGTTCAGACCATCATATAGCACCTTCCAAAAGAGTAAATATCCATACAGATAAAGGAATTGTAAAAGGTATTTTTGGCTGGCCTGCTATTCATGTGCGAAATAAGGAAAATGATATTAAGCCTGAATTAAAAAATATTTTCATAGATGTTGGAGCTGATGATAAAGCTGATGTCGAGAAGATGGGAATACATGTTGGATGTGTCATTACTTTCGATGATGAGGTGATGTATCTAAAGGATAAAGATTATATAGTTGGCCGCGCATTGGATAATAGAATAGGCGGATTTATGATTGCTGAAGTCGCTCGTAAAATCCATGAAAATAAAGAAAAATTACCTTTTGCTTTATATATAGTAAATGCGGTACAAGAAGAAGTGGGTTTAAAAGGAGCCCAAATGATAGCACAACATATCAAACCAGATGTGGCAGTTATCACTGATGTTTGTCATGATACACATTCACCTTTATATAACAAAATTGAAAGCGGAGATCAAAAGTCGGGAAAAGGACCTGTTTTAACTTATGGGCCAGCTGTTCAAAATAACCTGTTGAAAATGTTAATAGAATTGGCTGAAAAAGGAAATATTCCATTCCAAAGATCGGCCGCAAGCAGAGCTACTGGTACTGATACTGATGCATTTGCATACAGCAACGAGGGCGTTCCTTCTGCTTTAGTATCACTTCCGCTAAAGTACATGCATACGACTGTAGAAATGGTACATAGCAAGGATGTACAATCGGTTATTGATTTATTACATTCATTCATTGTAAACCTTAAGGACAAGCATAATTTTAGATACGATTTGTCTTAATTTAATAAAATATTACTTCTGAAAGCTATTGATGCTTTTTCGATTTACTGATAAAAATCATCCGCTTACCTTTGTAGCGTAAATTATCAATAAACACAAAATGAAAAGAATCAGTAGAGTATTTATCTTAATCGCATTGATGGCTTTTGGTTTCTCCTTAAAATCAGGTGAAAGACCAATCCATGAAATCCATTCTATGTTAATGTTTAATTTTATTAAATATGTAGAATGGCCAGCAGATGCCAAATCCGGTAATTTTGTTATTGCAGTAGTGGGTGATGAAAATGTTGCTTCTACAATTCAAAATTTTTACACAAACAGAACCGTAAAAGGACAGACTGTTAAAGTGGTAAATGTAGATAACGTGAGTGAAGTGAACAATGCACACGTGCTATATTTATCAAGCAATAGAAGCAAGGAGTTTGAAACAGCGATAGAGAAATTCACCGGAAAATCTACCTTAATGATTACAGACAAAAATGGTTTAGGTAAGAAAGGAAGTTGTATCAATTTTCAAGAAATTAATGGAAAATTAAAATTTGAAATTAATCAAGAATCCATCAAAGGAAACAACTTGAAAGTTTCAAATCAATTGTCCAGTATGGGAATATTGATTTAATAAAATATAGTGATTTAGTTTAGTTTTTTACCCTAGCTGGAGATTTGTCTAAATCTATTCGCTAGGGTTTTTTCATTAAAATTAAAATATTAGAATTATTTATATAATAATTCTAATTCGTTTTTATTAATTGATGCTTTATTCCTGATAGAAATATAATTTTCTAAAGAATAGTATTAATTTTGTTAGTGTAGGAATTGAAATACCTAAGATATGAAAAGTACTTTTAAAATATTCATTATTGCATTTTTTGTTTCAATTGGCTTTAACTCATTTAATGTCAATGCGCAAAGACCAATGCATGAAATTCACACTATGTTAATATTTAATTTTATTAAATACATAGAGTGGCCTGCGGAAACCAAATCAGGAGATTTCGTAATTGCAGTTTATGGAGATGATGACGTTTATAATCAATTATCCAAGTTATACGGACAAAGAGAAATTAAAGGTCAAAACACCAATATTATAAACATATCGGATGTGTCTGAGATGGGAGCGGCTCATGTATTATATGTTGCATCCAATAAGAGTAGAGACTTTGATGCTATATTAGAAAAATATGACACCAAACCTACTTTAATCATTACCGACAAATCCGGATTAGGTAAAAAGGGTTCTTCCATTAATTTTAGAGAAGCAGGCGGAAAATTAAAGTTTGAAATTAATCAAGCAACATTTGATAATAGTAATCTAAAAGTATCAAGTCAATTGGTAAACATGGGAATAGCTATTTAAACAAATTTAAAACTATATTACTTTAGCTTCGTCCAAAAAGATGAAGCTTTTTTTGTGTCTAAACATTTATATCAAAAAACTATGGTCGAAATTATTGACCAAATCGGTAAGCATGTTAGGTTAAATGCAAAGCCAAAAAGAATCATAAGTCTTGTTCCATCAATAACAGAGTTTCTATGCGATTTAGGTTTAGGAGAGCAAGTCGTTGGCATCACAAAATTTTGTGTTCATCCTAAAGACTGGAGAAATGAAAAGGAAATAATTGGTGGAACCAAACAGCAACATCTCAAAAAAATAAAAGATTTAAATCCTGACTTGATAATTGCTAGCAAGGAAGAAAATGTAAAAACTTATGTTGAAAAGCTTTTAAAATTTTGTCCGGTATATGTTTCCGATGTATCGGATTTTGATTCGGCTATCCAAATGATGAATGATATCGGTTTTTTAATAAAGAAACAGGACAAAGCAATTGAAATCATTCAAAATATTAAACAAAGATTCGAATTATTGCATAAGCCAACACAAAATGTAAAAGTGGTGTATTGTATTTGGAAAAATCCTTGGATGTGGGCTGGATCAGATACTTTCATTTCAAAAATGCTTAATTATGCGGGTTTCGAAAATATTATTTCCGATGAGCGTTATCCTGAACTTGAAATGAAAGAAATCATAAAGGAAAATCCAGATTACATTTTTCTTTCCTCTGAACCATATCCCTTTAAGGAAAAGCATATTGAAGAATTAAATACTGAATTTCCCAATTCGAGATTTAAAATAGTAGATGGAGAAATGTTCAGTTGGTATGGTAGCAGAATGTTGCAGGCACCTGAATATTTTAATTCACTCTTCCAAGATATCAAATCCGAATGATTTTAAATCTTCCCAAAAAGTAGGATATGATTTATTAACAACATCGATATCATTAATTTTAATATCCTGATTAATTGCTAAAGGGGCAAATCCCATTGCCATTCTATGGTCTTCATAGGTTTCGATAATAATTTCGTTATGTGAAGAAAAATTAGCATTTTCCAGTTTCCAAACCCCTTTATTGGGTTCAATTAAATGACAATTGAATTTTGAGAGTTCATTTTGTAAGGCTAAAATCCTATCCGTTTCTTTTATTCGCAAGCTTTCTAATCCCTTCATTTCCAAATCAATACGTAAAGCAGCTGCACAAGGCAAAACTGTTT
Source organism: Marivirga sp. (assembly GCF_051117495.1). Lineage (NCBI taxonomy): Bacteria > Pseudomonadati > Bacteroidota > Cytophagia > Cytophagales > Marivirgaceae > Marivirga > Marivirga sp. The sequence goes on along the minus strand of NZ_JBNPEF010000020.1, from coordinate 16,846 downwards.
GAGCCAAATCAGGGCACTTTTTAAAGTCTAGCTTCAATTGTTTTTTTGTAGGGAACTCAGCTTTTCGAAGCAAGACACCATCTTTTCTGAATTGAAAAATGACTCCAAATTCTTTGGCTATATCTTTTATTACTTGGTCACCTTGAAAACTTTCGGACTTTAATCCTTTTAAAAATACTTCTTTACCAATTTCCGATTGAGCAATTATGGAAAACCAATAACTTGAGGCTGACCAGTCAGATTCTACTGTTTGTTTACTTTCTTGATATTTTTGATGGGGGATTTTAATCAAGTTGTCTTTTTGAGTATATCGGATTCCTGATATTTGCATCAAACCCAAGGTCATATCAATATAAGGTTTACTGAAAACCGGAGGTTCTATTTTGATTTCCAAACCCATAGGAAGGGAAGGGGCTACCATTAGTAAAGCAGAAATGTATTGGCTACTTATATTTCCTGGTATGGATATTTTTGAGCTAATCTGTTTTTTGAAAGCTTTTATTCTTAAGGGGGGGTAGCCTTCTACATTTTCATAACTTATTATTGCTCCAATGGAATTAAGAGCATCCACTAATGTGCCAATCGGACGATTTTGCATGCGGTCCGTACCCGTTAAAATGATATCTTTTTTGGTAGAGACTGCAAAATATGCTGTTAGGAATCGCATGGCTGTTCCTGCATCCAATACATTAAAAATATTCAGATCAGATTCTGTTTTCAACAACTTAATCAAGGTCTGGGTGTCTCTTGCACTTGAAAGGTTTTTGATAGTAATTTTATCTGATGAAAGGGCATTCATTATCAATAACCTATTAGACTCACTTTTAGAGCTGGGCAAATTGATAGAACATAATTGCCCATTGGTAGAATGTTTATATTGTTTTATAAAATAATTCAAAATTTTCTTTATTGGTTTAAACTGTTTTTATAAGTTGAACGTTATAAAAATGTCAACTTTAAAATTTAAATAAAATGAGTGCAACAAGTAAATCAATTTTTTCATTTCTAGCAGGTGCAGCCACTGTAGTTGCCGCTGGAGCTTTTTTGAGCAGTAAAAATGGTAAAAAAGTTACAAGAACCGTAACAGATCGATTGAGAAATATCAAAAGACATACTGAAGACGGTTTGAATTCAGATTGGATAAACGAGCTTAGTGATTCAGCAATTCATAGTGCTAAAACTTTCCGTGAAAAAATGAAATTATAATATTTCAGCTAATGCATGGTCAATCAGTTCCTCTTCGACAGAAATATCATAAACTGCTTGGCCAATATTTTTCAATAGGCTCATATTGATTTCACCATTCTGATTTTTTTTATCTTGTTTACAAAGCCTCTTTATTTCCATATAGGAGGTTTTTTCTATTTTAGGACTTTTGAAAAAGTTTCTCAATTCACCCACTATTAAAATATATTCATCTTTGGCCAAAAATCCTTTAGATTTACTGATATAAGCTTCCGCTATCATCCCCAAAGCAATTGCTTCTCCATGTAATAACTCATTTTCAGTATTCAATAAGTGAGATTCAATGGCATGTCCTATTGTATGTCCAAAATTCAAAACCTTTCTTAATCCTTTTTCCGTAGGGTCTGCATCAACAATTTTCTCCTTTATTTTCACCGATTGCTGAATCAATTCATTACTTATTTTCATAAAACCATTTTCGATACAATTTTCCCAATGTTTTTTATCGGCTATTAATCCGTGTTTCAACATTTCGGCAAAGCCTGATTTTAATTGCCTTTCGGGTAAAGTGGAATGGAAAACGGGATTAATCAAAACAGCCTCTGCTTCACAGAACAAGCCAATATGGTTTTTGTAGCCATTAAAATCAATTCCTGTTTTGGCTCCTACACTTGCATCAACCTGAGAAAGCAAAGTGGTAGGTATATTGATAAATCGAATACCTCTTTTATAAGTACCGGCACAAAAACCACCCATATCAGTAATCACACCACCTCCTAAATTTATCAATAGTGCCTTTCTATCCGCAGTTGCCATAGTCAAAGCATTCCATATTAGGTTGCAACTGTCTAGCGTTTTATGCTTTTCACCGGAAGCAATTTCAATTACTTGATGATATTCCAAATAATCTTTTATTAGCGGATAGCAGTGTTTCTTACTGTTTTCATCGGTTAAAACAAACAGTTGTGAATATTCAATGGAAGCCAAAAGCTCTTTTAACTCACTTAATTCCTGAAAATGTACTTTGCTCATATAATGGTTAAAGGTTCTACATCTTTGTTGGCAATCTGTCTTTCTTGTCTCTTGATAGATTCATCGTGAATGGCCACCAATAAACTTTTCATGAATTTTTCACTCATGTCTTTTTCAGTACCTAACTGAACTCTGCTTGCCAATACATCCTTCCATCTTCCTCCTTGGTAAACTGATAGATCATGTGCTTTTTTATACGCCCCTACTTTGTCTATCAAATGGAATCTATCAGAAAGTAAATCTATTAGTTTTTGGTCAATATGATCAATTGATTCACGCATTTCTTTCAAATTTTCAGGAATATGATTTTCAAAATCTATGCGTTCTCGGAAAGAAATTTCTTTTAGCAATGTCAATAATTGCTCAGGATTTAACTGCTGTCGTGCATCAGACCAGGCTTCAACAGGATTTGGATGAGTTTCTATCATGAGTCCGTCCATTCCGAAATTCAAGGCTCTTTGTGCGACTGATTGCACCATTTCCCATTTTCCTGCAATATGGCTGGGGTCATTAATGATTTCAATTTCAGGCAATTCTAATTTCAACTGCATAGCTAAATTCCAGTTAGGCTTATTTCTGTAAATTTTATCATAAGGATCTGCAAATCCTCTGTGAATGGCCGCTAATTTATTGATACCCACATCATACATTCTTTCCAAAGCTCCAACCCACAAAGCTAGGTCTGGATTGATAGGGTTTTTCACCATTACCGGGATATCAACCCCTCTTAAAGAATCTGCAATTTCCTGTACGGAGAAAGGATTAACAGTTGTTCTAGCTCCAATCCACAAAACATCAATACCGTGTTTTAAGGCAGATTCAACATGGTTGGCATTGGCAACTTCCACACAAACTGGAATATGTAAACGATTTTTCACTTTTTGAAGCCAAGGCAATGCTTCCTCTCCCAAACCTTCGAAATTTCCTGGTCGGGTTCTGGGTTTCCAAACACCCCCTCTGAACATCCCAATCTGGGGTTCACGCTCAAAGCTGTTACATAGCTCATCGATTTGCTTTTCTGTTTCTACCGAACATGGCCCTGCGATGACCACATGTTTTCCAAGGCCTAAGCCCCAATCTTTCATTTTTAAAGTATTCATAACTATACTGTTTTTAAATTTTGGACAAAAAAAAAGCCCGACTCTTGCGAATCGGGCTTGTAGTATGATTTAGTTTAGTAATTACATAGCATAACAAGGACCGATTCGCCTGAACGGGATAAAATAAAAGTAAAAATAAAATCGTCCTTGTGTGTATCTCATGCCTCAAATGTAGAGCACTGATTTTTTAAAACAAAATAAAATTCTAAAATAATTTCATTAAATCGTAAAAAAGACCTTATCTAACGTTCGTTAGCTTTTATTATTTGGTTTAAGTAAACTAAACAAAATAATATGAATAAACGCCCTTTATTTAAATATAAAGCGAATTTATTTCATGTTTTAGGTATTAAATTCTTGAATTTTTGACAAATTAAATTACTCAATACTTACAAGCCGTTCAATTAAAATATTTATTTTCGATAGGACTTTTTAAACTCAATCATTATGAAAATTCTCAAAATTATTGGATTAGCCATCCTAGGAATTATTGTTTTGGCTTTAATTGTAGCCTCGGTAGCCGATAAGGATTACGCATTGGAAAGGGAAATTACCATTGATGCGACCCATCAGGAAGTATTTGATTATGTCAAATATTTAAAGAACCAAGATAACTTTAGTAAGTGGAGTTCTATGGATCCTTATATGAAAAAAGAATATAAAGGAGAGGACGGTACGGTAGGATTTATCTCTTCTTGGGAAAGTGATAGCAGCGATGTTGGGGTAGGAGAACAGGAGATATTGGCGATTGATAAAAACCGAATTGAATATGCTTTAAGATTCAAAGAACCTTTTGAAGCTAATGACAAAGCTTTTATGCAATTTGAACCGATCGGGGATAATCAAACTAAAGTAACCTGGGGATTCGAAGGAACTATGGATTTCCCGATGAATTTGATGTTGGTGGTAATGGATTTTGATGAAATGCTGGGTGCTGACTTGGAATATGGATTAGAAAAATTAAAGGAGATTATAGAGAGTTGATAAGAATAATATTTATAACTTTATAGTATTTGAATAAGCTAAGAGCATGAATATTTATGAAATACATAAGGCAAATCCTGATGTTTTCACCCATTTAACCTTAAAAGATCAGCTTTTTCTATATTATAAATGTCCACAAACGGATAAGATTCTCCGGTTATATTCCAACTATAATCAATTAGCCTTTACAATAAGTGGTAAAAGAATTATACATCATGGTGATAAAAAGTGGACCACCAGTAGGGATAAAGGGTTGCTACTAAAGCGATGTGCTTTTTTACAAGAATTGCCTTCGGATTATTCAGGATGGGAAGTTTTAGTGCTTTACTTAAAAGACGATTATTTAAAAAATATTTTTGAAGAGTTCAGACAATATTTAAGATTGGACAACTTACCAAATGTGGAAGTAGATATGATCCAAGAATTTGAAATCAATAATCAAATTCGAAATTGTTATGAAAGTTTGCTTCCTTATTTTTCTAAACCTCAGTTATTGCCGGATACCATCTTTGAGGGGAAGTTCAGGGAATTACTTTTTAGTATATTGGTTCACCCATCTAATAAGCACATCCTTGCCTATGTAAATCAATTAATTAACGAATATACAATTCCTATTTGGGAAGTTATGGAAGCAAATTATTACTATGATTTAAAAATTTCAGAATTTGCTGAAATAGCCAATCGAAGTACAGCCACTTTCAGGCGGGAGTTTATTAATCATTATCAAACGACCCCAGGAAAATGGTTGACTAAAAGAAGGCTTGAAAAAGCTAAGCTACTTTTACAAACATCAGATAAAATGATAAGTGATATAACATTTGAGTGTGGCTTTAAAAATGTTTCTCATTTCAGTCGAATATTTAAGGAGGGCTTTAAAATGGCACCTAGCCAATTTCGAATCTTAAAAAGATAATCAAAGAAAAATATCTGAGCAGGAAAACAAAATTATTTGATTTTTAAGAAAAACTGTTAACTGTTGGCTGAGCTATATTTGTGATGTATTCAATTATTTATCACTTAAAAATTATAGCTATGAAGTATTACTTAATTTTACCAATGCTGTTTTTGTGTTCTGTACTAATAGCTCAAGATCAGCTTTCTAGCGAGTCCAGTGAAAAGCTTGTTATTGAAAATGAAAAATTAAAGGTTGTTGAACATTTTAGTATGTCGCAAGGCGATGTCTGTGGTGAAGGTTTACATCATCATGAGCCGCATTTAACTATAGTTATAAATGATGCAAAAGTTCAAATAACAACGGAAGAAGGAGAAGCTCAAGTAATTAAAGTTAATTCGGGGACTTCAATTTGGTCTGAATCTGAGAAACATTCTGTTATTAATATAGGAGAGAACCCAACTAAGATGTTACTAATTTATTTAAAGGAACAGGATTGAAAACTATTCACAGTACAGATATCACTATGATCCGTATTGCTTTTAAGGAAAAAGAAATATTAATTCTTTTTCCTATCTTTATTTAAGGTAAGCAAGAATATGCAATTGAATCAATGCATTTTAAGACCAAATTTAGTTTTCAACTTTTATTATAGAAGATATATAACTATCACCTTAAATAAATTGAAATATGACAACACAAGCAAAAAAACCATTTACTTGGGTAGAAATTTATGTAGAAGATATGAGCAGGGCTCAAAAGTTCTACGAAGAAGTATTGCAAATCGAAATGATACCGATGCAAACACCCGGAGGATTGGGTGATTTAGAGATGTTCAGTTTTCCCTAGATGGAAGGTGGAGCCAATATTAGCGGGGCACTTTGCAAAACCAAAGAGATAAAACCAGAGGCTGGAGGTACATTAGTGTATTTTACCAGTGAAGATTGTGGAACGGAAGCTTCAAGAGTTGTAGGTGCTGGAGGAAAAGTATTGCAAAAAAAGGAACCCATTGGCGAGCACGGATTTTGCAGCATTTGTATGGATACTGAGGGCAATACTATTGGGTTTCATTCGAATAAGTAGTATGGGGAAGTTATTTTATATACCACCTATGCTAGATATAAATCAGCTAAATATCTATTACTATTGAATTGAAGGAGGATGCTTAGATTATATTGCAAACAATCTATTTATCATTTAGTGGAGGTTTATAGTTGTTTAAAGCTATTTTATTGATAGGTAATAAACCATTATTAATATGTCAACAGCGGAATATTACTTAGCATTTGAATCAATTCTATATGGCTTGATTATTAGTAAGATTCTAATAAAATGGGCCGAAATGATTAAGTATAAAGGAGTGAAATCTTATCATTGGGCTTATATCTTGTTGACAATTAATGTATTCTGTTTGATAGTTTATATTTTCTGGGTAAACAGGAGTGCAGAGCATTATGAAGATATTGCAGGACCTTTAATGTTTCTTATACATGTTGTTGTCCCTCCCTCAATTTTCACCTTTATGACTTTTCAAATGTTTCCCAATGAATTTTCTGAGATGATCCAGAAAGATTATTTAATAAAATACAGGAGAAATATATTTATACCATGGGTAGTTTATCTGGTTTATAATTTATATGTCCTTACTGAAAATTTATTTATTATAAGACCTTATACCTTAGGGACATTCATATTGATTATTCTAACCGGTTTTATTATTAAATTTCCTAAGATTATTTTTATAAATATTTTTATCTTAATTCAAACTATTATATTGATTTTTGGGTATTTGCGTTATTATATGTTTTAACAGAATAGGTTATATTCTTATATTTATTATTAACTAAAGATTCTATAATAAATCAAAATATCTAAGCTACTGATTGGAAAGTTTTTAATTGAAAAGATTTGCACTAACTCGCAAACAACCCAAAACTAGTCTCATTTTTTCGTTTATTAGGAATATTAGCTAGAATATCCAAACCATAAAATTTAGCGGTTTCTGCATGGCAGATGGCTGCTGAGTTCTGCATTTTTTCTTTGGCTACTTTTTCAGCTGCGTGGGAAGTACTTGGGCAATTTATCAATTCGGCTTTTGATAATTTTTCATTAATAAATCTTTTGCTCTCACCAAAGGCTTTTTCGTGGGAATAAATTTTTTCTAAATCCTTTAATTTTGTTCCGTGAGCTGCAGATACACATAATTTTACTTCATAATCCATTTCATCCAGCAAGGTAAAGTTTTTGTTGATTTCATTTTCATGATTTTCCACTATCCCAGCTAAACTATTGTATAATGCAATCCAACCCAGATGTCCCGCTCTTACGGCTTCAAAAATTCCGCCAAAACTTTCACAGAATTCAATTTCCTGTTGTCCGCCCAAATATTCAACACAAGAAAGATGATGAAATGAACCCTTGGGGCCCAGCGTGTAAATTTTCTTTTTATTTTTCATTGTTGTAGATGTCGGTTTGTATTCTGATGGACTCATCATGGATGTTTTGATAGATTGATTTCACAAAATCAGCATCCAAATATAATTTTTTACCCCATAAAGGACGGTTTTCTAATATTTTATTCCAACGCTCCAGCTGAAATATAGCCACATTTTTATCTTTTTTATATTGTCCTACTTTTTTTACCAACTCCAATCTTCTTGATAATACCTCCAATAATTCTTTATCAGTTTCATCAATCTGATCTCTTATTCCTTCCAACTCATTTTTAAAATCTTTATTGGGGAAGGTCTTTTCTCTGATTTTAAGCTGACTTAGCATTTCCTTCAAGGCATCAGGCGTCAACTGTTGGGCGGCATCACTCCAAGCCTCATCAGGAGATCGGTGTGATTCGATGATCAAGCCATCATATTGTAAATCCATGGCTTTTTGTGCGATTTCAAAAAGTAAATCTCTTTTTCCTGCAATATGGCTTGGGTCATTGATCAATAGTAATTCTGGATAACGGGACTTCAGTTCTATCGGAATTTGCCATAGAGGAATATTTCTGTAAATGCTTTCTTGATAAGTAGAAAATCCTCTATGGATTGCCCCAAGCTTTTCAATACCAACTGCATCAAATCTTTCCAGTGCTCCTAGCCATAAAGCTAAATCCGGATTGATTGGATTTTTAACAAAAACCGGCTTGTCTTTTACGCCTCTAACTGCTTCAGCGATCTCTTGCACATTAAAGGGGTTTACGGTGGTTCTTGCGCCTACCCATAAAACATCAATATCATTTTTTAATGCTAATTCAACATGATCAGCTGAGGCCACTTCTATGGCAAATTGAATATGTGGATGAAGAGCTTTTGCTTTTTTAATCCAAGGAAATGCAATTTTCCCTACGCCCTCAAAGCTGTTGGGGCGGGTTCTTGGTTTCCATACGCCTGCTCGGATAGTGTCAAATCCATTTTTCACCAATCCGTCAACTGTTTCCAATAACTGTTCTTCTGTTTCCGCACTGCAAGGCCCCGCTATTATCAAAGGCTTTTCACCAGAATACCAATTTTTAATCTTCATAAAATTTTTAATAAAAAGATGCAATTTAATCAATTTAACAAAAAGGACGTGACTTCGTTTTCCTTATATTTACGGACTTAAATTAATTTTATGGAAGTAACAACAAACCCCATTTTTGACGATGTATCCATTGCATTTACCAGTAAGTCAAACAGACAATTAAGGAAAGCGTATTGGCTTTTCACCTTAATGGGTAAAGGATGGTTAGTGGCTATCGGTAAATTTTTTGTAAAATTAGGATTTGCATTGCATTTACCGATTAGTAAAATTATTTATTGGACGGTTTATGATCAGTTTTGCGGAGGTGTAACCATTAAAGACAGCCAAGGAACCATTGATGAATTAGCCTCACATGGTATAGGAAGTATTTTAGATTATTCCGTGGAAGGAGCCAAAAATGAAAAAGGGTTTGATAAAACGATGGCTGAAATCCTGAAAACTATCGATAGGGCAGCCGATGATGATAATATCCCATTTTGTGTATTTAAACCCTCTGGAGTAGCGCTTGGGAAAATATTTACGAAAATTCAGGCGGGCAAAGCGCTAACTGAGAAAGAGCAGGCTATCCATCAAAGAAATAAAGAACGGATAGAGAAAATCTGTAAAGTAGCTTATGAAAAGAATGTTAGGGTTTTAATTGATGCTGAGGAAAGCTGGCTTCAAGATCCCATAGATGAGCTGGTTTATCAAATGATGGAAAAATATAACAAAGAAACCGCAATCGTTTACAATACTTACCAAATGTATCGAGCAGATATGTTCGAAAACCTTAAAAAAGCTCACAAAAGGGCAAAGGAAAAGGGGTATTACATCGGAGCCAAATTAGTGAGGGGCGCTTACATGGAAAAAGAAGCGGAAAGAGCAGAAGAAATGGGATATCCTAATCCAATCCAAATATCAAAAGAGAGAACTGATATAGATTATAATTCTGCACTGGAGTATTGTGTTGAAAATCTTGATAATATTTTTGTTTTTAACGGAACCCATAATCAGTATAGTAATTATTTCTTGGCTTATATGATGGATAAGCATGGTATAAAACCAAATGATGAGCGAGTACATTTTGCTCAACTTTATGGAATGAGTGATAACATTTCTTTTAACCTAGCGCATAAAGGTTATAATGTGGCAAAATATGTTCCTTATGGACCCGTAAAAGCCGTTATGCCTTATTTATTTAGAAGAGCAGAGGAAAACACAGCCGTAGCTGGACAAAGTAGTAGAGAGTTTTCCTTGATTAAGGAGGAGTTACAGAGAAGGAGGGAAGAAAGAAAGAAAAGTTAGGGGAATGGAAGTCCTGATTTGGAAGTAGAAAGAGTTGAAGTTTGAATTAAATAATTGAAAAATGACTCATAAATTAATTATAATCATAGGGAGTATATCAGGAGCAATATCAGTGATGTTGGGAGCTTTTGGTGCCCATGCTTTGAAAGATAGTTTAACTGCTTCAGGGAGACTAGAGACCTATGAGACTGCTGTTAAATACCAGATGTACCACAGTCTAGCTATGATTTTGTTAGGGGTTTTAATGCTAAATTTTCAACACCGTTTTTTGAATTATGCTTCTTACTCCTTTTTACTGGGAATTATTATTTTCTCTGGGAGCCTTTATGCTCTGTGTGCAACTGGTATAACTAAATTGGGAGCCATTACCCCAATTGGAGGATTATTTCTGATTGCAGGCTGGGTTTTATTAGCAGTTGGGATTTATAAAACTGCCTCATAATCTTATCGTATAGCCTTATATGGCAAATTCAGTAAAGTGCAAAAATTGTGGGGAATGGAATACTATTGATGGTTCTGGGAAAAAGAAATGTTCCAATTGTGGAGCAATTGTGCAAAATCCAACAAAGGAAAGGCTTGAAAAAATAAAAAAATACAAGCAAGAACAACTCGATAAATGGATGTTTACCATCAAAAAAGATGATAGTAAATTTGTCAAGTTTGCTAAAAAGGCCGGGAATATTTCATACATCGTCATAATGTCTATAGTCGGTTTTTTTGCTTGGTTAGCAGCGGTTTTACCACTATGAAGATGGCCTTAAAGACTTTAAAACATCCATTAGTTTACATCAGTACGATATTGTTCGTGATCCATCAAATCATTGAAAAAGTAGGGGGTTTTTCCATTCCTATATTCCATGCATACTTAGATGATTTACTTTGTATGCCTATCATATTAGGTTTTTCCACCCAAATTATACAATGGATTCATCCTGTGAGGGGACTTTATTTTTTGGATAAAAATGCAATCCTCATAACCTTACTATTTTACAGTATATTGTTCGAAGTAATTTTACCATTTCTAAATCCTTCGATTTATACTGCTGATTGGGTTGACATTATCATGTATTCGACTGGGGCAATACTTTTTTATAATTTGGTAAGCAGAAAAGTGAAAGCTAAGTATTTGGCTATTTTGAAGGAGTTGTAAATTCTAATTTAATTTTCTTATTCTGGCAGTTTGGTTTCTTGTAGTTTGTCGTTGAAATAAACTTCTGTTTTTAGCAATTCACCTTCTTGGTTATAATATTTCCATTCATCTACTTTCTTATTGCCGGCATATTTTGCATTCAAGGCCACTTCCCCATTTTTATGGTACTTAAAATGTTCTCCATGGGCTTTCCCAAATTTATAAATGGTGGTTTCCTTTTCTTGTCCACTTTGGTAATAAAAAACCTCTAAGCCCGATTTTTTACCTGCTTGATAATTCACTTCATATTTAAGATCCCCTCCTTTATAATATTCAGTAAACATGCCATGTAATTGGCCATTACTATAATTCTCAACTCTTATTAATTCCTCATTCTCATTATAGAATTTCCATTCGCCAAAGGGTTCATCACTTTTGAAATATTGATTTGACTTAATATTCCCATTTTCCCAGTATAATTCAACCTCTCTATCTTTACTTTCATTCGAATATATTGTTTTTACTTTCAAATTCCCTTCTTTATCGTATTCCAATACTTCTCCGGAAAGAAAGCCATTATTGTAGTTACGTCTAGTTTTTACTGAGCCATCAGGGTAATATGAAATATTTTCACCTGCTAATTTCCCTTCTTTAAAATAGCCAATCAAAAGCAGATTACCTTCTCGGTCATAAGTTTTGAACTCCCCAGATCTTACTCCTTTTTGATTTTCAAAAATAGTCTCCAGCTGACCATTATTAAAGAACGTTTTAAATTCACCACTTAGTTTCCCATTTACGTAGTGTTCTTCGGTTTTCATTTCCCCATTAGGGTAATAGCGCTCGGTTATGCCATTTGGCTCCCCATTTTTGTAATTAATTCTTTGGGCAATAGTGCCATCCTGAAAATATTCCAGCACTTCACCATCAGGCTTACCATCTTTAAAATCGCTTTCGCTCTTGAGTTGTCCATCAGGATAAAAAAGTTTTAATTTACCATTCAAAGTATCATTTTTAAAATTGGCTTCTTGTAAAATATTACCCTCTTTACCATAAACCACAGTCTTACCTTTTCTTTTCCCTTCTGAATACTCAGTAGTTCTCATTAATGTCCCATCAGGATAGAACATTTCAAAAACACCATCCTCATTCCCCTCCTTAAACACGCCTTGCGCCATCAATTCGCCACTTTCATAATATTTTTTATAATCCCCTTCAATTTGACTGCTGTCTCCGTCAACAATAAAATAAACTTCCTTGGTCTTTTTTTGCTCAGCACTATCATAATAATTGGAAATTTTTTGTAATTCCTGAGCGCTCAAGACTTGAATTGAAAAGAAAAATAAAGAAATCGAAAGGAAATATACCTGCATGAATGTTTTAAAATATGGTTAATGAAAAACAGCTTGTAAAGATAACTTACAAGCTGTTAAAATATTATAGAATGACATAAAAGTCGATTAAGTTTCCAGTATTTTAGATAATTAAATCTTCAAAAAAGAAACTGTATTACATTTTCTCAATTACGATAGCAGAAGCACCGCCACCGCCATTGCAAATACCAGCTACTCCAATTTTGCCATTTTTCTGACTTAAGACAGAATGTAAAGTAGTCATGATTCTAGCACCGGAAGCGCCTAATGGGTGACCTAAAGCCACAGCTCCACCGTAAACATTCACTTTTTCAGGATCTAACCCCAATTCCATATTATTGGCAATGGCTACAGCAGAGAATGCTTCATTAATTTCATAGAAATCAACTTCTTCTTTGCTTACCCCTGCTCTTTTCATAGCAATAGGAATAGCTAAAGAAGGCGCAGTAGTAAACCAAAGTGGGTCTTGGGCTGCATCACCAAAGCCTCTGATTTTAGCAATTGGTTTTATGCCCAAAGCATCTGCTTTTTCTTTGCTCATCAATACCAATGCAGATGCACCATCATTGATAGTGGACGCATTGGCGGCCGTCACAGTACCATCTTTTGCAAATACAGGTCTTAAGGATGGTATTTTTTCAAATCTTACATTTTTGAATTCCTCATCTTCGGTAATCACTAATGGGTCACCTTTTCTTTGAGGAACCTCTACAGGAACAATTTCTTCTTTAAAGCTTCCATCCTCAGTTGCTTTTGCAACTCTTTTATAAGAATTGATGGCATATTCATCCTGTTGTTCACGGGTGATTTTCATCTCTTTAGCAGTATTGTCAGCACAATTTCCCATTGGGAATTTATTGTAAACCTCCCAGAGACCATCATTTAATAGCCCATCAACTAATTCACCATTGCCATATTTATAGCCATACCTCGCTTTTGGAATATAATAAGGGATATTGGACATGCTCTCCATTCCACCGGCAACAATGGTATCGGCATGACCTAACATGATACTTTGAGCACCGAACATTACTGATTTCATTCCTGATGAACAAACTTTATTCACGGTTGTACATGGAACATTAAAACCAATACCAGCTCCAATAGCTGCTTGTCTGGCTGGAGCCTGACCAAGATTAGCAGATACCACATTGCCCATGAAGACTTCGTTTACTTCCTTAGCATCTACATTGGCTTTGGATAAAGCACCCTTTATAGCGGCAGAACCAAGTTGAACTGCGCTTAAACTAGCTAAACTTCCTCCAAAACTTCCGATTGGTGTCCTTACAGCGGACACAATATATACTTCTTGCATTATTATTTTATTTTAGTCGTTTCAATGTAAAATTAATTAAAATAAGCTTGGGATGAAACCAGAATCCTTTTTACCAATCAGGTTTTCCTGAATCTTGTTTTTTGGTCGCTTTTTTCCTCAATTGCTGAAAATATTGAGACTCTTTGTTTTTCAGTGCTTCCAAAATCATCTGGGCTTTTTCTTCAGAAATATTCATCTCTTGAAGCTTTTGTTTAGTACTAGGTTTCATTTCTTGCTCTTCTCCCTCTTTTTTTTCTTCCCCCTCTTTTTGCTCTTGTTGCTTTTGCTCTTCTTGTTCTTTTCCTTTATCCTTTTCGCTTTGCTCACCATCCTGTTGCTCAGCATCATCTTTTTGTTGCTGTTCTTCAGATTCTTTATCTTCTTGGCTCTTCTCTTGATTTTCGTCCTTTTGTTGGTTTTCAGAATCTTTATTTTCCTTATTTTGCTGGTCTTTATTTTCTTGATCTTGTTCTTGTTGATCTTTATTGTCTTGATTTTGATCCTGGTTCTGATCCTGATTTTGTTTTTCCTGCTCCTTCATTTTCTTTTTGAGCAGTTCATAATTATAGCGAGCCTTATTATTGGTAGGATCTGCTTTTAAAGCTTCTTTAAAAAAGGAAAGTGCACTTTCATATTCCTTCTGCATTTCAGAAAGATTCCCCATCTGAAGCATCGCCTTGGATTTTAATTGGTTATTATTTACATCCGAAACCCTTCTGTAGGCATCAAATGCATTTACGGTATCTTTTAATTGAAAATAGGCATGAGCCCTGTTTAATTCTGCTTGAGGGCTTTCGTATCCCAACGAATCTAAAAGATAAGTGTAGTGCTCCACTACCTTTTCAAAATCGCCATTTCTCAATGCCTCTTCAGCCCTTTCTTTTGCCGCATTCGCTTTGGCTATTTTACCAACAGGATCAATAGCTAGTAGCTGAAATGAAGTGATAATCCCAAAGAATATGAATACAAAATATTTCATATTTTAATGATTTTAAGTGTAGTTATTAAATCCAAAAACAGCAAAATAATAGCTACCATCAGAAAATAAAAATATTTGTTAGCTGATACATCAACAGTTTTGGCATCTTTTAATTCCCCTTCAATATTATTAATTGTGGCGATTAATCTACCTACTTCATTTTGATTATCATTGATTTCAAAATAATCACCATCAGTATTATCAGCTAAATTCTTTAATGAACGTGAGTCCAATTTGGTAATGATGTCATTGCCACTTTTATCTTTACGAAATCCGCGCCTTGTCCTAATTTTGCTCCCTTCTTCTGTTCCGACACCCAAAGAGAAAAGCCGGATACCTGAATCATTAATTTTAGATATGGCACTGCCAGTATCATCTCCAAAATCTTCTCCGTCACTTATTAAAATGATAATCTTTGATTTCTGTTGGCTTGATGGGGCATCTTCCGAAGTAAGTTTTTCATGCGCCATAGACAAAGCACTTCCAAAATCTGTACTGCTTCCGGGTACTAAGCCTGTATTTAGCGTTTCAATGAATAAATTCAAAGCGTTTTGATCGTAAGTCAAGGGGCATTGAACAAATGACTCAGAAGAAAATATCAAAAGCCCAATACGATCAGAATTAAATGCATCTACTATGTTTTTCAATTCGAATTTTATTTTTTCAAGTCTTGTAGGAGCAATATCAAAGGCATCCATAGAAGCGGATAAATCCACAGCAATCATAATATCTTTTCCAACTGCCTTTATTTCCTTTTTATCATCACCAAATGAAGGACCTAATAGTGAAATGATTAACAATGCGAATATGGATGATCTTAATAAGAATTTTGGTAAGATATTGGAATAGGCTTGACCGACTCTTTTAGCTACCGAAAAAACCCTATAGGTATAAGCCAAATAGAGTACCAAAAAAATAATAATAAAAATAATCTCTTCCGCCCCGAGGGAGTGAATCCAAGTCATAGATTTTAATTTTTACAAAAATATAAAAGCAAATGTAAAGGGCAACATTGATTTACTGCTAAGATTTTTTAAACGGAATAAAGCTTGGCTTGTTATAATCTTTTGTGGATTTATATGCGTCAGACGGTTCCAACCGTCAGACGCTAAACAAATGGTCTGTAATTCACGGTCTGACGGGTGTCACATATCATTTTAGATGTATAAACTTACCTAATCCAAAACAATATCAGAATGCTCTAATCCCGTCTGACCGTTTTGTTGCCAAAGAATTTAAAAGGACTGGTTTGTATTATAGGCGTTAGACGGTGAAAACCTTCAGACATAGGGAGAGTGTTCCTAGATTTAAAATATATTAACGAATATCGAAATATTAATTTTCTGGTTGACAGTAAGTTGAAAACTAATCCAAAAAAAAGTTAGATTTATTTTGATTGGGATTTGGTAGAGACGGAAAACTTCCTTTATATTTGCATCACTTTTCGGAAACGAGGAGGGGATTTGAGTTAAACAAAGCCCGGAGAGGTGGGTGAGTGGCTGAAACCACATGTTTGCTAAACATGCGTACGTGTTAAAGCGTACCGGGGGTTCGAATCCCCCTCTCTCCGCAGAAAGTTCTTATAAAAACTGTTATTTCGGAGAAGCTAAAAAACCTTAAGCATTTAATGTTTTGGGGGATGAGAACCAACAGGGTTCGAAAGTAAAGCTTCACGAGGGGAATGGCGCATGAATTGCGCGTATGAGTAATCCCCTCACTCCGCAAAAGTTCTTAAAAAAAGAGATTAACAATAAAATCTCGGGGTGTAGCGTAGCCCGGTATCGCGCCTCGTTTGGGACGAGGAGGTCGTAGGTTCGAATCCTGCCACCCCGACAATAACTAAAGTAGCATTCGGTGAATGCTGCTTTTTTTTATGTATAGTGGGTTTTAGTGTTCAAATGAATACATCCAAAACTAAAGAAAATTAAAAGGGATCAATCTGAAAACCTGGGGAGAAGTATTTTTTAAGCATAGATTTTTGAGAGTCTGAAAAGGAAAAAGGATACATTTTTCACACCTCTGAATTGGGAGCGAAAAGCTTTGATCTTAGCATTGAA
>NZ_JBNPEF010000027.1:0-85892 GCF_051117495.1 Marivirga sp. | reverse complement strand
ACCTAAAATCCGCAGGTAAAAAGGAAAATAAGCCGTAAAATACTTATCGCTAAGACTTTACGGCTTCAGTGTTTTCACCTATATTGGTGATGCAAACAAACACTGATATGAAGGTAATAAATTCAAAACAGATCAGCCCATTTGGCGGCTTGAATTTTGTTATAAAAGCTCTTGATAACCTATCAATAGGCAGTATATTAAACAATGAACTTCCTGATCTACCCAAGCAAAGTCAATTTGGTTGGAGGGATATTCTTTATAATTTTTGGTCAATTTATTTTTGCGGGGGTGATTGCATAGAAGACCTTTCGGACAATTTAAAACATACATTGAAGGACAATCCCCTTCTGAGGAGTTGCAGTCCTGACAGCTTGTTGAAAAGAATGAAAGAACTTTCCGTTCCTTCAAAGGAATTTGGTACGCCTCGGGGTAATTCCTCTCACCAATTTAGCTTTAACGATAGGCTTAATGAGCTTAACATCAAATTGTTAAATACAGCAGGCCTAATTAAAGATAGTGGACATCCTGTTGTACTGGACTATGACAATACCTTGATTTTCACAGAAAAATCAGATGCTAAAAAAACCTATAAAAAGGCCTTTGGCTATGCCCCAGGGGTGGGCATAATTGAAGATAAGGTCGTGTATGTTGAAAACAGAAACGGAAACAGTGATGCCCAAACTTTACAGCAGGATACATTGGCAAGGATGTTTTCCTTGCTTAAAAAGCAGGGGGTGAAAGTAGATGTTTTTAGGGCTGATTCCGCTTCCTATCAATTATCGACCTTGCTTGAGGTTGTTGAAAATGTGGACAAGTTTTATATAAAAGCAAGAATGAACGCTCAACTCTATAATACCATAAATACCATAGAAAATTGGGAAAAGGTAGAGATAGATGGCGAAGAAGCCTACAGGGCATCAATAGAATTCTCACCCTTCAAACAAGCTGCAAGCCGGCTTAAGTATAAAAAACCCTTAAAGAATTATAGATATGTTGTCACCAAAATCAAAAGAAATGATGGACAACTCAACCTGTTTACAGGCGAGGATTATACTTACAGTGCCATTATCACAAATGATAAGGGTTTAAGCAATGACCAGGTGGTATTCTTTTATAATCAAAGAGGGAAAATCGAACGGGAATTTGATGCATTAAAAAATGATTTTGGATGGGGCAACTTGCCTTTCTCGAAATTGGAACAAAACACTGTATTCCTGCTTTTTTCCGCAATCTGTAAGAATTTATATGCCCATATCATCAAAGAATTTTCAAAGAGGGTAAAGGGGTTGAAGGCAAACTTCAGAATAAAAAAGTTCATATTTAGGTTTATATGCACTCCTGCAAAATGGGTTAAGAACGCCCGCAGTTGGAAGCTTAGGATATATGGAAGTTTAGCATTTGAAACTTAACAAAATTTTAAACCCCAACAAACCTCTTGTTAAAATTACAAATAAGCTGAAGAGCTAATAGGATTAGTATGACCAAAATATTAAAATACTTGAAGGAAAACATGAAACTGCTACTACCAGTCTTGTTTTCCTTTAAAAACAAGGGTATAAAAAGTAAAATCATTAAAAAATTAATTAAAATGGATCGATATAATATAGACCTGCGGATTTTAGGTACAAAGGAGGACGAGATGGGGAATTATGTCAGTAGCCCGAAGGTCAGACTGGATTTAGCGCATATCAGGCCAGATACACCGCACATTTCGAATGCGTTTTGTTTCGCAATACGCTTGGTGAGGGAATTAATACTTTATAAAAAATAAAATTCAACCTTTCCCATCCATTATAAAGTTAACAGCCATATCAATATGCAAATCAGTAGTGGCCAACATAGGCAATTCAGCTTTTACATCTTTCAACAGCAGTGGTAATTCCGTGCAACCTAAAATTATGCCATCAGCTCCTTTATTTTTTAATTTATTAATTTGATTCAAATAAAATTCTTTGGCTTGATCTGAAAAAACACCTTGAGTCAATTCTTTCGATACATAAAAATGAGATTGTTCTAAATCATTGGCTTCTGGGATTATGACCTCCATCCCAAAATTATCCTCTAAAACGGAAGGAATAAATTGGCCGGTCATAGTAGGTTTATTGCCCAATAATCCTAATGTTTTAAATCCAGCATCTTGTGCTGCCCTTCCTGTGGCTATTCCTATATGTGAAATTGGGATATCAATTTTAGGCTGTACATAATCATAAACCATATGAGGGGTATTTGCACAAATAATAATGCCTTCTGCTCCTGCCTCTTGAAGCTTTTTACTCACTTCAAAATATTTAGCTTGAATCTTCTCTTTGTTTTGCTCACGCATTAATTCAATATTAATGCTATAAATTATCAATTCAGGATTGGCCTGTTTTCCAATTATATTACTTACCTTTTTATTAATTTCACTGTAATATTCAACAGTAGCGTGCCAAGATGTACCTCCTATTAGTCCCAATGTTTTCATGTATCTAGAGTTTACATTAAAAAGTCACATAGAATAGTCAAATTTCAAAAGCCAAGTCCACTAACCTTCAACGACCTGTTATATTCTTTAAAGTTGGTATGCTGGACTTATGACTATTTCATAAATAAATCTTATATTGAAAGAACTCAATTTAAAAATAAAATTAATAGTTTGAAGTAACTTAGGTTACCTATCCATCTCTTAGAATAATCAATTTGATACTTACAGAATACCCAAATTAGGGTATTGTAAACTGATACAAAAGCATATAATTTGCAATAATTTTTTATCTTCAAGCATAAAACCTAATTGACATGAATTACAAAAGCAGTACAATCGTATTATTTTTGGCTTTAATTGCTATGGTAATTTATCATTTCTATTCCGTAGAAAATGGTATTGAACAAAAACAAACAAGTGATCAGAAGCTTCAAACTGAAGAAAATCAAACTAGTTCGGACAGCGATCAAGAATTGAAGGAACATTTTTCAAGCATGATTTCCAATGGAGTTGATTCAACCATAGGGAAATTCATTTCCCAAACTACCGCTAAAGGCAAATTGGATTCAATGTTAGCCTACAGAAGAAATAATCCCGGAAAACCAGGTATTCAAAATTCTTATGGATATATTTTCGGACTTGAAAAAATGAGAGGGCTAATCCAAAGAATTGATAAGATTAATAAAGATCAAGATTCAGTTGAATTAACCGGTGTCAGAGTTTATAGAACTATTTCTAAAACAAAAGGAAAAAAATACTTTGATGTTTTCATGATAGCTGTGACTAAGGAAAATCAAGATTATCCTAATTTAGGCAACCCAGATTTACCAAAAATGCGAGAAACAGAAGATGAAGACCCTATTTTAAATTATTCAAATCCATGTCCGACAGAGTGTGATTAAATATGGAAATATTTTATAAAATTCAATCTAATCTTTCAATTTACTCGCCCTTACTTTTTATCATCATATTTATTTTTAGGAGTAAAAATCATTTTTTACGAGTAGATAAAATTCTAATAATTATAGTTTTTGTCTCGTTCTTTACCGATCTATTTTCAAGATATGCTGTTGATAGAAATTATATTTATCTATTTTTCTATTCCATAATAGATACAATTTTACTGCTCATTTTATATAAAAGTCTTTTGAATAAGGGTAACAAGCTAGTAATTCTTTTGCTAATCGTTTTTATATCAACTTTAGCAATTGAATTTTTCTATAAAAATCCTATTTATGACTTTTTTAGTTTCTCACTTACTATTAAATGTTTAATTTTCCTTATTCTTTCACTTAAATATTTCTATCAGATATACATCAATGAGGAAGATATTTTTAAAAGCAAAGCACCCGAATTTTGGTACAACGTGGGTATTCTAATTTATTTTTCTCTGGCATTTTTTCCTTTTTTTCTATCAACAGAAATAATGTCGGGTTTATTTGACTACTCATTGTGGTTTATTCATAATATTGGAAATATTTCAAAAAATATAATTTTCGCTCTTGGCTTATGGATGGTTCAAAGGAGATAATAATTCTAACGCTGGCAGTAGGGGCATCCGGTATGCTAACCTTGGCTGTTGGCATTATTCTCTTTGTATTCTTCTATCAAAGAAAATTATTAAAACGAAAAATAGCCTATCAAAAAGTGGAGGATTTGCTGAATGAACAGGAATTAAAAAATACTTACTCGCTTTTAGAGGGGCAGGAAAAAGAACGGCAAAGAGTTTCCAAAGAGCTTCATGATAACTTAGGCAGTCTATTGGTTACTGCCAACTTATCAATCGATGCCTTGCCCAAAGAGCAGATGGATGATAATATCCGGGAAAAAATCACCAAAATAGATGGATTGATTCAAAAAGCTGCAAACGAAACTAGGAAGATATCACACAGTCTGGACTCCGGTCTTTTGAAGCATTTTGGGTTAGAGGCTTCATTAAAGGATTTGGCTTCCACCCTTGATGAGTTAACCCATTTAAAAACACATTTTGATATACAATTAAACAGCCCTTTTTCAAATGAAATCAATACAGAATTGTACAGAATTATTCAAGAATTGGTCAATAACACGTTAAAACATGCTCAAGCTAAAAATATTAGGTTGGAAGTTTTAGAATTGAAAAACAAATATCTTAATATCATCTATGAGGATGATGGGCTAGGTTTTGACTTAAATAATAATGAAAGTGTAAAAGGCCTTGGCCTACAAAATATCGATAAAAGAGTGAGTAAATTAAATGGAAAAATAACGGTAGATTCTGCACCCGAAAAAGGAGTTGCTGTCATTATAGAAATACCTTTCAATGAATAAAATTAAAATCATATTGGCGGATGACCATCAGATGATCTTGGATGGGTTGTCTGAAGTTTTGAAAAATCATCAGGATCTGGAATTAATAGGACAATTTTCTAACGGCAAAAAAGTAATCGAATTTGTTAAGGCCAATGAGGTGGATGTAGCCATAATGGATATTAACATGCCTGAAATGGACGGTATTAGTTGCGCTAAAATTCTAAAAATGGAATATCCCAATGTTAAGGTTATTATGCTCACTATGTATGCCCAAAAATCATTTATAGACGAGATCATAAAATTGGGAATAGACGGTTGTTTATTGAAAAATAATTCAGGCAAGGAATTGTATGATGCAATTTTAAGAGTACAAAGTGGAAAGTATTATTATGATAAAATTAAAGATTTCACGGATACTACAGAGGAAATAGCTTCTTATAAATTAGGGGAAAGAGAAATTGAAATAATTAAACTTTTGGCGGAAGGAATGGGCACTAATGAAATAGCCACTAAATTATATATTTCAAAACATACGGTCAGTACCCACAGAAAAAATATTTTGCATAAAACCGGAGTCAATAATACCACGCAATTGGTTCAATTTGCCTATGAAAATAAGTTGATTTAACAGCCCAAGACCCAGCCCCGAATGTGGGCAAAAGCACGGATTGACGTTCTAATATGATTTTGTGCTTTATTTTCAACACTGTGACTCCTACTATTGTTTCGGTGCTATATTCATTGCCAGCTGGCTGATTAGGGGATCTTGTCTATCACTTCCCAAGTATGATCTGCCAACAGTTTAACTGTAGCCAAATAATTCATCTTTGTATTACTTCTACCCCATTCATTTGGGGCTATTAATGAAAGAATATCTTTGCCATCAGGGCCTTCATAAAGATAATAAGTATGATTAATAAGCGGTTCAAAATTGATTTTGGCTAGATAAATTCTTTCTGAAATCTCTACACGGCTTTTTAAGTCATTTGCTTGCTTGGCCAATAATTGCATTTGCTCATACAACTGATTCATCTGCCTGTCGGTCTGTTCGTGCATGGCGGAAACTGCCCTACCTTTTATTTTCCCTCTATCGGTAGGTTTGATGATAGCACTTCCTGAATGATGAGGAAATTCGATGGTACCCGGTTTGTCCGTAGTACCTTCTTTCATCTTCTCTAAATCAATTTTATCAATATCTATTTTTTTGCCCGATTCGCTCATATCAAAATTTATGAAATAAATTACAGCTTAACTTTGGAAAAGTTTCGTATTACCTCCGGATTTCTATTTCCATAGGATTTTCTTGCTCAACACTATCTTTAACGGATTTGTTTTCTTCGGTTTCATCACCAAATTTTCGAAATTCAGTTTTAGTGGACATATCATAAACCACGTAAAAAACTATTAGCATAAAGAGGATAGCTATCAATAGAAATATTCTAGATTTTTTCATTTTGTATTTTATTCAAATTCTGAAAACCTAATCGAATACAATTAGTTTAACATTTGCTTTTTTGCTTTAACTGTCAGATTTTTATCAAGATTTAAATGGTTGGTGTGCCACCAATCATGGATTCTACACCGGTCAGAGCCACACCGACCCGAATAACTGATTAATATTTTAAGTGACTGTCAGGTTTCTGTAAATTAATTCCTGCGATAATTGCTAACTGACAATCAATTGTATAATCCAAACTTGACAGGTTTTGATTGTAAGCTATTCTTCTTCCTCCTCATCCATAAATCCAAAAAGTGAAAACCGTTCTTTCAACTGCAATTCTTTCATAAAGTTATAATAAACCATGATACCTGATTGCAAAACATCCAAGCTTATTCGCTCATTCACGCTATGAATACTATTAATATCATCCTCCGTCACCACAGCAGGAATCAAACCATAAGAGGGAATACCATAAGATCTGAACAAGCTGTTGTCACTAGTAGCAGGGAATAAAAAAGGAATTGTTTCCGCCTCGGGATAGCTAATAGCCAAGGCATCTTCCAAGGCCTTATAGTATTTATTTAATCTGGAAGGTGGTGCTTCCGGACTTTCTGATATAACCGATACTTTGATATTATCATTATCCAATTTCCTTTCGATATAACGAATAAAGCTCTTGGACGAAGTTCCAGGTACCAACCTGCAATCTAAAACCGCTGTTGCTGAGGTACTGATTTGATTGGGTGGCCCCGGTGGATTATAAATATTGGTTACGGTCACTGTATTGGTTAATAAGGAAGATAAAAATGGTTCGCGTTCAATTTGCTTCCTTACAAAAGGCGCCAAAATAGACCAATTAATATTCCTAATAAAAAATCCTCTAATACCACCCTCTGCCCTTCCTAATCTTCTAAACATTCTTCTGGTGCTGGTATTAAAAAGCAATAAAACCTTTCTATTGGTA
The DNA here is from genome assembly GCF_051117495.1 of Marivirga sp. Lineage (NCBI taxonomy): Bacteria > Pseudomonadati > Bacteroidota > Cytophagia > Cytophagales > Marivirgaceae > Marivirga > Marivirga sp. The sequence continues at coordinate 78,731 of NZ_JBNPEF010000027.1, read as the reverse complement.
ATATTATTTAAACTATTGATCAATTGAATATTGGCATAATCAGATGATGGTGCTGCACCATGTCCTGCAGCATTACTGATAATTTTAAGCTGTAACCATAAACTTTGTTTTTCCGCTATAGAAACACCAAAAACCACTTTTCCGGGATCATTTTGTAAAACATTTTTATAGCCAGCTCCACCCTCACCTAAAACAGCAACCGCATTTAATTCATCTTCAAAGTTTTCCATCAAGTATTTTGCTCCCTTATCTCCCCCCGTTTCCTCCGCAGAAACAAAAAGTACAGTAATATTGAAAGGTAATGCTGCTGTATCGTAATCATGCTGGAATGCTTCCAGTGCCTTTAATTGCATAACCCCAAGTCCTTTTGCATCCAAAGCCCCACGTCCATGAATGTATTCTCCATCAAAATGACCACTATAAGGGTCATGTTTCCAAATATCTAAATCCTCGGCAGGAACCACATCAATATGACTTTGTAAGATAATATTGGGCTTTCCACTACTTAAAGGATAAAGTGATGCCGCAAGGTTATAATTATCCGAAAAATTGGAAAAAACCCTTAAATGTAAATCTGTGGTTAAAATGTAATCTTCAATAAAAATGGCCGCTTCCTTTTCGTTTCCTGAAACACTTTCTCTTTGAATGTAGGCTGAAAGTAAATCGATAGACTCAGCTAGTGAAACTGATGGAGGTAGTTTGATTGAGTCGGTTTTATTTTGAGCTAAAGCAGAAGTGGAAAAAAATACAATACATAGCACAAAAAATCTTATCATATTTTCAGGTAATTTTATCTTCAATCCACAAATAGGTAATACTCATTAGAAACAGTACGAAGAACCACATTGTTATGGATTCACGATTATAATTTAAAGCTTTCTGCTGAGTAACCGAATCCTCAAAATTAAGATAATTTAAGTAATCATAATTGTAATTGGATAAGAATTCTGATTGACTTGCTTGAGTTTCTGAATGCACGTAAAACGGAATAGATTCAGTTTGATTTTCTAATTGAATAAAGTGCCAACCTTCCGCTTGGGGATAAAACATAAAATGATGCCTTTCGGGAAATAAAAAATCCCTTTTTGATGTCAATTTCAGCCTGTCTGATTGCGGAGTTATAATAGAAATCTCCTCTATTTTTTCAGCAGTCCAAGCCCTGAAAAAGAAAGGCTGATATTGTATTGACCATTCGGTTTTATCATAAAATAGTCCTTCGGATTTTTGGATTAAATCATTAAAAATAGGTGACCAAAGTTGAGAATATTCTTCCTCTTTACCGGATAATTTTAATTGAAAACTATTTTGAAAATTAATGACTCCTAATATCATCTCAGGAAAAACCTTTCTAAAAATAGCATTTTGAGCCACTTCATCTAAATTATATAAATTACTGAATTGTAAATACTTATAGTTATCCGACTCAAGTAAATTATCGCTTGTGCTAAAAATATTAGTCAAATTAGATTTATCTAAATCAAGCTGAATTTGGCTGTTTGGATTGCTTCTGAAGATCAAACTTCCCTTATTTTCTTTTAGCTTATTCAAATAAAGATTTTGCGCATTTCGACTTAAATCATCCCAAGCTTTGGCATCAATAAAAAGCACTTTTAAATCTTGAGCCACCCCCCTATTGATTGTTAATGAATCATGCCAATTGAAAAATGAGGATTTGAATTTATCTTTGGAAATTTGTGTCCTTTGGTAAACCGAATGCTCCTTTGATTTCAAATAATCCGCTAAGAATTTCCATTCAAAATCAGGGACTGCAGAAAGGATTTGCATTACATAATTTTCTGGCTTCTCAACTGTAACTGCCAAATGATACTGAGCATCATCAGTTGAAATATCCGCTAAAACATAGCCAGTCATTTTAGGGAGCACAGATATATTGCAATTTCCATTCTTAGATAAATTTTTTGAGACGGTATCCTGACCCATCAAGGCCTTAATTTTAATTTTTTTGTTTTCAAGATTTTTGATTTTGATACTAAGACTATCACCCAATGCAATGAATTTAGGGTAATGGAGTTGAATGCCCTTTTGAATGTCAATATCTTTTCGAAATTGATAATCTACAGGATTCAGGTGTGGTAAATAGCCGTAAACAAAAGCAGTGTCAATTAGAAAATCCAGTTCATTAAGCGAAGTTTCTTTCTCATTTTCTACTGTCATAAAACTTCCATTTTGATTCTGTATTAAGATGCTTAAATCATATTGTTTATCTAAAGAATCAATACTGCTTTTAGAAATTTGTTGGCTTACAATCACTACTGATTTCCTAGGTTTTTCTGTTAAAACATAAGGTGATAAATAAATGATATACAATGAGATAAGCACCCAGGATAAAGCTATAATTCTTAACCATTTTCTAGGCTTATTCTTTTGGAATTCCCAATAAACACTTAAAAACCATAGCCCCAGAAATACAGCCAAATGCCAAAGCTCAAATGATTTTTCAAACGCTATATCAGATATCCAATCAATCATTCTCTAATTCATAATAGGTTTTGTGCAATGTACTTTCCATGCTTTTCGACCGGCTTCCTTTTTTCATTTCATCCAGACTCAACATATCTTCCATAATGATAAGAATAGCAGTTAAATCCCGCATTGATTTGTTGGATTGAAATTGCTTAATACTAGCCAAAAGACTTCCGTAGCGAACGGGTTCAGAGGTTATTTTTTCCACTAATTTATCCGTAAAAAGATTAAGGTTTTTTTCTGCAGATTTTAAATCCTTTCTCTGATAAGCCTTTATAAGTTGGTTATATGTATCAGCAAGCAATTCCTCAAATGGCATTTCTCCTAATTCATGTTCTGATGTTTTGGCCTTTATTTTGTCCAAATCGCCCGTTAATCGTTTTTTATCCTTATCTAATGGAGGTGGCTCAAAGCCCATTCTTTCCACATAAATTCTAGAAGCACGCTTAACATCCTTAATGAGTTTTAGGGCTTTATACTCATAAGGAAGGGCTTCCTTAGGTTTGTAGGTTCTCAAGAACAATTCTGCTTCCCACATATTAGCCAAAGCTTCTTTAAGTTTAGCCTTTACTTCAGCATCCAAAAAAGTCGATAATTCTGAATCATCGTGGGCGTGAACATAAGCTTCCAATTCAGGGGTTTCATTGAAGATGGGATTAGAAAAATTGCCCTCAGATTCATTTTCATGGCCTTCATGCGTATCATGATCATGTTCTTCTTCCTCATGCGCTAAATCACCATGATCGTGCCCTGAATGATCAATTTCTCCCAATCCGCCAGTAGTTTCAAATTCTTCTCCCAAAAAGACCCCATATCTCAGGCGTAATAATTTCTGGTCTGCCCCAATTGTATTGCTTCTTTGTTCAAACTCTTCTTGGGGGATTTGATTTTTTTCTTCTAAAAGTGCTTCTGTATCTATAATGATTTGTCTCTGACTTTTGAAATATTCTGCTTCATTGGTAAGGGCAAAACCTTCATATTCCACTAATTCTTGTTCGCTGGTATCAGCTATTGAAAGAAAATAAACATCCGTTCGGCCCATATTCGCTTTGGGTACTTTATTATCCATTGCAGCAAAGTAAAAATAGAGCTCATCACCGGGTTCTAAGGAAAATGTATCCAAGGGTAGGCTGATATTCAATTGCTGTCGTTTAAGCGTATTCAAAATGCCTAAAATGGATTGTTTCATCTCGCGGAACTTCACCGCCTCTCCTTCTCCTCTGCTTAAAGTCATAATAATGTCAGCAGAAATAATTCCATAATCATCTTCAATATCCAAATCCAGCTGAAATCCTTTGGGCACAGCCTCGAAATCAATTTCGTATCGATTTTCCTTTAAATTAGTGGATAATATGGGCGGATTATCCCTTATTACCTCTAATACTTCAGGCCTCAATGAAATTAAGCTATCTTTTTCCTGGTATTCAATTTGAAAAATAGCAGACTGATTTAAAGTGAATGTTTTTGATTGCTCAGATTTCAAATTGAAGTCGTATTGATTTTGCCATATCAAATCAAAATTGATATTCCCCTTATTTTCAAACAGCAATCGGCTTCCTTCCGGTATTTTTTGGCGCTTTTGCCATTGAAAACTTTTCAAGCCTGTATATTCTGGTGGGAATACCGAAAGCCTGTAATCAAATTCCAATTGTGGCTTTTGAATAATACTATCCTGACGTATATTTTCTTGCTTCTTGGTAGCTGAAATGTGAGATGTAGTCCTATCATCAATTTGATGAAATAATGAAATACTATACAACAATACGCTAAATATCAGCAAGATGTATAGGTTCCTTAAAGCTATTGGGAAGTTAATTTTTTGGACTGAGGGTAATTGCTCAAATACTTTTTTCTGCTGAAGTTTTTCCAGCTCATTCAAGTCCTTTTTGAAAAATAGAGATAGGCTATATTCCAATTCATCATATTCCTGATGAAGAAATTCCATAAGCTTTTGGTTGTTCCATATCAATTTTGGATTCCAAATCATAAGTAATCCTAAAGCAGAGCCTGTATAAACCACCCAAAACGCAAAAGGGACAGTCAATTGAAAGAAATTAGCGACCGCCAACAACAAAAGGATAGCGGATAAAAATGGGATTCCAACTGATAATCCTAGCCATAGATTAAAACGGCTTTTAAGCTTAGTCCAATATTTTTCGAATCCCTTATGCATGTTTCTTTTGATAGCTAATAAACCTTTCCAATAGGATCAAGATAACAATCAACCCTAATAACTCCTCTTCAAATGTTTGTGCTTTTTGGATTTCCTCTATGTTTTCATTTCTCCGAGCATGCAATGACTCAAATGAAGTATATTGATATTGAGGTTCCACTATATGTGCTATAAACTCCGTAACCACAGCCAAAAACATATCCTCATTTAGCGGATTATTGAGCCATATTTCTTTTAGGTACAATATGCTGTAAGATTGCTTCCTCTTCACTTCATAATCACTTGATATACTGTCGGTCAATACAATTTGGTTGACTTCCCGCTTTTGCATTGAATTAGTCAAAATCAATTGTGCTTCCTGCTTTTCAGATTGGACAAAATTTAGCTTCTCAAAAGTATATAAATTATTTGCTTTCAATACCTTATCCAACTTTTGCTCCATTAATTGCGGAAGCTTCTCAAAATGGATAAGTACAGTATCAAGGCTTGTATAATCTTCCTCAATATGGCGGGAATTTACAGCTGATATAAGTTCTAAATGAAAATTCAATTTAGGAATAGCTCCCACAAAATCCGTGTCCTTGAATTCATTGATGTAAATAAGTGAATCTATTTCAGGATGTTGTTTAGAAATACTTTCCAGTAGATGCCAATGATTGGATGTCTCACCAAATTCACTGATTTTTAATAGGTTGATTTCTTCATTAGAATAAGTTTTAGGGACGTTAATTCCTTCTCCCAGCAATAAAGCTTTTTCCTTTTCTGTTTCCTGAAAATTCACCCATTGAGCCAAAAGCATCACCACTAAAAACAAAATCAATAAGCGTAGCAATAACAGCGGAAGTTCAGAAAATTGGATTCTTTTGGACTGTAATGTGCTGCTTTCTTTTAAAAAACGGATGCTACCAAAAGCAATTTCCTTGGTCTTATTTTTACTCCACAAATGAATGAGAATGGGAACCGCCAAAGCGCTTAAACCCCAGAGTGCTATGGGATTAAGCCAATTCATGCCCAAGATTGGTTAAAGTGGTTCAACATCTCAAATATTGCTTTTTGGATACCCTCCTGACCATTCAATTGCGAATACGCAATACCATTTTTTGCACAGGCTTTTTCAATTCCATTTTTCCATTCTTGAACTCGATTTTGATAATCCTGAAAACCATCTTGAGTATTGGTTTGTACACTGCCCTTCCCTTCCAAATCTTTAAAAGTGAAATATTGACCATCAAATTCAAGCTTCACCTCATTCTCAAATAATAAATGAATCAGCATCACTTCTTCGGATGCCACCGCCCAATTTTTTAATAAGTCCTTAAATTCCACTTCATCGGAATAACCATCGGTAAAAATAAAAACAGTACTTTTATTTTTGATTTTTTCAGATGGACTTAAATCTTTTATGCTCATTTCTCCATTTGTCTGCAATTGAATCATTCTATAGAGAAATGTCTCAAAATCTGTTGGTGGATTATCCTGATTAAAAATATAGTATTTATCTTGTTGATTACTGGCCAAAAAAGCCAAAGAAGCTATTAAAGTACGAGCCCAATTGAATTTACTAGCGTCCTTCATCTCAAAATTCATGGAAAGACTTCTGTCCAATACGAATATGAAATCATGTTGCTTTTCCATTTCGGCCTCCTTAATCATGTAGTGGTCGGTGCGGGCATAATATTTCCAATCCAACTGCTTAAGCGAATCACCTGGGACATAGTTCCTATATTCTTTAAACTCAATTCCAAACCCCGTTTTAGGGCTTTGGTGCATACCAATCATCACCCCTTCAATATGATGTTTAATGTACAATTGAAGAGCTTTTAGTGCCTCAAAGTCAGGCATTCGAAATATTTGATTGAGCGAATTCATTGAATGTAGTTCTAAATAAAGTTTAATTTGACATATTCTTAATCCCAAAACGCTCATACGCCTCAATTAAAGAAATATTCATAATATCGGTGAAAAATTTATAATATAATCCCATAATTTAATGTAGATACAATGCGTCAGACCGTAGTATCATGAATGCTAGATACTTTTGAGTAATTCAGGAATCAAATCTTCCACTGTAAATTTTTCTGTTTTAGCCACAAAATTTAACACTACTCTATGGCGCAATACGGCCAAAGCAACCGCTTTTATATCTTCAGGAATTACAGATAAACGACCATCTAGGAATGCATGTGCTTTGGAAGCCAAAACAATGGACTGCCCTGCTCTTGGCCCAGCGCCCCAATCTACATATTGTTTTACCAAATCAATTTCAGAAGTCTGAGGACGAGTAGAACGCACAAGTTGACTAATCTTTCTTAGTAATTCCTTATCAATATGAATATCCCGAACCCAGCTTCTGGCTTTGAGGATTTCCTCCGCTGTTAAGCTTGGTTTAAGCTCATTTTTTTGATTTCCCGTAGTGAGTTCAAGGATATCAACTTCCTCTTGCTCAGCGGGGTATTGCACAACCGTATAAAATAGGAAACGGTCTAATTGTGCTTCAGGCAAAGGATAAGTTCCAGATTGCTCCAAAGGGTTTTGGGTGGCTAATAAGAAAAATGGCTTAGGTAAATCATAGGTCTTACCAGCATAGGTAACTTCACGTTCTTGCATGGCCTCCAATAGAGCAGACTGTGTTTTAGGTGGCGTTCTATTGATTTCATCTGCCAATAAAATATTGGTGAAAATCGGGCCTTTATTAAATTGAAAAAAACGCTTCCCAGTGCTTCGGTCTTCTTCCAGAACTTCCATTCCGATGATGTCAGAGGGCATTAAATCAGGTGTAAACTGAACTCTATGGAAATCCAATTGCAACACTTTGGCAAGGGAACGAACTAAAAGTGTTTTTCCCAAACCTGGAACTCCTTCCAATAAAATATGCCCATCTGCCAATAAAGCCATAAAAACCTCGCTGACCACGTTTTCTTGTCCGATGATGGCTTTTGAAAGCTCCTTTCGGGCTTCTTTAAATTTTAAAACTGTATTTTGTATTTCTTCCATTTTCAGTATCTAGTAGCTAGTATCAAGTATCTAGAAAGTATGCTAGTATTTCTAGTTATAATCTATAATGTTGCCCTTATAGGGCTAAAGTATAGTATTTTGTTTCTTATTTCCATAATGTCGTCCCTTCGGAACTTAAAAAAATGCTATTTCCATGCCTCAGTTCTTCGTCTGCTGGCACACTAGGAGCTCACATTAAAGTCTGACCTTCGGTACTGACTTTTCTTTACACTTCAAGCTTCCTACTTCTAACATTTCACCTACTTCCCATCTTACTTAAGAAACTTAATCAACCCACACCCAACACTAAACACCCTTCACTCTACCCAAAAATCGCATACATCACAATATTCACCCCGAACTTAGTATTATCTTCTGCTAGCCATCTTTTGTTTCTGAAATCATAATCCCATTCGCAACCATAATCTTTATTGCTATAGAGCACTCTTATTTTGCCGTCCTTTTCAATGGCCTTTAAATAATCATGGACGATATCATCTCCCCAGCCATTCAATTCTTGAGATGTAGTGGGTGGACCATCTTCAAATTCGAAAAAACTGAAATAGATCGGATGGTCATTAGGTATTTTCTTTAATGCATCATCACCATAAATTTCAGCCATCTGGCTTTCAAAGGATTTTGCAAATAGTCCGTCTATGTCATGATTGCAATCGTCCACAAAGATGAAACCTCCATTATCAATATATTTAATGAAATTTTCCTTTTCAGCCTGAGTGAACTGCACCAATTTATGACCACTTAAATAGCAAAAAGGGCACTCATAAATCTCCTCGCTGCTCAAGGGCACCACCCTTTCCTGGGTATCAACCGGAATATTAGTATATTCAATGAGCGAATTTAAGAGATTGCTTGGCATCCTTTGATCCACATTCCAATCTCCTGATTCATATTGCAAGCGTGTGAAGAAAAATTTATTCATTTCACGAGTTTACGGTAAAAAAAGAATGTGAACAATCAATTCTTAGGTAATTATATAAATGGTCAGAAAAGTGAATTATTGGACAATATTATCTTAGTCTTTCATATTGGTTCTTTTTTATAAAATCTGCCAAAATTCATTTCTTCACTTAACTAAACACTAGGGCTAATAACCGATAATAATTGATGAAGAATAGATTAAACTCAATTTCGAATCAATACTTTTCCTTGAGCAAATTGATTTTCATCATCTCTGATTCTGTAAATATATAGTCCTTCATGAAATGAATTCAAATCAAGGAAATTTCGATCATTTGGAATTGGAAATGAAATGATTTCTAGTCCTTGCAAATTGTAGAAAGTGATGAATGCATCAGGTTTAGCTTCTTTCGCAAAAACCTTTAAGTCTTGATTGATCAATAATGGATTAGGATAAAGGATGAAATCTGCATCATTAACAAAATAAGTGGACTGGGTTTGGCTAATGACACTTTCCCCATTGGAAAAATTTATCACAACCCTTGATTCATTAAACCCATTGATTGGTTGCTCTTCTATATATTTCAAATCGAACGTAATAACATCAAGCTCGGCCAATAAATCCCAACTATTTTCTAGCTCATTTCTTTTTTGAATTTGAATTTTATCAACTCCATTTACGGATGATAAAAGAATATTATGGTAAATACCTTCTCCTTGAACAGCCTCTACAAAATAGGCCTCTAAGAAACAATTTGAGGCCTGCAAATTTAAATCAATTGCTCCTCCTTGAATTAAGGGTTTATTATTTTTAAATGCTTGAACTTTTAAAAAAGAACTGCTCAAATCTGATTTGTTAATAGTGACACTTGTATCTTGAGTGCTCAAAAATGATTTCATTTCACTTCCCTCTAGGTTAAAAAGTTTATAGTAATCCACCTCATCAATCGATTTCCAATAAAAAGATAAGGAATCAGTGCAATCAAATCCTACTTTTAAGCGAAGTGGTTCTGATATAGAAAAGGTATCACTTAAATATGTTTTATCATTCACTTCCATCTTCAACTGGGCATGGTCATTTACTATCTCAGGATCCCATCTATAATTTTCCGTTTTTAATGGGATATTTTCTTCAATCAATTGCCAATCTTCCTCTGAAATCATTTTATAATACAAATTCCCTGTTTGATTTGCTGAATAACTACTTTCCCATCTAAGATGTGAAACGGTTTCGCCATTGTATGGAATATTATCTTTATACGTAGGACTAGTCCATCTAAAATCATTTTCAATTTCCCAATCATACACAATGGAAAAAACCTGTGATGTATCTAATGGATATTGACTACTAACTACAATTTCAATGGTATCAGATTCAACTTTGGCAATATGCACTTGCTCAATATTGTTCAAATGGTCTTTTCCTTTTTTTGCTGATTCCTCCAATGACACAATATTGGGCTCGGTTGATAGAACCCATGGAAGATGGATATGATTATTTCCTTCCAACACCTGAATATTCAAGTCATTAATTAAAGCTATTTCATCATTTGGAGTGGCGGGTGGATCAGTCCAAACTAATGTGGCTTTAAGATTTACCACATTTTCAGGTATAGCTATTTTATATTTCTTTACATCTGCAAACTCGATTTTATCTTGAATAAAATGTTCTTCCTCAAGTTGTAAAATGGCTTCATAAGCATTTAAACTACCATAGCCAGTTTTATGATCTGGCCCTAAAGCTCCGATATCGTCAGCACTATTAATCAAAAAAGCCTTAGCCAAAGATGAAGGCATATCAGTACTATATTTTTGACGATATGCCTGATGTAATAATAAGCTTACGCCACTCACATAAGCAGCCGAATTAGATGTTCCGGTCATACTATAAGCAACAAGTTCCGGTTTTATCCTTCCATCAAAAGCCGGCCCGTTACTATTAAGAACAATTGTATTCATAGCGGTATCTACAGCGCCAACTGTTAATACATTCTTAGCGAGTTTAAAATTTCCTGTGATATTTGCATAGCCAGTAATATCCTGATATCTACCATGATCAGCACTTTCTAAACCAGCATTGCCTGCTGAAAAAATATGCAAAATATGGGGTGCTTTATAAATTTGTTGATCATAAAGAGAAGCGCCTACTCCGTAAAATGATTCTACTCCAGTACCATAAGAATGATTTTGGGTGTTAATGCCATTAGCAGTAAAATATTCAATAGGATTTGGAATAACATCCTCATTTGAACTGGATGTATGAAAGGATTTAGGTGCAACACCAAGACCCGTTAAAGACGAATTTCCATTTCCAGAAATAATGATGACCATTTCCAAAGCATGATTATCTATAAATTCACTTTCGGTTTCAGTATTTACATAACGCCCGGTAATGTCTATATCACTAGTATCATAAAAAGGCTCTTTTAAGCTTATTAATTCACCTGCTCCATTTAAATATGTAAAATATGCCTGAATTGCATTTATCCTATTTGGATGTAAATTAAGATCCAGCACATTAACCTTACTTTTAGTAATACTTGGCTGTTTTTCTATGTAAGTAATAAATGATTTATTAAGAAGTTTAGAAACAGGCATACGAACAATTGTTAGGGAATAAAGACCGTCTTGCAACTTAATTGCATTTATCTTAGATTCTAATTTGATGAATTCTTGCCACTGTAGTTCATCGATTACTTGTACTAGGTAATCACCATGTAAAATAGAATTATCATTTATCTTAGTTATGTTTGAGGATTTCCAAAAATTGTTGACTGGGTAAACAGATACATATTTTAACAATTTACTTCTATTGATTTCTTCTAATGAATCAAAAAGCACTATATATGAGTTATTTAGTAACTTTTTTACTACCTCTATACCTTTTAAATCATTAAAAAATGATATATCTTCTGATATAGGCTTCATTAAATAGTAATTACCATTACTTATATTATTCGATGAACTTATAGACGGGCCAATTCTATAAGATGAAGCATATCTATGATTCTCTTGAGCTAATAATGGAACACTACAAATCAAGCTAAAATATAATATTATTAAGCTTGTTCGAAACCATTCATTCTTGAAATACGAAATATTGAAACAATTTTTCATAAGGTTTTAGCTGTATTAAATTGTATTATATTAATTTTTTATTATATTTTATATGTTATTTAAAAATTAATCGATGTAATATTTTTAATATTCAAAATAAAAACAATATGTTGCAAACCTAACTAAAATTTATACAAAGTTATGACAAATTTAAGAAAAGGTGTCATGTATGTGCTTACATTCATGGCCGCAACAGTATTCATGAGTTCTTGCCAACAAGATGAAGAGATGGCAACTCAAATTGACGAAAGTATAGTTTCGGAAGAAGTAAAAGATCAATTAAAAGATCTTGGATTTGATCCGAGTGATGCTTACCGCGAAAAGTTCAACAACCCACTAAATGGTGACCAAGGTTTCAATTATGTGGTAGAAGGTGACATTTTAATTAATGAAAAACAATTAAGAGAAATGTCCGAAAGCGAATTATTCCATACAGGTAAATTCGCTGAACAGTACAGAACATCTAATCTAGTTAGCCAAAACAGAACAATTAATGTGATTGGTTATACTGGAAATAATTCGAATGGATTAGATTCAAAAATGAGAACTGCATTGCAGTGGGCAGTTGACAATTACAACGCACTTAATACTGGATTAACTTTCACATTAACTTACGGAACTAACTATTCCCCTTATGACATGGTAGTTTATAGAGTAAGTGGTTCTGGTGGTGGAAGCGCAGGATTCCCGAGCGGAGGTGATCCATACAAATTTATCCAAATCCAATCAGGCACTAGCAATTATGACACTAATGTAGTTGAGCACGTAATTGGACATGAAATGGGACATTCGGTTGGCTTACGTCACACTGATTGGTTTAACCGTTCATATTCTTGCGGTTCTGGTGGAAGTGAAGGTACTGCAGGTGTAGGGGCAATACATATTCCAGGCACTCCAACAAATATTGATGCAAATTCCTTAATGCTTGCTTGCTTTAGTGCAAATGAAGATGGTGAATTTGGCTACTATGACAGAGTAGCTTTAGAATACTTATACTAATAACTATTTGGAGTTAAAGGTAACAATAGAAAAGGTCAGCGATTGCTGACCTTTTTTACTTTTTGATATGTACCAGATTATTTTTTAGGAGGCCTACTTGGTCTTACCTCAATTTTGCTTGGCAAGGTTCTAGGGTTCATTTCCAATAAATCAACTACCATTTGACCTATATCCTCTTTTTGGATTTTCCAATAATCGTTTTCATTGGGTTCATGATCATTAAAATAGGTTGCCACTGAACCTGGCATAATGGTAGAAACATTAATGCCCTCTTGCCTTAAATCCAGCATTACTGATTGAGTAAAACCTGTTAAACCAAACTTACTGGCATTATAAGCGGAACCACCTGGGAAGAAGTTTGTACCGGCAAGACTGGAAATAGTAAAGAAATAACCACCATTTTTCTTTAAAGCTTCAACACTGGATTTGATAGTATAGAAGACACCTGTTAAATTGGTATCAATCACTTCATTCCATTTATCTATTTCCATTTCATCTATAGAAGCAAAATGCCCTAAACCTGCATTAGCAATGACTATATCAAGCTTTCCCCATTTATCCAAAACGGCATTCACACAAGTTTGCTGGTTTTCAAAGGATCTAACATCGGCTTGAAGTCCTAAAACTTCCCCTTTAGCATTCTTCGCTAAAGATGCTGCTGCTTTATCAGCTGATTCTTGGCTTCTACTGGTGATGGCAACATTGATTCCTTTTGCTAATAAGGCTTCCGCTATTCCATAGCCTATTCCTTTACTTCCACCTGTTATAAGCGCTGTTTTATTTTCTAAGTTTTGCATAATTTGATTTTGTTTACACTAAATCAACTGATTCAAAATTGATTGGTTACAAAATAAATAAGCGAAACTTATTTTTTTTGTCTGAATAGATATCCTACACCTTTGATAGTCTTAATATAGCCCTCTCCTAGCAATTGCCTGATTTTTAGGATATGAATATCGACAGAACGCAAAGTCACTTTAGCAGCATTGCCCCAAATAGCTTGCATGAGCTGTTCCCGTGAAAAAACTTGATTGGGAAAACGCGCTAAGAACAATAGTATATCATAAGACTTAGATTGAATTTGTAATAAATCTTTGGAGGGCATTTTAAAAAGTAATCGTTTTTTAACATCAAAATACAAATCCCTTATTTCATATTCTTCTATTGGTTTTAAATTAAAAAAGGAATCTTCTGCACCAAAAAACTTTGACAATCTCTTTTTAAAGGCATTTTTCCTTAATGGCTTTCTTAAGAAAAAATCAATTCCGGATTCGTAACTCAATATTTCATTGCGTTCATCATCATTGGAGGTAAGCGCAATGATTTTGGGTTCAATCTCCCTCAAGGCCACCTCGCTTTTAAGATACTTAAAGAGACTTATTCCATCATAATTTTGATTTCCAATTTCAGAGATAATTAACTGGGGTTGATGTTTATTGATGAGTTGGATTGCGTGTTGAGTATCCAATGCCAAAGCCACATTGAAATTTTCCGATTCCAATATTTTCACCAAATCCCTTAATGTACTTTTATCATCGTCAGCTATTACGGCCGTTCTGCTTTGTTGCATTTTTTAGATACTCCTTAAAATGATTACTCTAAGAAAGCACAAATTGGAAATGAATCTATACCCAAAAAATGAAGTTAAAACGAAAATAACTTGAAGGTAAACTAGCCTTAATATTGGATATGAAAATCAGGTGAATTATTAATATAGAGTTAAAATAAGCTTTGAGCTATATTTTAATCTCCCTTAAACTTTTCCATAGTAGCTACACCTTCCCCACTGATTCCTTCGGCTTTGAATACTCATGAATACGATCCTCAAATTAAGCATTTGCTCTACCAACTATGCAAGTTGGAGAAGCATTAAGAAAAAAAGCTACAATAGAACAACTAACTTTACGGTATTAAAGGAATTATTCAACCTCAAAAATTAATTCATCCATTTCAATATAAGATTCACGTTGTTCCTTTTTACGAATGTAAACTGCATCATCTGTAATATATAAAAATGGCATATACTTATCGCCAAGCTCTAGCTGACCTAACAATTCAAACTTATGGTTAAAAACCAATAAATTTAGTGAGTAATCTGCATTTTTTTCAACATCTAAATCACGCGCTAACATATAGGGTCTATAATAAAATTTGCGGAACTCGTCATAGATCAAAGGATAGTATGAAATCGGTTCATCTAGTTTTTTGATCCGTAATGAATTTACTGCACCTTCAAGTTCTGCAGATGTAATTGGCTCCATGTCAGGTATTGAGGCTTTAACATCGCTATATTTAATTATTTTAGAATTTTTGGTATCTGAATAAATAATTTGCAGATCTGCCGTAAATGGATAATGGATAATATTTATGTTGTTAATGCTTAATAAAAATGGGTCTGATCTATATGCTAATGTTTGATCCTTACCTACATATTCAGATCCAAATACTTCAGTAGGGAATATTTTAACCTTTTTATCTAGGAAGTCATAATGCGCAAATTGTAAAGATTTGAGAAAATCTAAATCATGATTAGCCTTTCTAGATACTACATGAAAATTCATATTGTCGCTATTGGAATTTTCGATATCCACTGGTCTATATTGTCCCTTTTCATTAAAAGTTCCTTTGAAAGATTTTCCATCTTTAAAATAGTCAACATCTCCATTAGGAGCTAACCAATAAAAATAATCTATATTACGAATTGCATGGTAGCTACTGTCGGTTTTTATCATATGATATAATCCATTAATAGGGTACTTTGCATCATTGAAGGGAATATGATCAACAATTTTTTTTTCATCAAAATTTATTAAAGTAATTCTCTTGCGCATCCAGTCATAATAATGAAGTACGGATTCACCTTTTTTATTATAAACAACAAATTTATAATGGCTATTAATCCCTTCAGCTCCTATTTTAATATTAAACGGCTTGGTATTATAGTCAATTTGTGAAATTTCGTCCTCAGATTTACAGGACATTAAGACAAATAAAAACAGACTTAATAAAACTAAATTATATTTACTCATAACCTTTTAGATTAAAAAAAGGAGACTTTAAAGTCTCCTCAAATACTACAATATACTTGATTGTCAATTAAGCACAGGAAGAATTAGGTCCATAAACAGATCGGAGTGTTTTGGTAGTTGTCTGACCAGTTGATAAGTCAGTAACTGTAATTACATCACCTGCACAACAGTTCCAAGCAAATTCAGCGGCATAATCATCCCAATTAGTAACTGTATAACTATTACCATCACATGAGGCATTTGAATAACTTAAAGAAGCAAAACAAAACACCAAAGCAAATAAAACTCTCATTAATTTTTTCATCATCTTAAAATTTATAGTTTTTAAATAATTCAATGAACTTTGCGCTAGGTTCAATTTCAAATTAAAGAGCTTCTACTGTCATTTCCCGTCAGTCACATATTTTTTTTGACAAAAACATATGAATTTTTCTCGTTATCAAATAAAATTTCAGGGTTATACCCGTAGTATAACCTCAAATCATCTATAATTCGATAAATTGTTCTTTCTGAAACATTAAGTTTAGTAGCTAAAGCTGAAGGGTTACCTGTTCTTTCCTTATTGATCAATTCGTTTACGAACATGAATCTTTCTACATACTTAAGACCTGACATGTGGGTAAGATTAAAGTTGAAAATTTATTACCCTTTAATATATATATATATATATAATAAATTCAAAATAATATTTGAATTCAAATACTTTATGATGTCAATCTCCCTTAAATTTCTCCATAGTGGCTACTCCTTCCCCACTGATTCCTTCTGCTCTGAATACTTTAATGATAGTTTTAAATATGATCCTTAAATCAAGCAAAAATGATTGGTTTTGAACATACCAAAGATCATACTCAAATTTCTTTTGCCAGCTAATTGTATTTCTACCATTAATTTGCGCCCATCCAGTAATTCCTGGGGTAACGCAATGTCTTTTGCTTTGTTCTTTACTATATAAGGGTAAATATTCTACTAGCAAGGGTCTAGGTCCAATAAAAGACATATCACCTTTTAGAATATTTAATAATTGTGGAATTTCATCCATGCTGGTTTTTCGTACAATTTTACCAATCCATGTTAGTCTTTCTGAATCGGGTAACAATTCACCTTTATCGTCCTTGTCATCTCTCATGGTTTTGAATTTAACCAGCAAGAATATTTTTTCATTCAAACCAGGTCTTCTCTGTTTGAAAAACACCTTACCGTTTTGAAAAAGACCTAAAAGCAACGCAACTATTAAAAAAATAGGACTAGCAATTATTAAGGCAATAAGAGCGACTAGTTTGTCGAAAAAAGGTTTAATAATTTTTCTATACATACTACTTTATTACTCCTAAATGCATAATAGCATCTCCTTGGTGTACAATTGGATTATGATTTAGCCCAATGACATATCCGTTTACGGAAGAAGTGATTTTACTCTTAAAACCACCAAATGGATCATTGACGTGTCCTAATAATTGGTTTTTCTTGATAATATCTCCACTTTTTACAGCTGAAAGAAAGACCCCTGATTTCTTAGCCCGTACCCATGATGAGTTCTTGATGATTAAATTTTCATAAGTTGACTTCTCTGCTTCATCCCTCATGCCCAAATGTTGCATCAATCTTCTGGTTCCTTTTATACCTTCTCGAATTGCGAATTCATCAAATCTGGAGGATTCCCCACCTTCATAAACCAAAATATTCTTCCCAAACTTATTAGCAGTTTGACGCAGAGAATTAGGACGGAATTTGGAATCAAGAGTGAAAGGAGCGTGAAAAGCTTCGGCCAATTCAACATTTTTATCATCCTTCATCATACACCTAATTTGCGGATAATTGGTCCTATCAGCTCCACCAGTATGAAAATCGATACCATAATCTATCAACGGAATAATCTCATTTGTTAGAAAATATGCCATTCTGGAAGCTAAAGAACCATTCTTATTCCCTGGAAATGAGCGATTGACATCTTTCCCATCTGGTACATAACGAGAGAAATAAATAAAGCCATAAACATTAATGATTGGAATGCAGATTACAGTCCCTATTTTAGGGATATGATCATTATTCTCAATGATTCGCCTCACTATTTCAGAGCCATTAATTTCATCCCCATGTAAGCCCCCCATTAGCAATAAAACAGGGCCGGGTTCTTCAGCTCTAGCTACAGTTATAGACACATCTATGGTAGTATGGGAAGGCAGTCTGGCAATATTGACATCCACCACTTTCTCTTCACCTGCTTTTATTTCAATTCCGTTTAGGATCATCTATTAAAAATTAGACCTTTATGTAGAGGGTTAATATTGTAAAGTAATTTTTGGTTTTTAAATGAAAAATACCACCAAATAAAACCTGAAACTAATAAACCGATCGTAGCTCCAACTATGGTATCTACCATGAAATGTTGAAACAAATATACACGTGATACGGCTACCAGAATGGCCAGTAACATATAAATCACTTGTAGTAATTTATTTTTTGTCAATAGAATAAGTATGGTTGCCAATGCAAAAGCAGAAGCTGAATGACCGCTAGGCATGCTATAAAAGGAACCTAATTCTATGCCTTCCACTAAATTAAAAGAAGATAAAGATTCTTCGAAATGCAAGGCTGGACGTTCAACATTAAAGACCACCATTTTTAAAAACTGGACAATTGCAAAATGTATCAAACCGGTTAAGGTTAAAAGTATTGCATAATACAATCGATAGAGTAATAATACCACCCCTGTAATAATGAATATATGGGCTTCTCCCAAATAGGTAACATAAGTAAAAAAAGCATCCCCAAAAGGATTATGTCTTTTATTTAGCCATAACAAGAATGTTCCTTTATCCAAAAATAGCACTAAGGCCAAGGCTGTCAAAAAATAAAGCACATACATCAAAAATGCAGGGCTTTGTAATTTATCTTTTAAGCTTTCCATTCAAATCTTAAATATTTAATGGTCTCACCCACTTTAGAAAATTTTCTTTCGTAACGAGTAGTAATTCCATAATGCTCTCCTAAATATACAGAATTATGCAAATCATCTGTAAAATGCAAATCATTTATATCATCTCTAGCAGGTAAAACCTCCTTAATTGTCCAATTAAATAAATCGGCATTATCAGTTTTGAAATATATCCTGCCTTTACCTCCTTGAATACGCTTATAAATTTCCAAAAAACGATGAAAGGTCAATCTTCTCTTCTCATCCCTATCTCTTGGCCTTGGGTCAGGATGTATAATCCAAATATCCTTCACTTCACCCGGTGCAAACATCAGTTCTAAATCCAAAATAAAATTCCTTGCAAATGCGGCATTTCCTAAGCCTTCTTCAATGGCTTTAGTACTTCCTTGCCATAAACGCTCTCCTTTAATATCAATCCCCACAAAATTTTCATTGGGGAATTCTTTGGCCAAGCCGATGGTGTATTCACCTCTTCCACAAGCTAATTCAAGATTGATCGGATTACTATTTTTGAAGATTTCTTTATTCCAATTTGATTTAATACTTGAAACCCTCTCATCTCCGTATTCAATTACATTATGGCGATTTTGTAAATCTTCAAATCTTTTTAATTTTTGTCTACTCATATTTACAGATTGGGAATTTCAGCTACTGCAAAGGTAGAACCTCCTATAAAAATTAAGTCTTTATCAGAGGCATTTTTTTGAGCTTTTTCTATGGCTTGTGATACTGTAGGATAAGCATTTCCTTTCAAGCCAAAATCTTTTGCGGTATTCTTTAATTCATTGGCATCCAAAGCCCGGGGAATATTAGCTTGGGTGAAATAATAATGGGCGTTTTTAGGTAATAACGCTAAGACACCTTCTAACTTCTTGTCATTCACTGTAGCAAATACAAAATGTAAATGCTCATGAGGTTCATGTTCAAGCATTTTTGTAATGTATTCAAAGGCGGTGATATTGTGTCCTGTATCTGCTATCATTTTAGCTTTTGAAACAGCATTGTGAATTCTCTGCCATCTTCCTTTTATACCTGAATTTTGAATAACCTCTTTTAATCCATTTTGAATATGCTTTGGATTAATCTTATAACCTTTTTCATTCAGTACATCTATAGCCGTAAAGGTACTGGCCAAATTCTGCATTTGATATGTGGCAGAAAGCCCAGATTCGAATTCTATAATTTTATTATTAAGGAGATTTTTAGCTTGAAAATGCCGGCTAGGAATAGACTCTTTTATGACTGAAATTTTATAATGTTCTTTACTGTCAATAAATGGTGCATTTTTTGATTCCGCTACCTCTTTAATAATTAACTTAAGTTCATTTTCTCTTACTGAGGTTATTATAGAGATATTTTCTTTTATAATCCCTGCTTTCTCTGCTGTGATTTCTTCTAAGGTATTTCCCAAAAATTGCTGATGATCCAAGCCAATTTGCGTAATAATGGATAGCTCTGGCTTTATAACATTAGTACAATCCAATCTTCCTCCCATCCCTACTTCAATTACGGCAATATCTACTTCTTGTTTGGCAAAATAATCAAAAGCCATGGCTGTAGTAAGCTCGAAAAATGAAGGTCTTAACTCGGCAATTATCGGTTTGAATTTTTCCACATATTCAATCACTTCTTTTTCGGTAATAGGAACTCCATTTATCCTCATTCTCTCTGTAAAACTTTTGAGATGTGGGGAGGTATATAGGGCCGTTTTGTAACCTGATTCCTTTAAGACAGAAGCTAAAAATGAAGCCGTGCTACCTTTCCCATTAGTTCCTGCAACATGAATATATTTCCCTTTCTTTTGAGGATTTCCCAATGACTCTAACAGAGCCAAAGTATTATGCAAATCCTTTTTGTAAGCTGAGCCACCCACACGCTGAAACATGGGTAGTTGTTCAAATAAAAAAGCTTCCGCTTCTTGGTATGTCATATTTTAAAATGGATTCTAAAATTTAATTAGAGCGAATTAAAAATGTAATGGTTCCCTTTGATTGAGGTGCTGTTTTACCTCCTGATGTTCTGCTAAAAGTTAATTTAGCTACCTCATCTTGGTAAATCTTTACTACCTCTGCCGAAACAGTGGTTTCAATAGCTCTTACTGAAATCACTTCCCCATTACTATCAACTCTAATTTCAAAAACAATCTTTCCACTTTGTTCAGTTGGGTCGTTAGGTCTCGGTGGTGAATCCCATTTCCAACCGGACATATCCAATTGACTACCACTTCCTCCACCTTGAGGCCCCATCATGGCTTCTGCATCTACCTCTCCATCTGGATTTCCTTGGTCGCCTTCTTTATCATTTGTTTCGCCTTGTGATTTGCTATCTCCTGGAAATAGGGCATTAGGATTGGCCTTAGGCTCTTCTTTCTTTTCTTCCTTCTCTTCTTTTTTAGGGGTTTCCTTAGCTTTTTCAGTTGGTGTGTCTTCCACTTTTACTGGAGCTTCTTCATCTGTAACAGCTTCCTCTACAACTTCTTCTGCAGGCTCGGAAACTTCTTCGACAACATCTTCAGCCTCAGCATCTGTAGTTTCTTCTACTTGATCTTCAACAGTCTCTTCGGATTCTTCTGTGGGCGTTTCTTCTAATTCTTCAGTTTCTTGAGCAGAAACCGGCTCATTTCCAGAACCTTGATTATCAATACCCATATTTAGCTCTATACCATATTCAGGAAGTGGTGGATAGGGTTCTTTCCAAGCTGTTACCCATAGGAATAGCAGAAGCAACAAAATATGAAGCCCTACCGATACGGATATTCCAATTATCCGATTTTTCTTTTCCCTATGTGCATAATCACTCATTTGGCTGTGCCGCTATAGAAACTTTTGCTTTTAATGAGGCCGCAATACCAGCTACTTTTACTAAATGTTCTGTAGGAACGCTTTTGTCAATATGTAATACTACAACGCCCTCATCTGCATTTCGTAATTCTCTTTTAATAGCCGTTTCCAAATCTGAAACTGCCACTCTTTTATCATTAACGAAATAAAGCATGTCCTTGGTTATAGTCACACTCACTTTTTGCATGACAATGTTGGTGGATTTACTCGATGGTAAATTTACCGGAAGTCCTGATGGGGTAATGAAAGATGAAGTAAGCATAAAGAATATCAATAATAGAAATATGATATCCGTCATGGAAGACATGCTAAAAGCAGGATCAACATTATGTCTGGATTTCAATGACATTGCACCTTATTTAGATTCTTGAAGTAAATCAATAAATTCAACGGAACTATATTCCATTTTATGAATCACCTTTTGCACTTGGGTTACTAAATAATTATAGCCTAAATAAGCAATAATACCAACTGATAAACCAACTGCAGTTGTAATCATGGCTTCGTAAATTCCCTCTGAAAGTAATTTCGGACTCACAGATCCTTCTTCTTGTGCAATCGCAATAAAGGCTTGAATCATACCCGTAACAGTCCCTAAAAATCCAATCATAGGTGCCGCACCGGAAATAGTAGCCAGTAAGGATAGATTTTTCTCCAATCGATAAATTTCAACCTTACCAACATTTTCAATCGAAACCTCTATATTCTTAAGTGGACTTCCAATTCTTGAAACTCCTTTTTCCAACATCTTGGCAATAGGGGTTTCATTTTGTGAACAAATCATCCTAGCCTGATCAATTTTGCCTTCAGTAACCAGTGATTTTACTTGATTTAATAATCCTGGAGGAGTTTTGGCAGATTTCTTAATGGTTAGTATCCGCTCAACAAAAATAGCAATTGCTGCAGCTGATAATAACAAAAGGGGAATCATAACATATCCCCCTTTTAAAAGTAAGTCGAACAAATTAACGCTTTCTTCAGAAGCGTTTACCATTGCGGAATCAGCAACAGTAGTAACTTGTAATAGTGTCATATTTTATAATATCAATATTTCAATGGCCAAGGTTGTTCTTTAAATTGACCTGACAATTCAGTAGCTCTAGTGCTCGCAGCCGCAAAACTTTCTGTTTCTTCAATAGCTACTCTATTGAATTTACTTTTTCCGAAAGGTGGAATAATATAAGCATTGGTACCATCTTTCGTTAGCTTTTCTGCATAGTCTTTAGCCAAATCTTCATCAAAGAAACTTCCCACTACCACATATGAACGCCCCGTCCTTGAGTTTAGTGTATTGACTTGCCCCTCAACTGGCTCCTCCGGCTCAATAACTTCTGGTTCTGGCTCCACTTCTTTTTCTACTACTACAGGCTCAGTTTCTTCAACAGGTTCTTTTTCAACAACAGGTTCTTCTGCTGGTTCCCTAAGGAAAAACCAATAAACTAACGCAACAGCAATCAGTATAATTATAGATAATGTAATGATAATTGGCGCTGCAGATTGTTTTTTAGGGGGGGTGTAAGTTGAAACTGGCGGTTCCTCTTCTAACTCCTCCTCATCATCTCCGAAAGGATTTGGATCGTACTCCTCTTCAGCATATTTTGAAAATGAATCTTCAGTGGTTTCAGCAGTATCAAATGAAGTTTCAATCTCAGCTTCTTCTTGAGGAGTAGTATCATCATCTGAATCGAAATCATCGGAGGGTTCAGACTTTTCCTCATCACCGTCTAAATCTGGAAGACCGAAATCTTCATCATCTTGCTCAGGCTCGTTATGTATGTTTTCGTCCTTATACTCTTCGTCTTTTTTGTCCTTTTTGGCCATATTCTGGTAATTTAAGGTTTACTCTAGCTTAAAAGTATTAAAAAATTATAATACTTTATCAATAAACTATTATTTTTAATGAAAATCAATACTCAATAATAAGTAGATTTAACTATAAGAATCAAATATAATGGCAAATATTGATATTAAAAACATTAAAATGAATATGTGAAACCACCCAAAATTTGGAAACCACGGTTGGGATAACCCAAATAATACTCGTATTTATTGGCTATCAGGTTATTAGCATGTAAGAAAACCTGACTCCTATTACTTAACTGGTAACCTAATTTTATTCCTAAATCATATATGGGAGGTATAGATTCATCTACATTGAATGAATAACTAGCATTTTCTTGAACAAATGTATTGACATTATTCATGCGGCCTTGTAAATAAGCATTCAAACCAATCTTCAATTTATTGGCTATCCAATATTGGGAATTCAATTTTAAAGTATAATTCGGACGGAATGGCATCAATTGAGTTTCCCCTACATTATAATAGAAATAATCTCCTCTTAAATTAATTTTTAATTGAGCAATATCGGTAGAAACAGAAGCATATACATTGGCCTCTGTATTATTTTCACTGAAATACTTTGCTCTATATCTTATCTCACCTTGCGATTCACTATAAATTGCCTCATAACCAAAATTATGACGTACTGAGGCAACGCTAAAACCTAATTCATAGCCAAAGAAATTGCTTAAAGAACCATTTAATCCGCCATAGAATTGGAATGGCATTAAAGTATTATAAACACCAATTGTATTATCCAAATAAGGATTTTCCATCAAAAAATCTCTGTATCGGTTAGCTCTTACATCCCCATTTAAACCACCAAATACACTTAATTTATCAAATGGCCTGTAAACAATATTCAAATCGGGATATATATGAAATTTATTCATGCCTTGAAGCGTATCATTCTCATTCACCATATTTAAGCCTATTCCTATTCTTAATTTTTCTTTGACAAACTTTACGCCAGACTTAAACCTTAATAAATTCCGATTTTGAGCAGAATCCAATTGATCGAATTTTAAATTACTGATATAGCCATCAGCATTAAAATAAATTGAAAAATCATTATTTATGTCATAACTATTTTTAAAATTATAATCAAATGAAAATTCTGAATTATTGATATTGGTAAATAATTGATAGGCATCTATATCCAAACCATAATAATATTTACTATTATCATTATGGTCTTCTAATGATATTTTGGCGCCAATTGTGTGGAAGGTTCGTTGTAAGGTATCTCTATCCACTTCTGAAGTCAAAGCCGTATCATATCCGTATAAATAGTTATTATGTCGCTCATAATATGCCTCTGCATTCAAAACTGCTTTCTGAAAAATTAATTTTCCGTAAGGATTTACTCGTTGATAACCAGAACCAGAATTTCTTCCATCTATGGAGCCATTTGCAAAGCTTTGGTGGAATAAATTGACACCATAGCTTTTGTCCTTACTTCTTTTGCTCGCAAAATTTCCTTCGAAATAGGATGCCCCATAATTTCCTCCGCCAATTTTAAGTTGATTAGCATATAGCTTTTCCAGCTTTTCATCTTGAATGGTCAGCACTCTAATTCTAGGTGAAAGATGACTGAGATTGGGTACAAACTCCCGTGAATTGAAGTCAACTTCTATTGGAGATAGATTTTCTTTTATTTCCGGCACTTTTTTGAAATCCCTATTGACTCTGGGCAGATCAATTTTACGGTCCTTCTCAATTATGACTTGGGAATCTTCCAAATCTCCTTCCTGATTCCAGTTATCCTGCCCGAATACTGCTAAAGGAATACAAAAAATTATAAATAAAATATATTTTAGCATATCAATTTTTAGTAGAATCGTTTTCAATTACTTCTTCCATTTCTAAGGCCTTCCCTGTGCTATCTTGTTCTTCTTCCTCTGCTCCATTCTCACTTTCTATCAACTCAAGCTTCAATTTAGCCTCATCTTTTAAAACCTTGGAATCAGCATTCTCAATAATTGAATTTAAGGTGGCCTTAGCTTGAAAGATTTCCCCCATCGCGTAATAATTATCTGCAATCAATAAGAAAGATTTGCCCAACCACTGTGCATAATTTCCGAAGTCCTTATTCAATTCAAATAATGTATTGATAGATTCTTGATAATTTTCAGAATTATAA
The DNA here is from genome assembly GCF_051117495.1 of Marivirga sp. NCBI lineage: Bacteria > Pseudomonadati > Bacteroidota > Cytophagia > Cytophagales > Marivirgaceae > Marivirga > Marivirga sp. The sequence continues at coordinate 53,254 of NZ_JBNPEF010000027.1, read as the reverse complement.
TCCATTAATGCTATCATATATTTCGACTCAGCTGCATATTCGTCTTTAGCCGCATCTACAGCATTTTGAAAACTTGCTTTAGCATCGGTATATTTTCCTTGATAATAATTAGCCATACCTTTATTAAGGTAAGCTTCATTAATTGCATTGGCATTCACAGCCGCTTCATCCAAGATTAAATCCGCATACAAAATCATTTTGCTGTAATCAGATTTTGCTTTGGCAATTTCCATAAGCCCTGTATAGGCATTGTATTTATCTTTTTTATTTTCGGCCTGGTCCAAAAGCTTGGTAAAATATAATCTTGCCTTATCAAAATCTTTATTTTCCAACTCTATTTCCGCTATTTTTTGAATTGAACGTTTGTTGAATGAAGTATTATTGGCTTCAACTACCTCATAAAATAATACTAATGCCTCTTCAAATTGATTATTTCTATAATAAGAATCCGCCAAATAATAACGGGCTTCCGCAGTTAATGAATGATCAGGATAATTTTGAATATAAGCTTTAAATGAAGATATCGCCCGATCATATTTCTGATTGAAATATAGAGATTGGGCAGCATCAAATTCAATTTTTGTTACCTCCCCATCATTAGGGTTTGCATTTTTATAGGCTGTCAAATATTGGTCTAAATCCCCTTCTTTATTCATTATAGAATATAATTCCTGCAAACCAGCCAAAGCACCATTAGCAGTGGAATGAGTTAAGTAGTTTTGCAATATTAAAGTATAATCTTCTTCAGCATTTTCATATTGCTGTAGGTTAAAATATGCCAAAGCTCTTTTCGAATAGGCATAAGGTCGTAATGGACTTTGGGGTAAATTTTTCAGCAAATAGGAAAATCCGTCAATTGATTTCTCATATAGTCCTGATTCAAATGCCAATTGGGCTTTTTGAAATAAGGCATTATCATAATAATTAGAATTACGATAATCCGAAATTACTTTATCAAAACTCTGATTCGCGATTTTATTATTTCCAGTTATACTATTTACCACTCCCTTTTGGAAATACGCATAATCAATATTTGGATTTCTTTCTTCAATTGCTTTTTGATAATAGTTTATGGCTAATTGATAATTTTTAGTTACATAATAGCAGTCTGCTAACCTTATCAATGCATCATTATAATAGGTAGCTGATTTGCCATTTTTAAGATATTCTTTAAAATACTGAAGCGATTTTTCAAATTGTTTATCGTTGTAATAGGCATGAGCTAAACCGTAATTCAAGTTGGCAAACCAACTATCAGTACTATTACTTGATTTGAATGATTTTTCATATGATATAATGGCTTCTTTATATTTTTTACCTGTAGAGTAAGACTCTCCCATCCAGAAATAGGTCTCCCCTAACAGATTTTTATTTTGCGGATAATCCACCGATTTTTGAAATAACTGCATGGCTCGATAATAATTTGCCTGATTGAAAAATTCAGCTCCTTGATAGAAAGTAACCTTTTGATAGGCCTCCTTTAGTTTTATGGATTTATTTTCAATAGATTCCAAAAATGCGATGGCTTGTTCATAAGCATTTGAATTCAAATAGGCTTCGCTCAACAGTTCATTAGCTTGGGTAGAATAAGGACTTTTTGGATACTTTTCAATATAAGAAGAAAGCTCACTGACGGCATTATTGGTATTCCCTTGTTTTAAATATAGTTTAGCTAATTGGAAATGACTTTCCATGGCAATTTCCTGATTGAAATCAAGCAATTTTGCCTGTTCATAGGCATTGGAAGCAAATCGATAGTTCTCTTTTTTCAAATATAATTCTCCTAAATAATAAGCATTAAATTGTGAGAGCGAATCTTTGGCAATCCCAACCTCCTCAAAAAGCTTGATGGCTTCTTCGTAATTTTCTAATTGATAGGCTACATAACCCATGCGATAGAGTAATTCCCTATCCATTTTGCTTTTGTTCTCTTTCCTGTATTCCTCAAAATATTCATTTGCCTGGCTGAAGTTATTTTGTTCAAAATAGGCATCAGCTATCAATAACTTAATATTTAAAGCTTCTAATCTATTCAATTGAGGTAGCAGACCTTCAGCATAATCAATCAATTTTTGATATTGCCCTCTTTGATAATAAATATTGGCCATCATATTGGCAGTAGAAATTTTATAGGCATCATTTTCAGCAGCTCTTTCCAAATCAATCAAAGCTTGATCAAATTGCTTTTGCTCAAAATAAATATAACCGGCATAATAATTAGTGGCTGATTGATATTGATTCTGACGTCTTTTTAATTGATTAAAATAAGGCAATGCTTCCTCAAAAGCTCTTCTACTGAAATAGGAATATGCTATTTTAAACTGATAATGGGTTTTGTCTTCTCCCCTTAATTTATCATCATCTGCTTTTTCATAATATTGAATAGCTTTAGCGTAATTCTTTTCCCTGAAATAAAAATTACCAAGTTCGTAATAAGCTTCCAATGCTTTAGGATGTGAAGGGTTGGCATCAACAAATGATTTAATTCTCTTTTCTCCATTTGTTTGATAAAGGTAAATTGCTATCAAAGCACTAAAATATTCCGCATTTTTTGATTTTATGCTTTCATGGTCATGGTGTTTTTGATAATCCTCAAATCTATTTTGTGCAGTTGTGTATTGCTTTTGCTCAAAGGCCTCAATTGCTTCTTGATAGACATCATCAGCATTTGAATTGACAAATGCATATTGACTTAACAATTTGAAAGGCAGTAAAAAAATAAGGCCTATTATTAGAATTCTTTTATTCATTCCTGTGGTGATATATCTGTTGAAATCTCTTTTTAAAATAAGATTTAAAAAAAGTATCTGAACTTGCATTATAAACTACAAAATCAATGATTTATTTCATTTAAAAAAATTTCAATGCATCAATTTATATACCAATTCTTTCATAAGTTGCGCTTCACTAATATTGGCCGTAACTCCTTTGTACATTAAATCTGCCTGAAAAATATGAGCCAAATTTTGAATTGTTTTATTCAAATTAAATCTGTTGACGGCCATTATGTAATCTTTCGCAAAAAATGGATTTACTCCTGCCGCGGCCGCAACTCCTCTTTCACTTCTATCTTGGCTGTGATGTATCAATAAAACTTTTGTGAAAAAGGAATGCAAAAAACCAATATTCACCACTGCCGGATGATTTTTAGGATCAGACGCAAAATAATTGATGATTCTATTGGCTTTTAGTACGTTGCCTTTAATAATAGCAGATTGAAGTTCAAAAATATTGTAATCCTTATTGATTCCCACATATTCCTGAATCAAGGATTCTGTGATTTCAGAAGGCTTATCGAAATTGACTAAGACTTTATCAATCTCATTGGAAAGTCGCTCTAAATTATTGCCAATATATTCTGTCAATAACATTAAGGCTTGCCTATTAATGCTGTGCCCTTTGGACTTCACATATTGGGAAATCCAATCCGGTACTTTATTCTCATAAATCTTATTTGATTCAAGAAGTACAGTATATTTCTCTAAGCTTTTGAATATCTTTTTTCGCTTATCAAGTTTTTTATGTTTATAACAAAACACCAAAACACTGGAAGCTTGTGGGCTTTGAAGGTAATTTTCCAATAAAGAAAAATCAAATTCACTTTCTGTAAACTCACCTAGATTTTGAGCTTCTTTTACGATAATTACCTGACGTTGCCCCATCATTGGGAAAGACCTTGCCGCAGATACAATTTGGTTTAGCTTTACATCTTTACCATAAAGCACTTGCTGATTAAAACCCTTCTCACTTTCATCTAAAGCATTTTTTTCGATATAATTACTGATTAAATCAATAAAATAAGGCTCTTCTCCATGAAGAAAATAGATAGGTGCATAATTACCGTTTTTAAGATCCGAGAGTATTTGTTCTGCCGATTTTGCCATAAAGTTAATGTAATGGTGCGAATATAATCTTTCCGATTGTCAGTATCAAGTTGCAAGTATTGAGTATCTAGAATTTACATAAATCCGGGCTGCGGTTTGACGGTTGGAACCGTCTAACAGATCTTGCACATTGCTATGCTTATCGGTCAGACGCTATATAGCCAGATTAAAGTTAACCAGATTAATTTCATTTATCGGCTCTAAATTAAATTTTTGATAAGCGTCAGACCGGAGCTTTCATCCTTTCTAAAATCTCATAAACTGCAGGACAAACCTCAGCATTTTTAAATGTCTTTTTTAATATCTGATGCATTCTTTTTCTGTTGGTATGGGGATATTCCCTGCAGGCTGTAGGACGATTTTTATAAACTATGCATTTATTATCATGACCCAAAAATGGACAAGGTGCTTCATTCAAAACATAATCACCATCTTCATCAATATGTAAATAAGTTTCAATAAACTCAGGCACTTTCATTTTTAGGGCTTTGGAGACCCTTTCGATATCTGATTGTTGGAAAATTGGACTTGTGGTTTTACAACAATTAGCACAATCCAGACAATCCATTTTCTCGAAAATCTCAGCATCTAAAGCATGGAATTCATCATCCAGCTTTTTCTTTTTACGCAGCTGTTGATAAAAAGCTTTATTCTGAGCAACATAGTCTTTGCTATTATCTTTCCAGTTTTGATATAATTCCGTGCTCATGCGTTTTCATATTGGTGGTTGGTGTGCCACCAACCACGGGCAAAATTTGTAGTATTTTGTAAAAATCAAATAATTTAAACCAAATAAATCCCTTCTTCTTTAATCTGGATTTTCTTTTCTTTATATAGATTTCCGATTTGTCTTTTGAATTCCTTTTTGCTGAGTCCAAACGTATCGTAGATTTCCTCTGGTTTGGATTTATCATGGTATGGCATAAAACCATTATGGTCTCTCAGAAGCTCCAGAATTTCTTTTTGCTTCTCTTCTTTTTCAATTGTCCATTGCACATCCATTTTTCCATCTGCCCTTATAGACTTGATTTTTCCTTTGCCTTCCATTCCTATATCAAGCGGATCAAATACGGTGTTTTCATAAACTAAGCCTTTGTATTGCTGATTAATCACTACCTCATAACCCAGATCTGTGATTCGGTATATCAACAAATCGACTTCTTGCCCTTCTTTCAAATCCCCGGAGCCTGTTTCCAAAAAGGATTCAATATGCATAGAAGCGACTATTCTTTCAGTTTTAGGATCTAAAGTAACATAAGCCACAATCAAATCACCTACTTCCAATTCATCAGTTTGCTCTGAAAATGGAATCAAAAGTTCTTTTTCCAATCCCCAATCTACAAAAGCACCTACTTCTGTAATTTGCATCACTTCAAATAACCTCGCTTGGTGTAATTCTGCTAATGGCTTGAGTGTAGTAGCAATTGGACGTTGAGCTGAGTCTTTATAAACAAAAACATCAATCTGATCTTCTATTTTCTTATTCTGCGGGACGTATTTATTGGGCAATAATACATCTTCATCTCCATCGCTAAGATAAAGTCCTTGTGGCGACTCTCTGACTACTTTTAAGGTATTCCATTTTCCTAATGCTAACATGCCTGCAAGTTAAGACGGTTTTGGGGAAAAATGAACAATTAGAAGTGTGAAGTAGTAAACAAGAAATAAAAAAAATTGGGTTATGTTAGGGTTGCCAGCTGTAACGCTATGGATACATTGATATTATCTTTCTAAAAACTTGTATCAAATTCCCTTTTCATTCGAATAGTTTTGCCAAATTCAATTTGTTGCAAGCCCAAGCATTCTGTTTCTCTACAAAACTCAATTTGAGAAGAAACTTTATATATCAAGCCAGTATTAGCAGCATAGACTTCAATTCTTTGATCATAATTGGCAATAGAATCCTGATTATCTTCTTGGATTACTTGAACAGAATTCTCAAAAGTTGAATCTGGAAGCTCATAGGCTTGGAAAGCTCCGGAAATGGTGTATTCATCTTCTTGAAATTCTTGTGGTGTACCATTCCAACTTTTACTTTCTACTACTGGAAAACTTAACTTTACTTCTTCTGAATTCCCTAACTTTAGTTTAGCTAACTTTGGGGTTCGGATTTTTACAATTGAGGAAACGATTTCCTTTTCTCCATTTTGATTAATACTGTACCGAAAACCTTCTAATTTAATTCCATCGTCTAGCTTAACTGAATCTGTCCACTCATCTTGAAGAAGATACAGGCTAGTGTCAATTGTGCCATCATTATTGTAATTAATTTCTTCAACTGAGTAAAGATCAGATTTTTGAAAATCAATAGGAAAAAACTGTAGCCCCATAATTTCTTCATTAGGAGCTACAGTTGAATTTTCACAGGATGTGAAAATTATTATGAGACTAAATAGAATTAGATAAGGCCTCATTTTTTAATTTTTGTTGATTGAAAGATGAATGTATCCAACCACCGCCAATTACATCATCTCCTTCATAGAAGACTGCAGCTTGACCTGGTGCAATAGCTGGTACTCCATTTCCAAAGAAAACTTTCATAGTATCCCCTACTTGTTCGATTACAGCTGGAGCCCCATCATCATTATACCTTACTTTGGTTACAGTATCCAATCGATCATCCAAAGATGTATATTTACTCATAACCAAGTTTTTGACATACATTCCATCTCTAGAAAGTTCATCAAAAGTACCCAAAACCACTCTGTTTTTGTCCTTTTGAATTTCAGTCACGTAAACTGGATATCCTAGCGCAATTCCCAAGCCTTTTCTTTGTCCGACAGTATAGAATGGATAACCTTCATGAGTACCAACTACAGTACCATCTTCTAACACAAATTCACCACCCTTTACTTCTTCTTCTAAGCCTTCAACTCTTCTTTTCAGAAAGCCTCGGTAATCGTTATCAGGCACAAAGCAGATTTCATAAGACTCTGATTTATTTACTAATTCATAAAAACCTTTATCTTCTGCCATTTTACGAATTTCAGGTTTTGTTAAATCACCTAAAGGTAAAATAGTGCGACTTAAGCTTTCTTGGGAAACTCCCCAGAGGGCATAAGATTGGTCTTTATTTAGATCCTTTCCTCTTGAGATCACATAACGTCCATTTTCTTCCCTTACTTTAGCATAATGTCCGGTTGCGATAAAGTCACAGCCTAACTTATCTGCCCTACGCAACAATGAATCCCATTTGATATGAGTATTACACAAAACACATGGATTAGGCGTTCTTCCAGCCAAATATTCATCCGTGAAATGGTCAATAACATAATCGCCAAACTCCTCACGGATATCCAAGATGTAGTGTGGAAAGCCTAAATTAACCGCTAAATTTCGGGCATCATTGATAGAATCTAAGCTGCAACAGCCTGTTTCCTTTTTGGAACTGCCTGAAGAGGCATAATCCCATGTTTTCATTGTCATTCCTATGACTTCATAGCCTTGTTCATGTAGTAGAACGGCTGCCAATGAGCTGTCTATTCCACCGCTCATGGCTACTAATACTCTTCCTTTTTTGCTCATAATTCACGTTTTCACAGGGTTCACAGCCCTGCTTTGGTGACACATTTATTTCATGATGCCAACAACTATTATTGACATAAAGTGCAAAGTTAATGAGAAAATATATATTTCGTTAAATGATCATGAATTATCGATTAAATTAAAACCAAAAATGCTATTTCATACGTTCGTGTAGGTACATTTAAAATATTAATATTTATATGACACTTAAATCAACTGCCTTAGCACCACTTTTTAATAAAAAAGATATATTTGGTCGTCAAATTAATTTAGAGGACTATAAAGATAAAAAATTATTAATCGGATTTTTTAGACATGCCGGTTGTCCATTTTGTAATTTAAGAGTACATGCCCTCACCAAAGTACATGAAAAACTAAAGGCTAAAGGACTTGAAATGATATTCTTCTTTGAATCTAAGGAAAGTGTATTATTAAGGAGCACATTCCACCAAGAAGTCTCCCCTATTCCACTAATTTCGGATCCTGAGAAAGAAATTTATGCTAAATATGGATTAGAGGAATCGAAAAAAATATCCAGAAATAGTCATATCACTAGTTTTATTCAAACAGCAATTAAAGCCAAATTCACGGGGGTTCCAATGAATATGCCTGAAGCTCAAGAATCCCTTAATACTATTCCTGCAGAATTTTTAGTAGATAAAGGATTAAGATTAAAGAAACTGCATTATTCAAAAAGCTTGACTGATAGATTAGATTTAGATCTTATTGAAAAGTTTGCAGATGACAGTAGTATATTTGATCATGATAACAAGGATGCAGCTTAAAAACCCCATAAATTCTTTATTGTGGACTTTTAGTTCGCAGACTATTGAGGAAAGCTAAAAAATCAATGAAGTAACTAGCCCGATTCTTTAACCCAGTTCCAATAATTTCATTAACTTTTGGCAAAAAAGTGAATGCTTAAAAAATTGAAGCAATTGGGGCCTGGAATGATAGTAGCTGCGGCTTTTATAGGACCTGGTACCGTTACAACAGCTAGCATGGCTGGAGCAGGATATGGTTACACACTGCTTTGGGCCATGCTCTTTTCCATTTTAGCCACCATTACCCTGCAAGAAATGACGGCCAGATTAGGGACTCAAGCTAAAATGGGCTTGGGTGAAGCCATTCGCAGAAAGTCATCCAGCAAATTTCTAAAATATTCAAGTTACTTTCTCGTCATCAGTGCCATTGTAATTGGAAATGCCGCTTATGAATCTGGAAACTTGGCCGGAGCTGTGATGGGCTTTGAAAACCTCCCTCAAGTTTTTGGTGTCAACATTTTATTGGTTTTAATCGGGATTATTGCCTTTTCCCTACTATTCTTAGGTAAATACAAATATATAGAACGATTCCTGATCCTTTTGGTGAGTTTAATGGGTGTGATTTTTATTGTTTCGGCCATAATATTGCAACCTTCTATTTTTGAAATCATAAAGGGGCTTTTCATACCAGTAATTCCTGATAAAGCAGGCTTGATGGTGGTTGGTTTGATTGGTACAACAGTAGTTCCCTATAATTTATTTTTGCATGCCTCAGCCAGTAAAACCAAATGGAAAGATGGTGATTCCCTACAATTATCAAGACTTGATACCATCCTATCCGTAAGCTTAGGTGGGCTGATCACCATGGCAATCATGGTGACTGCGGCAGTGGCTTTTGAAGCAAATCCACAAACAATAGATGGAATTGGCGCCTTGGGAGAACAACTACAACCCATTTTGGGCAATTGGTCCACTCATTTTATTGCCTTCGGATTTTTAGCCGCTGGTTTTTCTTCTAGTATTACTGCACCTTTAGCGGCCGCTTTTGCAACATCGGAAATACTCGATTGGAAAGATGGCTTGAGGAATAAAAAATTCAAAATGGTATGGGCTTTTGTACTTTTAACGGGCATCATTATCGCTTCTTTAGGTTTCCGTCCAACAGCCTTAATTCTTTTTGCACAAGTAGCCAATGGTTTGCTACTACCAATCTTGGCCATCTACCTTTTATGGATTGTCAATGACAAGGCGCTCATGGGAAAATATGTCAATTCAAAACTCATTAACTTATTTGGCGTTGTGGTAATTATCGTGACCTTAATTTTAGGCTTAAAAAGTATATTTACCGCCTTTGGTATTTTTTATTAAGAATTATGACTTCTATAGATATTAATTGTGATTTAGGAGAAAGTTTTGGTCAATTTATTATGGGAAATGATGATGAAGTTTTTCCTTATATAAGCTCCTGCAATATTGCCTGCGGATTTCATGGTGGTGACCCCATGCACATGGAAAACACAATCAAGAAAGCACTTCATCATGACGTTCAAATTGGCGCTCATCCTTCCTATCCTGATTTGGCGGGATTTGGAAGAAGAAAAATCATGCTTCCTCCAGAAGAATTAAAGGCCGCGATCAAATACCAAATTGCCGCTTTGCAAGGGATGGTCAAGAGCTTGGGAGGAGAACTAAAATACGTGAAAGCCCATGGTGCATTGTACAATACAATTGCCCATGATAAAACCGAGGCTGAAGTTTTTCTTACCGCAGTCAATGAAATAAATCCTAACTTGGCCATAATGGGATTAGCAAGAAGCCCTTTTCAAGAATACACTCGTAAATTTGGGTTTAAATTTATTAGAGAAGGTTTTTTAGACAGAAGATATCAAGAAGATGGCAGTTTGATGCCTAGAAAAGAAAAAGGCGCTGTTTTGGACAGCGTTGAGGCAAGCTTAAAACAATTCCAATCAATAGCAGAGAATGGTGAAGTTGAAACGGCCAGTGGAAAAAAAATCAAGATGGAAGTAGATAGTTTATGTATTCATGGAGATAATCCATTAGCAACAAAAATTCTAAAAGCCATTCAACAATTGGAAAATAAGATTAGCATTAAAAAATTTAATCTGTGATGGAAATTATCCCATACGGTGATAATGCATTGCTCATCAATTTCGAGCAAAAAATTGACACTGAAATTCATCAAGTAGTCAAAGCTTATCATTTTGCCATTCAAAATATTGATGAAGTCCAATATCAAATTCCAGCCTATTGTTCCATTACAGTTATTTTTGATCAAAAATCCATCAGTTACGATGAATTAGCATCTAAAATCAAAGACTTAAACATAAAGCCAGTAAAAACTCAAACAAAAGCAAAAATTATTGAAATCCCCGTTTGTTATGAAGCTGATTTTGCTCCAGACCTTCAATCTCTCTCCCAAGATTTAAAATTAAGTAAGGAAGAAATCATTTCACTACATACTGGCCAAACCTATGATGTATTTATGGTGGGCTTTCTACCAGGCTTCCCCTACTTAGGAAAATTACCAAAAGAATTGGAATGTAATCGTAAATCAACACCTAGAAAAATTGTCAAATCTGGAAGCGTAGGATTGGCTGGGAGTCAAACCGGAATATATCCAAGTGATGCGCCAGGTGGATGGCAATTAATAGGTCAAACGCCAATAGAAATATTTGATTCTGCAAAAGAAGATCCATTTTTATTGAAAATGGGAAATCGTGTGAAATTCTATTCCATTTCTGCCGAAAAATTTAAAGAGATTCGAGATGAAGCAAAGTGAACTTAGCTTAACCTTTCTGAAAGCGGGAATGCAAACTACCATTCAAGACCAAGGACGGCCTGGCATGCAACATTTGGGAGTCCCTATTGGAGGAGTATTAGATAAACGCTCTGCTGAAATGGCCAATTATTTGGTAGGAAATGAAAAGCAAAACCCCGTATTGGAAGTCACCATGATTGGGCCTGAAATTTTATTTGATTCAGATGCTTTAATTGCTATATCAGGCGCCCATTTTGATATTTTTATAGATGATAAATTAGTGAAAAATGATGAAGCTATTTACATCAAAAGTGGTACTATGGTTAAATTTGGGGAATTAAAATATGGTTGCAGAGCTTATTTGGCAGTTGCCGGGAAATGGAAGGCGAAGAAATGGAATGGAAGTGTAAGCCCACTTATGCAAGCACTTGAAGCCACACCTAATAGCATTATCAAAAAAGGAGCTAAATTAAAAATTGAATCCGCACATTTAAATAAAAATGGCACTAAGGACAAAAATAATTCCACGCCTATCCTATCTCACATGGTAAGATTGAGAGTAAAGCCTGGGCCTGAATTTGAAAATATTTCAAGGACTTCAATCGCTAAATTTTTTGGACAGGGACATATCATTTCCCAAGATGCCAATAGAATGGGTTATAGATTGAAAACTGAGCTAACCTCCTCAGAAGAAAGAAAGGAAATGATTTCTTCGGGAATAATTCCGGGAACCATCCAGCTGACTAGAAGTGGTCAACCCATTATATTACTTCAAGACGCACAAACAACAGGAGGTTATCCTAGAATTGCCAACATTATAGAAAAAGACTTAGATCAAATAGCACAATTGAAGCCTGGAGATGAAATTTGGTTTAGTTTGGAATAAGCTGTTTTAGTAAATTACAATTTGTACTCAAATTAGGATGATTTTGAAAAATTTATTGCCCAAAATCCAGATGGATGAAAATAAAATAGTATAAAAAACTGTAATCCAGACACTTTTCTTTCTAATTTTATTCAATTTAATAGCCCTCAATAAGAGAATTATATGAATAAAGACCACTATAATCGGAATTGTAAATAAGCCTAATTCAAAATAAAAACTTATTCTTCCCAGGTCATTAGGTTTAGAAAAGTTCATCACTCCTGACAATAATTGCAAATAAAAGGAACTAAACAAGAATGGAAAATAATAAAGGTTTTTACTTCTTTTTAGTACAAAAAAGAAAAAGATCGTTTGAAGTAAAGTGATAATAGGACCTATTGCAGAAATCAACATATAATCTGCTTCAGAATCATATTTACTTAAGACAGGATAGACCGTATTAAGTGTCATTTTCATATCGTAACCTAATACCTCTCCGATTAGCCAATGTCCAAATTCATGCACTAAGAAACTAGAAACAACTGCTAAAATACTTACAAGTAAAAATTTAAAATTCCACATAAAACATTATACATGGAAATTTAAAGTATTTAATCCTTATTTCCTTTAAATAATTTTTTAATTCTTTTGAATAACCCTTTGTTTTGCTTTCCTTCTTCCTCAAACTCCTTTGTTTTTTCTTTATCAGGATTTGTAAATAGCTTTTTCAAAAATCCATCTTCCTTTATGGGTGGACAGTCCATCAATCGGTTGGCTCTATCAGATAGAGCTGTGAATTGACTTTTACTATATCGATTTAAACTAGGGTCAGAATTTACTTTTTGCATCCATAGACCGAATATAGGTAAAGCCGAATTAGCTCCTTGCCCTATTGAAGTGCTTCTAAAACCTATGCTTCCATTGTCTGTACCCGCCCAACTTACGGTCACCAAATTAGGCAATAACCCTACAAACCAGCCATCTCTATTGTTCTGGGTAGTACCTGTTTTTCCTGCAATAGCATTATTCAATTTATATCTCCATCTTAATCTTGATGCAGTTCCTGAATTGACAACCTCTTGCATCATTTCTAAAATCATTTCTTGATTAAGATTTGAAAAGGCTTTTTCATATTCTTCCTTTGGTTTGAAGGTTGCCAAAACATTTCCGGATGCATCAGTTATTTTTTCAATAAAATAATTTTCAGTTGCCTTTCCATCATTCAGAAAAGAAGAGTAAGCAGTGGCTAATTCAAGCACACTTAACTCAGCTGTACCTAAAGCTAATGAAGGTACCTCAGGCAATTTTGATTTAATAGCAAGACTTTCTGCAAACTCGATTAAAGATGGAATACCGGTTTCTTCCAAAATTTTTACCGAAACGGTATTCATTGATTTCCGCAATGCTTCCTGCATATTTACATTTATATATGTATAATCCTCATTGTCACTGTTTGTGGGCTTCCATCCTTCCAAATTTTCATAAGCAACTGCACTAGCTGGAAAATAATCACAAGGTTTAACCCCATTCTCCAATGCATTTAAATATACAAATGGCTTAAAAGTAGAACCGACCTGTCTCCTACTTTGCGAAACGTGGTCATATTTAAAATACTCAAAATCAATTCCTCCGATCCAAGTTTTCACTGCTCCGGTTTTTGGTTCCATTGCCAAAAAACCAGCCTGCAATGTTTTTAATGAATGCTGAATGCTATCTAGCACACTCATTGTTTGAACATCACTTCCAGACCAATCAAAAACTTGCATCTTCTTTTTTTCATTTAATATTTTTTGGATTTCCTGCTCGGTTTTACCTTGTGCTTTTAAGGCTTTATAGTGATGCGTTCTTTGAATATATCTTTGATAAACCTCCTTCTTTTTCCAAGGTGCAAGATTACCCCAATTTTGTTCAAATGCCTTTTGTAAATTCTGCATATGCGTTCTCATGGCCGATTCCGCATATAATTGCATGTTTTTATTTAAGGTGGTATGAATTTTTAACCCATCACCATAAATATCTACTGATTCTCCTGTATTCTTTTCATATTCTTTAGCCCATTCCACTAGCTTTTTCCTCACTTGCTCTCTAAAATAAGGAGCAATTCCCACATCTGCTTTCATGGGGTGGTAATCCAAATGAATATCTTTATTAATATGCTCATTATGGATTTCTTCTGTTATTTTATCATATTTTTCCATTTGAGATAGCACAACATTTCTTCTTTCCATGCTATTCTCTGGAAATATTCTAGGATTGTAAGTATAAGTGGCTTTTAAACTTCCTATCAAAATAGCAGATTCATCTATTTCGAGCTGATTTACAGGTTTATTGAAGAAAGTACGTGAGGCCGCTTCAATTCCAAATGTATTATCAGGAAAACTAACCGTATTTAAATACAAAGTCAGCAAATCTTCTTTAGAATATATCTGTTCTAGTTTTTGCGCAATAATGGCCTCTTTAATTTTGATTACTAGAATTTCAAATTTATTAGAATATTCACGAGGGAATAAATTCTTAACTAGTTGTTGAGAAATAGTACTTCCACCACCTCCTGATCGATCTTGAAGGATTATTGTTTTTACTAAAACACGAATCAAACTTCTGTAATCAATTCCGGAATGCTCAAAAAAGCGGACATCTTCTGTTGCAATTAAGGCATCAACCAAATGATCTGGAAAATCCTCAAATTCTACGTTAGACCGAAAACTTCGGTATAGAAATCCAATATTTTCACCGTTCTCATCTACTATTTCAGTGGCTTGGGCATTTTTAATATTATTGAGAAGTTCATCATTTGGTAATTTTCCAAAAAAACCTGCTTTAGTACTATAGAAAAATAAAACAGTAAGTAATATACCTGACCCCAACAGCAAGGCTATATATTTTATAATTATTTTTTTAAGACTTGTTTTTCTTTTCTTTTTAGACATGTTATTATATGGAATCCAATATTAAGTGATACGAAGAATAGTCATTTGGCTTATATTTTTAATAAGGCACTAATGATTCTCCTATATTTACTTGTTAGGTTCTATTTGAATTATCCTGCGAAGAACGGAAAAACCACTTAAAAAGTGTAATGAAAATGTCATAAAGGCTGAAATTTTAAACAAAAGCACAAAATTTTCATTAATTCAAAAAAGAAAGATTGTATGTTTGTACACTCAAAAAAAGAAGGACATTGTGAGTAAAACCATAAGAATAGGCGGAGTACCAGAACATTATAATACACCTATACATTTAGCGATAGAATCAGGAGCCATAGAAAATGAAGGTTTAAACATTGAATGGAAAACCTTTGAAGGCGGAACTGGAGAAATGCGTGAAGCACTGATCAATAATGAAGTGGATATTTGTGCTATATTAACAGAAGGAATCGTAAGTGGGATTTTACAGGGAGTGCCAGCCAAAATAATTAGCGGTTATGTGAAAAGCCCTTTAATTTGGGGAATCCATAGCGGAACTGAGAATCCTATAAAAGATCATAAAGAAATATATGACAAGCAATTTGCTATCAGTAGAATTGGCTCCGGTTCTCATTTGATGCCTATCGTTGATGCTTTGAATAACGATAAAAAAATAGATGAATCTCAATTCAAAATTATTCAAAATCTTAAAGGAGCATTAGATTCCCTCCAAAAACAGGAAACGGATGTTTTTTATTGGGAAAAATATACTACCAAGCCCTATGTTGAAAGAGGAGAATTGAAACGCATAGGTGAATATGTTACCCCTTGGCCTTGTTTTGTTTTGGCAGCTCATACTGAAATTATTAATGAAAGGCCTAAGGATATTTCAAGGGTCTTAAGACAAATACAGCGCACATCTGCCATGTTTATGGAAAATGAAAATGCTGTAAATATAGTGAGTGAAAGATTCGGAATTAAAAAAGAAGACGCTGCCAAATGGTATCATGCAACCGAGTGGGCTACCGATGGCTGGGTAAGTAATAAAATGTTGAAAAATGTAGTCTATACATTAAAAGAAGCCAATATTATTGATGAAATGGCGGATACACAACAATTAGTTTGGCAAAGAAACAGTATTTAAACCTTACTTTATATTTAATTATGAGCAAAGCAGAAATAGTAACTAACAAAGGCACATTAAAAATAGAATTTTATGATGATGCCACTCCCAATACAGTGAAAAACTTTCACAAATTGGCCAATGAAGGATTTTATGATGGGCTAACTTTCCACAGAGTAATTCCTGATTTCGTTGTGCAAGGTGGTTGCCCTGACGGAACTGGAGCTGGTGGCCCAGGATATTCAATTGATTGCGAAACAGATGGCGATAAGCAATATCACGACAGGGGTGTTTTATCCATGGCGCATGCCGGAAAAAATACTGGTGGTTCACAGTTCTTCATCTGCCATAGCAGACAAAACACACAACATCTGGATGGAAAACATACTGCTTTCGGAAAAGTGTATGAGGGCTTAGATGTTATTGATGATATCCGTCAAGGAGATGTGATGGAGAAAGTGACGATTGTGGAATAAAGCCCCCTAACCCCCAAAGGAGGAGTTGAGTTGTACAAAAAGTCCATTAATACTTGATAGAAATGTAGAGATCAGGGAGTTGGAAGTAGAAAGCTAGAAATACTTCCTACTTCCAGCTTCTATCTTCCGACTAATTACTTTCTAAAATCTGGAATAATTCATCCAATTTAGGGGTTAAAATAATTTCTGTTCTTCTATTTTCTTTTCTTCCTTCAGCATTTTCATTTGTAGCCTTAGGTGCAAACTCCCCTTTTCCTGCTGCTGTTACCCTTTCAGGTGATGCTCCATTTTGAGTTAAAATTCTCACAATTGAAGTAGCTCTCAATACGCTTAAATCCCAGTTGTCCTTCAAATATTTATTATTCCCAGAAATAGGGACATTATCGGTATGTCCTTCCACTACAATATTCACATCTTGATTGTCTTTTAATACTTGTGCAAGCTTCTTTAGCGCCTCCACACCTTTTGCATCAACAACAGTACTCCCGGAATTGAACAATAATTGCTCAGCAAGCGATACATAAACTTTACCGTTTTTTACTTCCACAGTCAGGTCATTTTCCTTAAAATTGAGAAGTGCCTCACTTACTTTTTGTTTTAAGGCATTAACGGCCGCTTCCTTATCTGCCAATACTTTTTCTAGTTCTGCAACCCTTTCCTCACGCTCGGCCAAATTAGCCGCTAGTTCATCATTTCTTTGTTTGGAAATTTCCAGATCAGCCTCCATTTGAAGCAATTGTTTTTCTTTATTGGCCAAATCTTTATTGAGCTTACCACTGCTGCTCATCAATTTATCATAGTAATCATTAAGTGTTTCATATTGTTGTTGTAGAGAATCTAAACTATTTTGAGAATCTTGAAATGCTTTCTTGGCTTGCTCAAGTTTTTCTTGCTCTTCGGTTAACTCTGCTTCTAAAGATTCAATGGTGTTGTTTTTAATAGTAAGTTTATCTTCCAACTCCATTTTCTCAGCATCAGTCTTCACTTTTTCGGCTAATAGTTCATCATATTTTTTTTGTGTAACACAAGCCACACTACTAAAAATTACTAAGGCAATAAAAATTTTTCTTATGATCATTTTTTCAGGTTTTATTATATTGAAAATTGTAACGAAATGATTTAAATATTGATTGTATCTTTTTAAGATTTAAAGTTATGAAAAAGAAATTAGTAGTCTTAACCGGAGCTGGAGTAAGTGCAGAAAGTGGTATCCCAACATTTAGAGGAGCAGATGGCCTTTGGGAAGGACATGATGTAATGGAAGTAGCCTCCCCACAAGGCTGGGCTAAAAATCAGCGCTTGGTATTAGATTTTTATAATCAGAGAAGAAAGGCAGTTTTGGAAGCGGAACCCAATGAAGCACATAAAATTTTGGCAGAATTGGAAGATTATTATGATGTGCAAATAATTACACAAAATATTGACGACCTACATGAAAGAGGTGGCTCTTCGAAAGTTTTGCACTTACATGGTGAGATCAAAAAAGCCAGAAGCTGTGTGGATGAAAATCTAATTTATGAATTAGACGGTTGGGAAATCAAAGAAGGAGACTTATGTGAAAAAGGCTCCCAACTACGGCCACATATTGTTTGGTTTGGAGAAATGGTACCCATGATTGAACCTGCAGCTCGAATAACCGCTGGAGCAGATATTTTATTAGTAGTGGGTACCTCACTACAGGTCTATCCTGCTGCTGGCTTGATTCATGAGGTGGGAAAAGAAGTTCCTATTTATGTTGTTGACCCAAGTACTCCTGAATACTATGGAAGTAATCAGGTAACAGCTATAGCAAAAAGTGCAGTGGAAGGAATGAAGGAGTTGAGGGAAATGTTAAAAGAGGAAAGTTAATGATTGAAAATTTTGACACTATTCCAAAACCTTTCGAATTTCATTGGCTTTTTGCATGAGAGCTTTCATTTCTTCTACATTTTCTGTTTTCAATTGCTCTTGAAATTGCTGTAACTGCAAAATGTACTCATCCAGCGCTTTGCTGAGATATGATTTGTTCTGCTGAAAAATCGGAGCCCACATATCGGGAGAGCTTTTAGCTAAACGCACCGTACTTTCGAAACCACTTCCTGCTAAATTGAAAATATTTTTTTCATCATTTTCTATATTCAAAACTGTTAATCCCAACATGAAGGAACTGATGTGAGAAAGATGGGATACATAAGCTAAATGTTTGTCGTGGCTTTCCGCATCCATATAAATATTATCCATATTCACGAGCTCAAATAACCATTTGGCTCGTTTTTTAGATTGATCACTACATAATTCGAATTCACAAATAATATTCTTCTTACCACTAAAAAGCTTTAAAAACGCAGCTTCTGGTCCTGAATATTCTGTTCCAGCTATTGGGTGAGCCGCCACAAATTGTGACCTTTTAGGATGGTTTTTTACCGTTTTACAAATACTAGATTTGGTAGATCCCGTATCTAGAACCACTGAATTTGATGAAATATTGGATAGCAATTGAGGTAAAATTTCTTTAATTGCATTCACTGGGGTAGCCAAAATTATCAAATCAGATTCTAAAACTTCTATATCATTAGATGATTTAATCTCATCAATCAAATTTAATTCAAGTGCCTTTTTAGCATGGTCAGGGTTTTGATCTACTCCGTAAATTTTAATATCAGGAAATTGAGTCTTAACAACTAAAGCAAAACTACCACCTATTAATCCAAGTCCAAATACACTGAGACTGTTTACTCTCTGAATCATAATGAAAAATTTTGAAGCCTGTCCATTGCAGTTTTAAACTGACTTTCATTGGCACAAAGTGAAATTCTGATGTAGCCCTCACCTTGTGTCCCAAAAATAAAACCAGGACTTAGGAATATTTTATAATCATATAACAATTGATCAATCAACTTATCTGATGAAGACATTTCAGATGGTAATTTAGCCCATACAAAGAGTCCTTTTTGATTTTTATTGAAAGTACAACCTAATTTAATCAATATTGCTTCAGCTAAACTTCTCCTATTTTGATAAATTTGATTCAGATTTTCAAACCAGTCATCTTCCAAATTCAATGCCTCGGTTGCCGCTAATTGCAAAGGTTTGAACATGCCACTATCCATATTGCTTTTTACTTTCATAATGGCATTTATAAAATCAAGATTTCCCATACACCAGCCAACTCTCCAACCTGCCATATTGTGCGACTTACTTAAAGAATTTAATTCAATGGCCACATCCTTTGCTCCATCAAGAGACAATATACTTTGATAATCCTTATTTAAAATCATGGAATAAGGATTATCATTTACAATTAAAAATTGATGTTTTTTGGCTAGATCAACTAATTTTTGCAGCGTCTCTACAGTATATTGAACGCCCGTAGGCATATGAGGAGAATTGAGCCACAGTAATTTGATATTATCCAAATCCAACTTTTTCAGAGATTCAATATCCAACTGCCATTCATTTTCTTCTAATAAATGATAATATTTTATATCCGCTTGTACTAAATTGGCAACTGCAGCATAAGTTGGGTAGCCAGGATTGGGCACTAAAATTGTATCGCCTTTATTTACAAAAGCTTGAGTAATATGCATAATTCCTTCTTTGGAACCCACCAAAGGCAGAATTTCATTATCTGCGTTTAATGCTACATTAAAATATTTGGCATAAAAATCTGCTATTGCGTTTCTTAATTCCAGTATGCCCCTATACGATTGATATGCATGGACATTGGGTTTTTCAGCATTTTGAGTTAAAGCTTCTATTACCTTTTGATGTGGTGCCAAGTCAGGACTTCCGATACCCAAATTTATGACGGGAAAATCACTACTATCCAAGGCTCTGACTTCTTGGAGTTTCTTACTAAAATAATATTCCTCCACTGATTTTATTCTATTCGCAGTATTGATCATATTCACAATTGTAGCTTAACAAAAAAGCCTGAACATTATGCTCAGGCTCTATTAATATTGAAATATAGAAAAATGTTTTTGATCAAGCCCTAAATATCAATTTTAGCATATTTTGCATTTTTCTCAATAAAGTCTCTTCGAGGTGGTACCTCATCCCCCATCAACATACTAAATAAATGATCAGCCTCCGCTGCAGACTCCACTGATACTTGTTTCATTTTTCTAGTCTCAGGATTCATTGTAGTACTCCAAAGTTGCTCTGGGTTCATTTCACCCAAACCTTTATATCGTTGTAAGTGAACTGCTCCTTCTGTTCCATCAGGAGAAATTTCCTTTACAACTTGTACCCTTTCATCCTCTGTAAATACATATCGTTCAGTTTTACCTCTTTTTATTAAATACAAGGGAGGTTGTGCAATATATACATATCCTTTATCAATTAATTCTCGCATATAACGGAAAAATAAGGTAAGAATAAGCGTACGAATATGAGAACCATCCACATCGGCATCCGTCATGATCACAATTTTATGATATCTTAATTTATCAAGATTTAAGGCTTTTTCGTCATCCTCGGTACCAAAGCGAACACCTAAAGCAGTTAGAATATTCTTGATTTCATCATTATCATAAATCTTATGTTCCTGAGCTTTCTCCACATTTAGGATTTTACCTTTCAAAGGTAAAATAGCTTGGAAATTACGGTCACGACCTTGTTTAGCAGATCCACCCGCAGAATCACCCTCTACTAGATATAATTCACAAATGGAAGGATCTTTCTCAGAACAGTCTGCCAATTTACCTGGCAAACCAGTACCAGACATTACGTTCTTTCTTTGTACCATTTCACGGGCTTTCTTGGCAGCATTTCTTGCTTGAGCTGCTAATATCACCTTTTGAACAATGGTCTTGGCGGCTTTTGGATTTTCCTCTAGGAAATATTGTAGCGTTTCAGAAACACAGCTTTCCACTGCTCCCATCACATCCGAATTACCTAATTTGGTTTTGGTTTGCCCCTCAAATTGAGGTTCCGCTACTTTTACAGAAATAATGGCAGTTAGTCCCTCACGGAAATCATCACCGGTAATTTCAATTTTTTGCTTTTCTAAAAGTCCCGATTTATCAGCATAACTTTTCAAAGTTCTTGTTAAAGCTCTTCTGAAACCTGAAACATGGGTACCCCCTTCTATTGTATTAATATTATTCACATAGGAAACCACATTTTCCGAATAAGAGGTATTGTAATTCAATGCAACCTGAACTGGTACACCATTTTTTTCCCCTTCCATGTATATAGCCTGAGGAATTAATTTTTCACGGCTTCCGTCCAAATAATCAACAAATTCTAATAATCCACCCTCAGAGTAAAAGTCTTCCTCCTTAACATTCCCTTCTTCATCTTTTTCTCTGTGGTCAACTAATTTTATTTTGATACCAGCATTTAAATAAGCCAATTCCCTTAATCGAGAGGCTACTGTTTCATATTTAAACTCTGTTTCTATAAATATAGATGTATCTGGTTTAAATCGTATTTTTGTTCCCGTTACATCAGTTTTACCAACTGGTTTAACTGGTTCCTTCGGAAAACCTTCTGAATATTCTTGTTCGTAGATTTTACCATCCCTGCTATAAACAGTAGCCAAGAGATAGGTAGAAAGTGCATTTACAACCGAAATACCAACCCCATGTAATCCACCTGATACTTTATAAGAATCTTTATCAAATTTACCACCGGCATGCAAAACGGTCATTACCACTTCCAAAGCAGAACGCCCTTCTTTTTCATGTATATCAACCGGGATACCTCTACCATCATCGGTTACGGTAACTGAATTATCATCGTTAAGTTCGACCGTAATTTGCGAACAATGGCCTGCCATCGCTTCATCTATGGAGTTATCGACTACTTCCCATATCATATGATGAAAACCTTTCACGCCTACATCACCAATATACATAGCCGGTCTTTTCCTAACTGCTTCTAATCCCTCTAAAACGGTAATATTACCCGCTGAATAATCTTTGTTCTTATTATCTTTTTCTGTACTCATAGTGTTTTTACCAAAAGGTCAAAAATAGGTTATTTTAATGGATTTTGATAGCTTTCTTATGTGTTTTTTACTTTTTGTACCATTATTCCCTATCAAATTAATTATTATTAAAATTTGCTATTCAATTATTAATACTATAAATTTAGTATTTAAGGATTAGTTAATTATTAAATCATGAAAAAATTAGCACTAATAATATTGATTTCAATGGGTTTACATCAACTGACAGTAGCCCAAAAAACTTATAAATTTTACAATAAGCAAGATTCCATAGATTATAATCATTATAGCTTGATTATGCGAAATGGATATAAAATCAGTGTAGAGGATGGAGTTTTTAAAAGGGAATTAGTAGATAGTAGTTATCAAGATCCAGAAAAATTTATTAGTTGGGATTCAGCCTATTCACTTTCAAAACAAATTCCAAAATTTGAATATTATATTAGGTCACAGTCTGAATCTCACCTTGACTCTGACCAACTAAAAAATCATAATCAATATGATACTATAACTCACATTTCATTTGAGGGATTGGATATTAAAAGATTACCACTATTTAAATTGCTGAAATGTAAAAATTTAAAAGAAATTGAATTAGTTAATACTTCCGTTAAAAAAATTCCCTGGTTATTAAACTGGAAAATATTTGGTTTGGATAGTTTAGAAACTATTAGAATATATAATCATGCTCCAGGTGAAAGGATAAAATTTAAAAAGAATACCAATATCAAAGAATTGGTCTATAGAGATAGCCCATACTCTCCTATTCCCAATAATTTCCATAAGCTCAAAAAAGTAAAAGAAATCGATTTTGCCAGAAATGATTTTAGGTCCAATACTAAATTCCATCTTGAAAAGCTTAAAAATCTGGAGCATCTCAACCTCTCAAGAAACAATATCGATCTACAAAATTTGGCTAACGACAGTGTTCAGAACTTGAAGTATATTGTTTTATCATTTAACAATTTAACCTCAGTTCCAAAGGAGATTGGCTTATTAAAAGATTTAGTGGATTTACAATTTGCTGAAAATGAAATTAAAAGTGATCAAATCCATCATGCTTTAGGTAGTTTAAGGAAATTGGAAGTCCTTTCTTTCTATAAAAATGATTTGGACAGTCTTCCTCCCTTTATTTTCGACCTGAAAAACTTGATAGAGTTGGATCTATATTATAATCAAATCGAAAAACTGCCTAAAGAACTAGGAAACCTTCAAAATTTAGAAAGATTATATGTTGCTCATAATCGGTTTTATAGTATTCCAGAAAGCATTGGTAATCTTAAATCATTAAAAGAATTTTACATTCATCATAATAGGGTTTCCTATTTACCTGAAAGCATAGCAGATTTAAAACATATAACTGATTTTCATATTCATAATAATTACTTCCAGGGTTTTCCTGAATTTATCTTGAATTATGAGAAACTAGAGGATTTGGATATTTCGTTTAATGAAATACATAAATTTCCGCCTGATATATTGAAGCTTGATCAATTGAAATATTTATGGATGAGGGGCATAACTTTTGAAGCCTCTAGCAAAGAAGAGGCTGATGAGTTGAAAAATACTTTAGAGACTTTGCAGCAAAATGGGGTAAAAGTCAGTATTGAATTAGATCAAGAAATCAGTCCGTGATTTGAAAAAAACTTTCCAAAGTTTCAAATTAAGAAGAAGGACTTTCAACTTTTCCTAAGTAGAAAGAAATAATTATGATAATATATAACTTTTATGAAGTTTGATTAATTGAAGATCGCTCCTTGCTACTTAAACTTAGCTTTTAGCAATAAAATCAATCCACATACAAAAGCAATAGCCTCACAAAAAACTCTAATCCAATGCCAATTTCCCCATTTAATTAATTCATTTTGAAGTGCCTCATTTGAAATTGATCTTTCAGCAAAACTTAAGTTTGCTTCTTTAAAATAAATAAAAAATGTAGAAAAAAACAGCAGTGAAAATATAAACATCAACCACATTAGAACATCAGTTTTTGACTTGGATAAAAGGCTGAAAAAAAATATGATAGTAGGCAAAATAGTAGATGCAATTGTTAAGGGTGCATAAAAATGATATAGTTTTGTTCCATAGGCTTCGTAAAACATAAAAAAACCATCGCTTGATAATTCTTTCCAATAAGGGACAATAAGCACTGCTTCTGCAAGCTGAGACCCCAAGAAAACCCCCAAGGTGCAAGTTGATAAGAGTAAAAGTATTTTTTGAGCCATCTTAATTAATTTTATCTTGAATGCATCAAATTTACCTTAGCTTAAAATCAATTCCATTTACATAGGTTGATAAATACTATCCTAATGAAAGTTTTTTTCTTATTCGGCTTAATTGTGTTGGGGTAATACCCAAATAGGAGGCAATATGATATTGAGGGATTTTCTGCTCTAATTCTGGAAACTGCTTTTGAAAAATAAGATACCGTTTTTCAGCATCTAATAATACTAATTCAATTTCCCTTTGTTCCTTCTGAACAAAATAATATTCTGCTAAAATTCGTGCTATTCTTTCAATGTCAGGAAAAGTAGAATATAGTGATTGTAAATCGGCATATTTTGCTACCCATATAGTGCAGCTTGAGAGTGCCTGCTGATTTATATTGGACGGTTTGTTAGTTATCAAGGAGGCATAACCTCCTATTAAACAGGGATTAAGAAAAAAGTGTTTGTTATATTCAACTCCTTTGTCATTTCTGTAAAAAACTCTAATAATACCATCCTCTAAAAACCCAATTTCTTTTGCAATTTTTCCTTCTGAAATAAAGTAATCACCTTTTTTTAAAGTTCTTGGTTCAAACAACACTGAGAATTTATTCCAGCTTTCTGTTGAAACTGAAGAAAAGTCATTTAAAAATTTTTTAAAGACAATCATTGTAGTGTTGTGCATTTTAAACTGATCACGTAATGCCACATATTTACCATTCTATAATTTCTTTATCTTTTGAATTAAGAAATTGATTGCACCTACTAAATGGTTTTGAACCAAAAAACCCTCTGTGTGCCGCAAAAGGTGAAGGATGTGCAGACTCAATAACATAATGTTTATTACGATTTATAATTGCACCCTTCTTTTGAGCATAAGCACCCCATAATATAAAAACTAAATTTTCTTTATCCTCTGAAAGTTTTTGAATTACGGTATCCGTGAAATTCTCCCAGCCTTTCTTCTGATGAGAACCAGGAGATTTTTCCGCAACAGTCAATGTGGCATTAAGCAACAAAACCCCTTGTTGCGCCCAGCCCGTCAAATCACCATTTGGGGGCATTGATTTTCCCAAATCAGCTTTTCTTTCCTTAAAGATGTTGACCAAAGAAGGTGGCATAGGAACTCCCGGGCGGACGGAGAAACAAAGACCGTTTGCTTGTCCTGGCCCATGATAAGGATCTTGTCCCAAAATCACCACTTTCACCTCATCAAATGGGCATGCATCAAAAACTTTGAAAATTTCTTTAGCAGGTGGATATATCGTTTTATTTTGATATTCTGATTTAACAAATTTTGCTAATTCAAGGAAATAATCCTTATCAAACTCCTTTGATAGTTTATCTTTCCAACTTTTTTCAATTTTTACATGCATAAATTTATTTTTCCTTAAAATTATAAAAAGATATAAAAAGCCAATAGTTTTCAAGCAATGTAATAAATCCATAAACTATTCATGTGCTTCATTCGTTGATTTAACTATATTTACATTATGGTTCAGTCAATCACAAAAGGTATACACGTTTGCGTTGAAACGGAATTCCAGCCGGAATACAGCAGTCCGGTACAATTCCACTATGTCTTTACATATAAAGTTGTGATTGAAAATAAGGGAGACCAAACCGTACAATTGCTTCGAAGACAGTGGTTTATTCATGATGCTGCTTCTGATATGAAAGAAGTAGAAGGAGAAGGTGTTATTGGTCAACAACCCATTTTAGAACCCGGACAGAAGCACACCTATGTTTCAGGATGTAACTTAAAGTCTCCTTTTGGTAAAATGCATGGCTATTATCAAATGGAGAGAATGCTGGACGGACAATTAATTGAAGTAAGGATTCCTGAATTCAATATGATTGCCCCTTATAAACTAAATTAAGTTGAATTTCTTTCTAATAAAAGAATACATTAGGTATTTCCATTACAAAACAGACGAGCATTCGATCCACTCCCCTTTCTTCTACAATTTTTATACAAATCTGGTTAAGAAAACATACGATTACAAGGAATGGAAATCAATTGAAATCCAAAGAAAGCAGTTATTAAAAGATGAATCTGAATATGAGATTTTAGATTTAGGAGCAGGTTCAAAAGTAGAAAAGTCTGCTGTCCGTAGGGTGAAATCCATTGCAAAACACAGTTTATCAAAACCAAAATTCTCTCAGTTTTTATTTCATTTAATTAGACTTTATCATTTCAATAATA
This sequence comes from Marivirga sp., assembly GCF_051117495.1. NCBI lineage: Bacteria > Pseudomonadati > Bacteroidota > Cytophagia > Cytophagales > Marivirgaceae > Marivirga > Marivirga sp. The sequence goes on along the minus strand of NZ_JBNPEF010000027.1, from coordinate 26,584 downwards.
TTGTAGAGCTAGGGACTAGTTTGGGAATCAATACTGCTTATTTGGCTAAAGCTAATCCTGATGCAGGAATCAACACTTTTGAAGCAGATCCCAATGCAATTGAAATAGCTAAAAAGATCAATTCAAGTCAAGAAAACATTCATTTTCATGTGGGAGATATAGCCAAAACACTTCCTGAATTTTTACAAAAATCGAATCATAATATCGAGTTAGTATATGCTGATGCCAACCATACTTATGAAGCAAGCATTCAATATTTTAACTTTATACTTCCACATCTTTCTGAAAATTCAATTTATATTATGGATGATATTCACTGGTCTGCTGGTATGAAAAAAGCTTGGATAGAATTAAAAAACAGGCATGAAGTCACCTCAAGTATAGATTTTTTTGATGCAGGCTTATTGTTTTTCAATACTGATTTTGAGAAACAAGATTTTGTTTTGGAGTTTTAATTTTCATCTTGATAAACAACTCACTTCCCTGTCTTTCTGGAATTGAATTATAGGCAGTCTCCATTTTTATGATTTCGAAATATTGAGCAAAAAGCTTTTCATATTCTTCCCTTCTTCCTCCAAAAGGAGGATGGCCGTCAAAAAGCGGGATATTAAACAGCAATCCTACTAATTGTCCTTCAGGTTTTAATAACTCCAGCATTTTTTCAGCATAATCCTCTCTTAATTCTGGACTTAGGGCACAGAAAAATGTTTGTTCAATGATATAATCAAATTTTCCTTCCGCATCAAAGAAATTTATATTCCATAATTGACTTTTAGGGAAATCCGGGTTTTCCTCGGAGAATTTATTTAGAGGAACTGCAGAAAAATCTAATAGGTAAACATTCTTAAATCCCTTTTTCCATAAATAGGAAGCCTCATAAGCATTTCCACAACCTGGGATCAATATTTTTGCATTTTTATCCTTAACCTTATCCATAAATTCAGTGATCGCAGGTGAAGGATATCCTATATCCCAACCGAGTTGATTACTATAATATCTGTCTGTCCAATAAGATTCATTTAACTCCATGCGGTAAAATATAATATTTGTTTAAATTTGTGGTTTGTATTTAACGAAGAAAATATACTATTTGTAGTACAAAAACTTATTTTCATCAGCAAACTTATTAAAAAGTTCGACCTATTATGTCAGAGGAATCAAAAAACTCAGCTTACAACGATTTGGAAAAAGAGAATAAAAGCTCTAAAAGAAATATCATAATTATTGCATTTCTAGTCATAATTGTGGCGATAATTGGTATAAAATTTTATCTGGATTCTGTAAAAGAAAATGAGGAACTACAGCAAAACTTAGAACAAACCTATGGAGAATTGGATAGCATAAGTTCTCAGTTGGATATGAAAATTGCTGAGATAGAGAACTTAGGTGGGGATATAACAGAATTACAACTTATCCGAAAAAATCTGGAATCGGAAAAAGAAGAGCTTAAAAAATCTAATAATTGGGCTGCAAATCAAATTCAGCGCTACAAAGATAAAGTGAGTGGTTATGAAGAATTATTGAATCTTCAGGATGAAAAAATTAAAAAACTTGAAGCCATCAATAAGGAATTACTTTCTGAAAACACCAATTTAAAAACTGAGAAGAATCAATTAAATGACAGTATCTCCAGACTTAAAAACAATAGAGAAGAATTGGAGGATAAGGTTGCAATGGCTTCAAGATTAAAAGCAGAAAATATTAAAATAATTGCAATTAATTCAAGAGGTAGAGAAAGAGATGATAAGGAATATAAACCTCGTCATATTGAAAAATTAAAAATACAATTCAACTTAGCCGAAAACAATGTTGCCCAGCCAGAAGGAAAAGATATTATTCTTAGGATAATAAACCCAATTGGCAATGCTTTATTCGATGTGGCTACGGGCTCTGGTTCCTTTATGATAGATGGGAAAGAAATGTTCTACACTGCCAAACAAGAAATTCTATTTGACAATACGCAACAGGAACTTTCTTTTGTGTACGATAGAGGCGAGGAATATGAAGAAGGTGTTTATCAATTAGAATTATATGCTGATAATTATTTGATTGGTAAAGAAAAGTTCTCAGTTAATTAATCTGTCATATCAATTCTAAATTCTTCCTACAATAGTTTTATTAAAATGAGCGTCAAAACTTTTAGCTTATTAGTACTAATATTATTCTGTTTTGAGTCTTTTAGTCAGGAAGATAAGCAATATCTAGTGCCAGAGTTTTTGGTTGGGTCAATTGTACCAAATTATCTCAATTCGCCATCTTTTGGTGCAAAAATTGGTGGTGCTGTCACTTATTATAAAAGTGCCGAGCGAAATACCCTTACCAATCAATATTATAATTATCCACTTTTAGGAATCCAAGCAGGTTTTTATCGTTTAGGTAATCCAGAAGTTTATGGAAATGAAATTAATTTGATGCCGGTATTAGGTTTAAGAATGAAAAAAGGCATGTTTCAATGGGGAATTGGGACTTCATATTTTACTAAAACCCATAGACAAAATGAGAAAAACCAATCTATAGGAAGCCATTTTAATTGGGCTTTTCAATGGATGTATTACCGTTCATTTGATCTCTCAGAAAAAAGAAATCTTCGCCTTGGAATTGGATATAGGCATTCTTCCAACGGCCATGTTCAGCTTCCAAATTATGGGCTGAATTCAGCAGTATTCTCAATGACCTTCACGCCAAAAGAGCTTAAGTCCTCAATGCCTGATAAGGAAGAGGTGAGTAAAAGCCGGTCATTTTTTCTCAAAATAAGAAGTGGGATCGGTTTACATGAATTTGGAAGTACAACTTCCCCAGTGGGTGGAGAGAAAAAATTAGTGTTTAGTCAAAGTCTTGGAGTTGGTTTTATATTTAAGGAGCATTTCAGATGGTACGCAGGTTTTGGTACTCGTTATTATCAGCATTTTGCAGACTCCATAAAAAATAGTGATGAATTACAGGCACTTAATGTTCATCCCAACAACCACTTTTTTATGATGGGAATAGAATATTTAATTTATCATGTTGGTATCTCTATTGAAGGCGGAATTAACATATCCAAACCTTTCTATTACCATTTTTCTGAGAGATTTGAAAATACTGAATCAGTTAAATATACATTGAAAAAGCTATTCCCTAGCAGAATGGGATTAAAACTATATTTGATTAATACGGCAAAAAAGCCGAAACATAATATATATATTTCGGCTCATATCAATGCCAATTTTGGGCAAGCAGACTTTTCAGAAGCTAGTTTGGGTTATGTTTATAATTTCTAGTATTACCATATATATAGATGATTGCCCTCTTGACTTACTTCAATCCTAATCTTTCTAATTGCTCATTAAATAATTTTTGAGCTACCTCTTCTTGTTCAATCACATATCTTACACCAACATATTTTTTCGGTTTACCATCAGCGTCAAAAACTGGAGAAATAACAGCATCTACCCAATAAACAGATCCGTCTTTAGCTCTGTTTTTAACAATTCCTCTAAACACTTTTCCCGATTTAATGGTATCCCATAACAATTTAAATACTTCAGAAGGCATATCAGGATGACGAAACAAATTATGTCCTTTTCCGATCATCTCCTCCTTGCTATATTTAGCTACCTCTATCAACTTATCGTTTACATAGGTAATAGTGCCAAATAAATCAGCTTCAGAAATAATGGTCGATTCATTAAGGATATCTTCCCGTGCCTTCATTTCAGCCTGCAATTTTTCCATATCCTTCATCTGTCTTTCCATCTCATCGGATTGGGCACTTAGTTCTTCCATGTTCTGCCGGAGCTCCTCTTCCTGTTGTTGCAATTGTTGGTTTTGTTCCTCTGTCTCCTTATTTTTTCGCTCCATCTCCTCCTGAGTGGCTTGTAATTCCTCCATATTCTGATGAAGTTCCTCTGCTTGAGAACGCATTTGTTCTTCTTGCTCCTGAGAAAGTTCTAATAAGCGCTTAGTGTTAACATTAATCTTATTCATGTTAAATGAAGTTGCTAAACTTTCTCCCAGGTTCTTCAAATAATCAACTTTGTAATCAGGTAAAACTTGAAATGAAGCAATTTCCAATATACCTTCAATTTTCTCATTAGTCATTAAAGGTATAATCACAATATTTTTAGGTGGGGCATCCCCTAAACCACTTTTAATTCGCACAAAATCATCTGGAACATCAGTCAAATAAATCATATCCTTTTCCAAATAACATTGGCCAATCAAACCTTCACCAGGACGGACTTTATCTTTAATAACTTTTTTTCTACCAAAAGCAAAAGCCGCCTTCATTTCCATGTAGGGCTCTTCATCTTCATCATCTTTCTCCACTAAATAAATAGCACCTTGATTACCTTCAACATATTTAACTATTTCACTGATTACCTCTTTGGAAAGTTGAGCTGGATTATCGTGTTGTCTAGTTAGCTCATTAATTCTGCCTAGTCCCTCTGTAACCCAAGCCCTATTTTTTTCTTCTTCCTGTGCTTTTTGTACTTCTTCTAAATTCTTTTTAAGAATGTCTTCTGATTTATGTAGTTCTTGGGTTTGCTTTTTATTATTTTCAATTAAATTTTGACTTCTAAGCTCGGATCTATAATTGATATACGCCAGCATAAAAACGATAATAAATAACAATAATACCGATACCACATAGTTCAATTCAAATAAAAATCCTTCTGTAATAAAGCTGACATCAACAGAATCAATCCAAACAAAAGGTAGGTACTCCACTCCAACAAAAATGATCAAATTAAATAATACAGCAAATATCAAATATCCTTTTTCCCTTATATCGAATACTAAGAACGGTATAACAGAAAATGCCATCATGATAAGGTATAGTACTAATGGCAGGGAATTACTTGCCTGTAACAAATTTGCGTTAAATAAGGCAGCTAGCAATAAGGGAATTAGAGCTGAAAATACTCTTGCTAGATATATAAGTTGAATTTTGTTAAAAAACCAAACCAAACTCATAGCGAGGATTCCTATTAAAGGAATTACTATAAGCTCTTGCACATAAAAATAGGAGATAATTGAAAAAGGAAGTGCAACAAAAAGAATATTAAATAAAGCGATTGCATTACACAATCTTATCTTAGAATTGACGTAATTAGGATACTTATTATGCACCCCAATATTTTGTAATCGAAAAAAAATGTTCATGTAAAAATAGAATTGATTTAAAAATCATGACAAATGTCATCATAAAATTAAAAAAATAAATCTCTCAGAAAAAAGATTAAAACAGTAAGTTAAACTGTAATTTGTGAGGGTTTCTGCTCTATGAATTCAGATTTTTCAAAAATAATAAATGAAAAAAAACCATAATAAGATACAGATATATTACCGAATTGGTATTCGAAATGGCTATACAACAGCCTATTTTGAAATTCAAAATCCCCTAGTTCCATAAGATCTTCTGCACTTAATGCTATATTTTGATGATTAGCTCCATAATCTTTTGCAATACGTGATAAATAATCCTCTTTTTGGGGGACTAAGAATACGATAAGTATCAAAAGAAAAATCAGTGATATCAATAGCTTTCTAGACATATCAAAAAAAACTATATTAAGCTAAAAAAGTTGGCAAAAAGTCGAATTTTATATGTCTTTACATTCTCCCGTGTAATCTTCTACAAACTGAAGATCTAATTCATTATTATCCTCAAACATGAAAATTTCCATCACAAAAACACCTTGAGAAAATGTTTGGGCATTTGATCCCATCCATAATGTATCCGATTGATATACAATATTATTTGAAATTCCTTTGGCTAAAATATATTCTGTGTTGATTGTGTCCATATTTATCCAACACGTATATTGTTGTAATGGAAAGAATCCTACTGAATCTTGATGACCACCGATATCATAATAAAAAGTATCAAAATCCACGCCACTGTCATTGAATAAAGCTAAATTGGCTTTACTATTTTGCACTTCTCCGCAAACAACAGGAATGCATAAATCTTGATTTAATTGTTCAAAATCGGAGCAAGCAACTGAGACTATAATTAAGAATAAAAAAGAAAAAATGTATTTCATAAATATTACTATCAATCCTTAAGACAGCTGAAACCCAATAAAGGTTGTAAGTGTTGAATAATAATTCAATAAACTTTTACTAATATTTTGCTGTATTTAAAGATTATCACTATTTTTGCGCTTCAAAATAAATAAATATACAATGCAATTGAAAAATTACGAGACGGTATTCATACTTACTCCCGTTTTATCTGATGCTCAGATGAAGGATGCTGTCGACAAATTCAGAAAAGTCTTGGAAGACAAAAAGGCTGAAATCATTAATGTTGAACAATGGGGCTTGAAAAAGCTAGCTTACCCAATTCAACATAAAAGTACTGGTTTCTACAACCTAATTGAATTCAAGGCAACACCTGAAATTGTTGCTGCACTGGAGTTGGAGTATAGAAGAGACGAGAAAATCATGAGATTCTTAACAGTAGCTTTAGACAAGCACGCTATAGAATACGGAGAAAGACGCAGAAAAGGCGCATTTAATAAACCTAAAGAACAAAAAGAGGAGGTAGCGAAATGACACTTCATAACGAGCCAATAAACCAGAAAAAGCAGGATAATCAAAAGAAATATTGTCGATTCAAAAGATACGGCATTAAATATATTGATTATAAAGATCCTAACTTCTTATTGAAGTTTGTAAATGAGCAAGGTAAATTATTACCAAGCAGAATTACAGGAACAAGCGCAAAATATCAGAAAAAAGTGGCACAAGCAGTAAAAAGAGCAAGACATATTGCCTTATTGCCTTATGTTACTGATTCATTAAAATAATTAACCCAATAAAAATTTATCAAAATGGAAGTAATCTTAACACAAGATATAAATGGATTGGGCTATAAAAATGATACAGTAACTGTAAAGCCCGGATATGGTAGAAATTATTTAATCCCACAGGGATTTGCCATTATCTCCAATAATTCAAATGCAAAGAAAATTGCTGAGAATATTCGTCAAGCAGCGCATAAAGCTGAAAAACTGAAGAATGATGCCGAAGAAATTGCCAATAAAATTGGTGATTTGACTCTTAATATTAAAACCAAAGCTGGTGAAAGCGGTAAAATATTTGGAGCAGTAACCACTGTACAAATTTCAGATGCTCTAAAAGAGAAAGGTTTTGATATTGACAGAAAGAAAATCGCAATTTCTGGAGACATAAAACAATTAGGAGAATATAAAGCAGTAATCGATTTACATAAAGAAGTGAAAAAAGAAATCTCACTTGTTGTAGAAGCTGACTAATTCTTCGAAAATCAAAATATCAGAAAGCCTTTTGTAGTTTTACAAAAGGCTTTTTTTATGAATTATTTTCCCCACAGAATGAAAGGCGCCCAGTAATATGGGGCACTATAATCAGAATTGATCATTGATAGTTTGGCATTCCTTAATCCATTGGAAAACGAATGGTTCTCCCCACCCAACTCCTTTTGATAAAAAGATTGCATTAATAAAGAGGTTGATTCGTCAGCCACTTTCCATAAAGACAAAATTAAATTATCTGCTCCTGAATAAGCAAATGCCTGTCCCAATCCCATTACACCTTCCCCCCTATTGATTTTACCTAAGCCGGTTTCACAAGCTGATAAGACTACGAGTTCAGCATTTATACTTAGCCCATAAATTTCCCCAACATAAAGTACATTGTCATTTTCCAGTTTATTACTTTCATCATTTTTAAAATATACGCCCGATAAATCGGGAGATTCTAAATCAACTGTTCCGTGAGTGGCCAAATGAATAAAACGAAAGCTGTCTAAAGTAGAATTCTTAAACCTTTTTTTAGTGGCGTCATTTCTCACAAGAGATTCTATAACTAAAGATTGCTGACCACACCACTTCTTAAAATGCTCACTTTCTTGCTCAGAAGCAGGTAACATGGGGATTCCATCGCCAAATTCCACAGGCGAAATCAATAAAGCTTCATTGCCGTAATTCGATGTTTCCTTTGAATGATAAAGAGAGGCGGAATAAGCATAATTTGTTTCGTAAAATTTGATCAAGTAATCTAAATCATAAAAAGCCGTATTTTCTTTCTGATTCTTTACCAAAGCTTCAAACGGGATGGTGGACAATTCACCATCGGGAACTATAATCAACCTATTAATACCTTTTTTAATGTTAATTGGCAATAAATATTCATGAAGTTCATATGCTATAGACTGAAAACTTTGCTGTAAGTTGTAAGTCAATGTATTTCGATAAGCCCTTAAAAATTTTAAGACTTCATCCAATTCATAAATCCTTTGATAGGATATATTACTTTTAGTTATCAAATATAAGTTTATAGAATTACTTTTATTAGCAATTGAATATTCTAAAATAGCCTCATTATCATTCAATCTGTTTTGAATATCTTGAATACTTACAAAGGTTTCACGATGTTTCAAATTATAATACTCAGGATATTCACGTCCCAATTCTTCAATAAAATTATTATGCTTTTGCTTTAATTGAAAATACTGATCTCTCAATAAATTCAGCTTTGAAGTCTCCTTTTCCAACGCAATTTGAGTATTTAAATATGCCAATTCACTCGAAAGATCTTTTTCTTGCTCTAACACTTCCTTAGGAATACCTGCAAAACTTTGAGCCTCAGATTCCACTACGGCCGTTTTTAGCAAGGATGATTTTGATTTTTCAGCATATTGAAAGGCTTTGATTAAATATTCGTTACCAAATAAAGTTACTTCTTGCAATTGCAAAGCAATTCTTTGCCCATCCTCAAAAAGTTCAGATGCCAAATCGCTCAATTCCAATAAATCCTTTTTATTGGTAGTGCCTGCTCTAATATTCTCCAGCACCTTTTCAGCAAGATCAATAGTGGATAAGGCAATTTCCAGATGAGATTTTTTCAAAGAAAAGCCGTAATAAAATGACTCTAAAATAATAGCCTTCCTCATGAGAAGTGTCAGCTGGATATTTAATTTATTGGCATCTTCAACTTTAGGGTTTGAATTATAATCCATTTGGTTAAATTCAAAACTATTTGCTTTCAATGCCCTTTGAATATACTCTAGTGATTTCTCATAAGACTGTTCTCTTAATTCCAATTCTGATAATTGTGCAAATACATTAGCAAGTTCAGAATTCCTTTCACCGTAGTTTTGAAGATAAATAACCCTAGCTTCTTCCAGATAATCTTCTGCCAGTACTAATTGATTGGTAGCAAGATAAATGCCTCCTATATTGGCTTTAATAAATGCCTCTGTGGGTAATCCATCTTGATGGTTGGCTTTCCATCTACTTAATGCATTATTCAAAATTCTTAAAGCCTCAATTTGATTACCCTGATTAATTTCTGCCAAACTTATATTGATGGAAAGTTGAATGATTTTATCCAATTGATTATCAGCAGATTCAGTATATATCTCTAATGCATTATTATAATAATCTACTGCTTTCTTAGGTTCAGTATTGACATATACCAACCCTATATTATTGTATATATCTGCTATATTAGTTTTTTCAATTCCATCAATTACTTTGTATTCAGCCAATGATTGTTGTAAAAATTCAAGTGCCTGATCCCTTTTACCTTGATTCCATAAAATAAGACCATAATTTTTAAGCCATCTTGCGTAAAGTTCAGGATGTGGATGATTTCGGATTTCTTTATTATTTTCCAATAAATCAAGGATCTTCTTAGCTTTATCATTCCTGCCTTTCAAAAAATAGAGCTCTGCGAGCAATAAATTATCTTCATGAGAAGTAGAGTCGAGATCCAAATTATTGATTAAAATATCAATATCTTGAGTACGGCTTTTAAAAATAGTTGCATGATACTTGTCCGATAAAAGTTGGCCATACCCAAATAATGGTAAAAAAATCAGGACTATTAAAAAAAAATATCTGAACATATCTTAAAAATTATAAGTGTAATTAAGACTAATCACATGTTTTCTTGTGAGCCCGTCAGGGTTAAATTCCCTATCTGTTATCCTTTGGCCATAGATTAGGTTAAGACCAGAAAAAACATTGAATTTGTAATTTAATCCAAATAAAGCAGAAAGTGCCAGCCCTGTAGTTCCTTCTAATTTTTCATATTCATTATCTTCATTCAATGCTTGGTCTTTTGTAATTCTATATATCGGTAATAATCCAACATTAAAGGTTAACCTCGACATTCTGAAGTTTCTTTCAAAACGCATCATCACATCGGTACCTCTCCTTAAATTACGTCCTACATCGTGTTCTCTTACGTAAGACATTCCGCCTTCATACCAACTCCAGGAATCAACAGAAGCATCAAATGTATTTTCATTTTGATGGATTAAAGGTTGTTGATAACCAACTGAAATTAACCATTTTTTATTGATGAAAGACGCTCCTGCCACCATATCATAAGTACCAAGAGAAGTTTGATAGTACATCGGGAAAACTGCATCACGTCCTGGCACTGTAATATTTGACCTATTTGTCGGTATTTTTGCACCTAAAGTGCCCAATATATCAAATTCTGGTTTTGTAATTAGATTCTTGGTTAAACTAAGGGAAATATCCCCTATACCAGAATTACTACCAAAGTTACCATCAATATACATATATGGGACTTTTACCTGAAGATCATATTGGCCACCAATTGAAAAGCCAAAATCTAATATACCTGCCCTTATGATGGCAGAAGTATTACTTTGACCTTCATAAAAACCTACCGTCACTGACCGCAATTTAATTGGGATATTTTTGTTAAATTCTTGACTGGGTTTCATCGCCCCCATGGTGCAAAAACCCGCATCACTACACCCCTGACTGTATAATCCGTATGAAAGTGATAATGCTATTAACAAGCTGATTAACTTCCTATATATATACATAAACAAATATAATTTGTAATATAAAAATAGGTTAATTAATTGAAAATGTAATAAAAACTGTTGTAATTATAAAGATAATTACCTTCAAATTTTTCACAACTAGAATAATCAACTTCAATTTTAAAAACTGTAAATTATCATATTGTAAGAGTTCATTTTTTTTCTCAGGTAAAAATTATTGAAATGAGTTCTCATTTATAAACAATTTAATATAAAATATTACTTCATGTAGTTACATGAAATAATCATTTCTTTATTCTAACTTATAGTTTTATATTATGGAATTAAATAATTATCATTTTTTAAACTAAACTAATGAAGTACTGGGGGGAGTATAAAATTAGGATGGCGCAAACCATTTTAGGTCAAAGCGAGGCCAGCCCAAATTTATCTTATTATCGCAATCAGCTGTTTTTTTATCTCATACTTTACACATTTACATTTTCGCCTCTGGCCATAATACCGGGTATAATAGCTTCCTATCGTACGGGTTTTATCAATCTTCTCATTTTAAATGTTATTTTATTTTTTGTGCTGATGATTATTGCCTTTGTTAAACCTATCAAAATACAAACAAGAAAATTAATTTTCATCATTGCACTCCTCATTACTTCATGGTCTTTAATTTTTAACCTTAAATTAGAAGGGCCTGGAATGATGTATTTATATTCATGTATCATAGTGACTTGTCTTATTCATTCCGGAAAAATTGCTTATAAATTAATTCTAATTAATTCAATCGCATTAGGATTGATAGGTTTGAACATTCAATATCAATGGGTGGGCTTAGGTTTAACAAAAGATCAAAGTATCACTACATGGTTTGGAATTACTGTAAACCTAATATTTGTAAGTATAATTATAGTGGCATGCTTTGAAATGGTTTTTAGAAAATTGGACAAAATCATTCATCAACAAAGAACACTTAATGAAATGGTTAAATCGGACAATAAAAAAATGAAAGATACTCAAAAGGTTCTTCAAGAAAAAAATGATGAATTGAGTCAGTTTGCCCATATTATTGCACATGATTTAAAGGAGCCATTAAGAAGCATGCAAGCTTTCTCCGATTTAACAATTAGCAAATATAAAGAATCAATTCCTGAAAAGGGTCAAGAGTTTTTAAACCATATTAAAACCTCCTCGAAGCGAATGGCGCTTTTATTGGATTCCTTATTGGAGTATGCCGAAATTGGAAAAGATAAGCAAAAATCAAATTTTTCAGTTAATGAACTGATGGAAGAACTAGAGCAAGATCTTAGCCAATTGATTAAGGAAAGTAAAGCTAATATTATATATGATGGATTACCAGAAATAAATGCTTATGAATTTGAGTTTAAACAACTTCTGCAAAATCTAATAGCCAATGCAGTAAAATTTAAAAAAGAAGACGAAAACATTAAAGTTAAAATTGAAGCAAATGAAAAAATTCAACATTGGGAATTCTTAATTACTGATAATGGAATAGGCATTGATTCTAAACATCAAGAAAAAATATTTACAATATTCCACAGATTGCACAAAAATAGATTTCCAGGAACAGGTTTAGGGCTTGCCAATTGTAAAAAAATTGTAGAAATGCATAATGGAAAAATATGGGTGGATTCTGTTCCGGACAAGGGTAGTACATTCCATTTCACCATTAGTAAAGAGCTAGAGTACCAGTTAGACAATTAAGAAATCAAATGGTCTTTCGGAAATAAGGCTTGGTCATAGTACCCACTAATTTAGATATATCATAGCCTTCGTCCACTACTTTTGCATTTTCGATTTCCTCTATGGTTTCTCCAATCTCATGAGCATAAAATTTTGACAACTGCCAGTTTTCTTTTTTACCAGCTAAATACAATTTATGACTGTATAGCTGTAAATAGCCCATAGCTTTTGCCAACTCATACCCTTCTTCTACTTCTTCCTTTTCCATGCTAGACTGGACTGTTTTTTTTCTTTCTTCTTCAATATTGCTATTTAATTCGGCAATACTAATATAATTCATGATAGCAATGACCAACGCAATAATGACCAACCCTCCGGCTAATAAATTTTTGTTCATAATTAAATAGTATGTTTAATGACTTTCCAAATTTAGATTTGTTTTCATAAGGAAGGAAAAATATGGAGAAAATTTAATACCTAATTTTCTTATGCATAAGATAATTTTGTATAATTGTACCATGGCCAATCAACAATTAATAAAAGGGAGTCTATCTACTATAGTTTTGCACCTTTTGCAAACTACTGGTGAAATGTATGGCTATGAAATCACGCAGAAAGTAAAACAATTGACTGCAGATGAAATCAAGCTGACTGAAGGCGCTCTCTATCCTACTCTGCATAAACTTGAAGCTGAAGGCACATTAACTACCGAAAGCAGAAAAGTAGATGGCAGGGTAAGAAAGTATTACCGGCTTACAGAAAATGGAAAGAAAGCCACAACTGAGAAAATGCAGGAATTGGAGGCTTTTCTTATGAATATGCAACGCGTATTGGGCTTTAACTTAAAATTAGGCTGATGAGGACTTTGACAGCAGAACAAAAAACACAACTAGCAAATCATATTGCTAAAAAGCCAATCGATTACATAGAGTTATACAATGAACTGTATGATCATTATGCTTCATCCTACGAAAAAGGTGAAAAAAGTCTTGAAGAAACATTGGAAGAACTAGATGATCATTTTTACTACCAAAGGGTCAAAAGAATTAATAGTAATTTATTGAAAAAGACTAAAAAGTCTGTTAATGAAATCTATTGGAGAGAATTCAAGAATTTTTGGCGTTGGCCTCAGATTGTATCTACATTAGGAATACTTTTTTTAGGACTTTTATTAATTGAAACAATACCAGTTAAATCAATAGTTTGGTATATTTTGGTTCCAATACTTGTGATTAATGTTGGTTTATTATTGTACGGTTCGATTTTAAAATATTTAAAAAAACAGGCCGGCAAAAAATTCGAATCAGCGCACTTTAAAGCTACTCAACACTACTTAAGCTTACCAACCACCATCTTCAACTTGACTATTTTTTTGCCAGTCTTAGTTTTAGAACCTAGCGAACCTACAATCAGTATTTTTGAAAAATATCCTGCTATTGTCTTAGTACTATTAATGCTATTTTTTACATCTGCCTTTATCGGATTTAAATTATTCAGAACTAATATCAAAGTGCAATATCTATGAAACTATCAGCCGAACAAATAGCTCAAATCAAATCATGGATCTCAAAAAGAGGGTTTACTCACACGGATGTACAATATGAAATTATTGATCATGTAGCTTCCGCCATTGAAGATAAAATGGATAAAGACCCTGATTTAACACTTGAAATTGCATTCAAACAAGTCCATAAATCATTTGGGGTATTTGGTTTTCAAACAATTGAAGAATCTATAGCCTCTAAATTGAACAAAGAATTAAGGGATTCCTATGGAAGAGGCATCAAGCAGATATTCAGTAGTGAAAAACTATTCATTCCAATTTTATTCATCTTAAGTTTAATCACTTTTTATCAAAGCTTTCCTGAGTATTTCAAGGTATTTTGTCAAAGTATATTCATAGCTTCCACTGTAGGGGCATTGATTTATTATTTTGTTCAATACAGACAAAAAAAGTATATCAAAAATTACTTAAGTTTTAAAATGGCAATTGCTATCATTCCGAATATTTTGGTAGTAGTAGGCAATTTGAGTATAAATTTTCTAAAAAATATTCATCCAAACTATGCCGTAGTCATTTTCTCTATCCTCGTTATCGTTGTTTATGCAATAATCTTAGGCACTAACCAAATGATCGAAAAAACAGAGAAGTTGCATAAACTTTACAAATCAAATTGAAGTTTAAGAGGTAATGACATAACCTTTAAAAAATATTGTTTAGCTTTTTTATTATTTTATTAAACACTTCGAACTCTTCCGTGTTATTGCCGTATATTTGACCTTCAATAAAAAAATATTAATGCAAGTATCAGTTTTTAGGAAAGAACATTTTAATGCCGCCCATAGGTTAAACAATCCCAATTGGTCGGAGGAGAAAAACCAAAAGGTTTTTGGAAAATGTAACAATCCCAATTTTCATGGACATAATTATGAACTTATCGTTAAAGTAACAGGAGAAGTTGATCCTGATACAGGATATGTCATGGACATGAAAGTGCTGAGCGATTTGATTAAAGAGAGAGTTCTTAACAGGTTTGACCATAAGAATCTGAATATGGATACTGAAGAATTCTCTAAGCTTAATCCAACCGCTGAAAATATTGCCATCGTGATTTTTAATTTGTTGAGGGAAAAAATTGACCCTGAAAAAGAATTAAAAATCAAGTTGTACGAAACGGAAAGAAATTATGTCGAATACCCAACAGAACAATAGAGAATTGGAAAATATAAATGAATTTGAGGAATTTGGAGATGACCACGTGGCTTCAAATTTTGAGACTCCATTAAGAGCAGATGCCTTTGAGATGGACGATGAATTGAAAATGGAGATGATTGCCAAGCACTTCAAAGAAATCATGCACATCTTAGGCATGGATTTGAGCGATGATAGTTTGAAAGGAACTCCCAACAGAGTGGCTAAAATGTATGTAAAAGAAGTTTTCAGTGGTTTAAACCCCAAAAACAAACCACAACCAAAGCTCTTTGAAAACAAATATAATTATAGTCAAATGCTAGTGGAGAAGGATATTACCTTCTATTCACATTGCGAACACCATTTTGTCCCTATCTACGGGAAAGCACATGTAGCTTATATTTCAAGCGGAAAGGTAATTGGGCTTTCTAAAATCAATAGGATAGTGCAGTACTATTCTAAAAGGCCTCAAGTACAAGAACGTTTGACAGTACAGATAGCTGAAGAATTAAAAGAAGTAATGCAAACTGAGGATGTGGCTGTAGTTATGGATGCCAACCACATGTGCGTTTCCTCTAGAGGAGTTGGCGATACCAACAGCCGAACAGGTACTTCATACTTTGGCGGTAAATTCAATGATGAAGCTACAAGAAGAGAGTTTTTGGATTATATCAATTCCTCAAGTTCCTTAAATAAATAAGTAAAACTAACTATTCACTTAAAGCCAATTTTCAGAAGAAGATTGGCTTTTTTAATTTATAGCATCGATCAATTGAATACAGCAATAAATATTGGTCCGTTTTAGCAAAAAAAGTAATTAAATAAGCTCTTACGATTAAAAGTAAAAAATCAATCTACAATTAATAAAACATTAGCTATTGTTTAATGTTATAAGTAATAATATTAAACAAATTACTATGTCATTTAAAGATAAAAATATATTAATAGTGGGAGCTAGTTCAGGAATTGGATATAGCTTAGCTAAAAAACTACAGGAAAAGGGTGCAAATTTAATTTTAGCCTCTAGAAATAAACCTGATTTATCAGGTGATTTCCAATACATTAAATTAGATGTCTTGGATATGAAAGATGAATTGAAGGAATTGCCTGAAGAATTGCATGGTTTAGCATATTGCCCAGGCAGTATTAACCTTAAACCCTTTCAAAGCATAAAAGAAAATGACTACATCAATGATTTTAGGCTAAATACGGTTGGTGCGGCCATGGTCATTCAACAATCCTTAAAAGCATTAAAAAAATCTGGTGAGGCTAGTATTGTTTTGTTCAGCACAGTAGCAGCCAACACTGGATTGTCATTCCATGCTTCGGTAGCTTCGGCAAAAGGGGCATTGCAAGGTTTTGGATTAAGTTTAGCTGCAGAACTTGCTAACAAGAACATCAGAGTAAATTTAGTTGCGCCAAGTTTAACAGATACTCCCATGGCTAAAAATCTACTTTCAACAGATGAGAAAAAGGAAGCATCCAATAAAAGACATCCTATCGGCAGATATGGTACAGCTGAAGATATTTCAAACGCGGCCACTTTTTTATTAGATAGTGAAAACAGTTGGATAACGGGGCAAATTATAGGCGTAGATGGCGGAATGGAAAGAATAAGAAATATTTAAAATTTATCAAACAATTCAATTAACTCAGATGTTAAAACATAAACTTTTTATAATTAAATAATTTTTTTCACACAATTACAATTTTTAAAATTATGAGTAACGAGACAGAAACTTTAAAAGATAATTTAGTAAGTCATCATAAAGGTTCACACGCAAAAATTTCATTTGTTGAGGGAAAACCTGTAGCCATTGTTGAAGCAACCAGTACATATATTCCTATTGAAGAATTTAAAAATATATTCAATGAAATAGGTAAACTGGTAGAATCAAAGAAAATTACTAAGCTTGTTTTTGACAAAAGAAAGTTAACAGTTTTTCATCAGCCTTCCATGGAATGGTATTTTACAGAATGGAAAGAGCAGATGTGGCATAAAGGTCTGAAAACACATAGAAAGATTTTGCCCGATAATAAAGTTTTCCAACAAAGTGTTAAGATTGGTAGAGAGAAAATAAAGGAAGAAAATCCTAATTTGAAATTCAATGAAATGGATATCCAGTATAAAGATTCACTACAGGATGCCATTGATAATTAATAAAATATGTCAAATAGTACTGTAGAAGAGTTAAAACTAGAACTTGATAAATCCAACAATGAAATAAAACTCTTAAAATCCAAATACGAAAGTCAAGTTGGAGAACTTAGAAATGAAGTGTCATATCTGAAAGAGCAGTTAATGGCTCAACAGGATATGCTCAAAATGGCGGTAGATTATGCCAATAAACTAGGGAAAGAGTTAAAAGGATTAAAAAAGAAAATAGATTCAGGTAATTTTCAAAGCATACATTAGTTTTGCTTCTCGAATCTCAAAAAAAATTGTAATAATTTTGAAAAACGGTTAAACACTGTTATATGAGTAGAATCCCAGAATCATATTATTTTTATAAGGATTTATTAAGAAAATCTAGAGAAGAAAAAGCAAAGCTTAAAAAAGAATATACCGATAAAATAAATGGATTGTACGATGAAATATCCTTTTTGAAGGAACAGATAAGTTCACAACATACCATGATTGAAGAGTCTATTAATTATGTCATGAAGTTAGAACAGCAGCTTAAAACCTTCGATTTGGAGATTTCGAATGAGAAAAAAGAGAAAGAAGATAATAAATAATAATTGATAATTTACGGTTTAATACTAAAGCATCTATTTCTTAATAGATGCTTTTTTTATGAATTTAAAATAATGAGTTACTAAAATAGAATAGGCAAAAAAAAACATCTGCCAAAGAGACAGATGTTTAATTTGAATTTACTATTAATCTTTAATTCATCGACTTCAAGTACTTGTACAAATCACTATCTGTAGATAAAATAACAGTAGTTTGATCATTAAATGTTTTCTGGAAGGTTTCCATAGATTTTAAAAAGGAGTACAATTCTCTAGAAGCATTATTTTTGTTATATGCATTCGCATAAATTGCGGCCGCTTCAGCATCAGCCTTACCTTTGATCTGCTCTGCTACTTTAAATGCTTCAGACTGAATAGACTTGAGTTCTCTTTCTTTCTCACCATTAATTCGAGAAGCTTCCCCCTGCCCTTCTGAACGGAATTTATCGGCAATTCTAAAACGCTCACTTTTCATTCGCTCATATACCTGTGTTCTCACCTCTTCAACATAGTTAATTCTTTTGAATCTGAAATCTAATATTTCTATTCCTAAATCTTGAGTCTGAAGATTTGCAGATTTTTGAATATACTCTTGAATACTATCACGACCAACATTGATTTGGACTAAACTATCCTCTACGATCTCACTTATAGCGCCACTTGAGATTGGGGTTCTATTACTAGTTCTCACGGCTTCTTCCAAGTAATTATTCGCAATAAAATCACGAGTTTCCCCATCTAAAATATCATCTAAACGAGACTGCGCCCCACGCTCATTAGTCAAACGTTTGAAAAATTGTAGAGGATCGGTAATTTGCCAACGGGCATAGGTATCAACAAAAATGAATTTCTTATCTTTTGTTGGAACTTGATTAGGATCACCATCCCACTCCAAATAACGTTTATCAAAGAAATTAGCAGTTTGCACAAATGGAACTTTGAAATGAATTCCTGCATCTTTAACAGCGTCTCCTACAGGTTTACCGAACTGAGTAATAATCACCTGTTCTGATTCCCTTACTATATATGCGCTCTGAGCAATTACTATTAAAGCAACTACTACTATAACTAATATGGTTATTAATGATTTTTTCATAATTAATATTTCAAAAATTTAAAATGATTACTGATTAATCGCTTTACCTGATTTTGTAGCCATGTTCAATAATGGCAATACATTCCCACCTTTTTCATCAGTAATGATTTTATCACCTAATTTAGGCACTACTTCTTGCATTGTTTCCAAGTAAATCCTAGTTTTAGTCACACCAGGAGCTTTTATATACTCTGTATAAAGTTCATTAAATCTAGCTACTTCCCCTTCAGAATTATTGACCCGCTCGGTTGCATAACCTTCTGCTTTTTGAATAGTCTCTTCGGCCTGTCCTCTTGCTTTAGGAATCACTTTATTATATTCTGATTTTGCTTGATTAATCAAAGTTTCTTTTTCCTGCTGTGCTTCGTTTACTGCATTAAAAGCTCCTCTTACAGGTTCAGGTGGAGTTACATCTTGTAAAACCACTTGCTCTACCCTAATACCTAATTCGTAATCATTGGAAAGCTCTTGTATAAGGACTTTCAATTTACCAGCAATTTCAGCTCTACCCACAGTTAGTACTTCATTAACCGTTCTATCTCCAACAATTTGTCTCATACCTGACTCAGAAATATCACGAAGTGTGTTTTCAGGGTCTCTTACTTTAAATAAGAAATTATAAGGATTGTCAATTCTGTATTGAACCACCCATTCTACATCAGCTAAATTCAAATCTCCAGTTAACATTAATGATTCACCTTCAGCCCCTCTTTTCGAAAATGTTGATTGAACACCCGCACTGGTAGTTCTAAATCCGAATTCTTGTTTTTGTTGTCGCTCAACTGGCACTTTAGTCACTGATTCTACAAAGGGAATCTTAAAATTCAATCCTGATTCAAGGGTTCTGTTGTAAGCTCCTAAACGAGTTACTACCCCAACTTCCTCCGCTCCTACTTGAAAGAATGTACTGATAACAGCTGCCAATACCACTACCACTACAATGATCAAGCGTATGTTCTTTACTATTTTTTGAAAGGACTCTTTTGCTTTGTCCCCATCAAATTCAAATTCTGCCATAAATATGCTATTTTATTGGTTAATTGTTTTTTACTTATACTATTAATTATTAATTACTAATTTTTAATTATCACTCTCCCCATTTCCATTCATTTCCCAACTCCAGTTCTTCCTTTAAACCTTGGTTAATTAAGAATTCTTTGGTTTGCTCAAAATCAAGTTTCTTGGTTGGAATTTCCTCTAAATTTGCTAACTCCCATAGGAACATGCCTCCAAAACGTACAGTATTCTTAAGATGTTCCTCATTTACCAATGAAAAATCATCTCCATTAGAATGATAATAGCTATAAACCTTTCTTTCTAAGTTTCCTACTAAGCCCACTACTGGAACTCCTTCCATCATAAAAGATTGATGATCACTGTGTAATCCAGCCTTATTGGCATTAGTATTTTCATAGCTTGAGTCAACAGCTTGAATTTTTTGTCCTATCGCATCAAATACAGGCACCATTTCTTCTCTGCCAGAAGCATTAAATCCTTTAGGGTTTCCGCTCATATCAATATTCATCATATAGGCCACATTTCCTAATTCTCCTTTATCAGCTAACATCTTAACCATTTCTTTAGAACCTAATAAACCTTGTTCCTCACCCATAAACATTACAAATTTGATATTTCTTTTTGGTTGAAGATTAAGCGCTTTATATGTTCGAGCTATATCCAAAATTGCGGCAATGCCAATCCCATTATCTATTGCTCCAGTAGAAAGGTCCCAACTATCCAAATGACCACCAATAATGATGTTCTCATTTGTTTTTTCTTTAGCTGGTAATGTAGCAATAACATTTCTGGATTTTATCATCTCACTTTTATTGCTCATTTGAATATGAGCTGTAATTTTTTCTCCTTCAGCTAATTGCTTTTTCAGTTCCATACCTTTTTCAAAGCTGATACAAATAGCTGGAATATCAATCAAACTTCCTGTAACGGATGCAGTACCTGTCAATAATACTCCTCCTGGCACTTGATTGGTGATAATAATTCCTTTAGCTCCATATTCTATTGCTAAGGCAGTTTTCTCAGAACGGTGAATATTTTTCAATCCCTCTGGACTGCCATCCAAAATCCCGATATAGACCAAAGCTATTTTCCCTTTCACTTCATTTTTTAAGCTATCAAAATCAGCTCTTAACCCATTATTGACATCTATGACTTCATGTTCAACATCCGCAGAAACAGGTGAATGCCCCAAGGAAACCACTTCTTCAACCTCCTCATTATTAACCTCAAGACGCACGGAATCACGAGCCCAAGCTTCTACTTCAAATTCATGATATTCAACATTTTCATAACCATAAGATTTTAAAAGCTCATATGTATATTCTTCTGCTTCAGTACCATTTTCAGAACCCGTTAAACGATGCCCAATTTCAGAAGTCATCTTTTCCAAATTTGAATATGCCATACTGTTTTCCTGTACTTCCTTATTAATAGAAGCTAAAACATTATCCTCTTCTTTTTGCTTAGTTTCACATGACAATAGAAGGATAATTGGAAAGCTTAGTAAAAGTACTTTAATAGTATTCTGTTTATTTTTCATTGTTATTAGTTTAGAAATTTGAAGTTAAGCAAATCTAATTACAAATTAGAAAATGTACATGCCTTTAAAATAAAACCTGAGAAAATAAGCAACAATATAATTATTCCTATTTTAGCAAATTGAATTTATAGTCTAAACAGTATCCATTAAAAATCACAAATATGAATATTGAATTTTGGATGAAAATGGCAATTGATTTAGCCAAAGAAAGTAAAACTCCCTTTGGTGCCATTATAATAGATCCTGAAGGTCAACATGTGAGCGGATACAATACTACCATTCATGATGGGGCAGTTGCTCATGCGGAAATAAATGCAATCAATAAAATAAAGCAACTGGATTATGACCGAGCAGAGGAATTAACCTTAATTACTACGGTGGAGCCTTGCCCAATGTGTATGTCTGCCATCATCTGGGCTGGAATAGGTGAAGTGATTTATGGTTGCAATATTCCTACTGCCTCTAAATATGGGAAGCAAATTAATATTAGAGCAAAGCAGATAGCTTCGGAAGCCTGGTATGGTCCAATAATAAATGGCGATGTTTTAGCAGAAGAATGTGAGAATTTATTTAAAAAGTAATAGAAGCTAAAAATTTACGAAATGCTATAAATTCTTCCAATTGATGTTCTGGGATTTTATAAGCTTGCAATTCCTCATAGTAGTCATAAAAAATGGCCTCTGTCATCTTTTCATTTAAAATCAATCTTAATAGATAACTCCTTTGGCATAGTTTAAACAGATTGGTGTGTTTTTGGTTTTTAGTGAAAATTAGATCTTTATAATAACCTGATAACACCTTCAAATCCGACATTGTATCCAACCAACTGAAACCATTTTTAACCAAAGCTCTTTCAATTTCAGGCAAAGTTTTTGAAAGCTCAACACTATTTTGAATGAAGCTTCTTTTTGAAATGTTGTCTGCTATTTGATTAATATTTTCCCAATAAGTGAGTTTCAATGGTGAAGTTTCCTGTCCATAAAACCTAAAAATCAATTCTTCAACTTTATTAATTTTTATTGCCAACTGAATTTCAAGCATTAAGCCATCTTCATAAGGAGTGATATTGACCACAATTAATTTACTACCTAACTCAAAACTATGATAAAAAGCATCATAGCCCTCCAGCTTGAAATATTGAAAGTCATTTAAAAAATCCTCTAATTTTTTAATGACCTCTATTTTCATTGATAAACCTTTAAAGTTTCAGTAAAAAATGACAATGCTCGCTCTTCAGCATAAGTGAATTTTTTATTCTTTTGTAGAAAGCCTACATGTCCACCGTGAGAAGTCAATTCTAACACAATATTTTGATTGGCATTTGCTTCTGATTCAGGATAACAATCTCCTGTAAGCATGGGATCGTTCAATGCATTTAAAATCAAAGTTGGAATTTTAATGTTTTTCAAATGCGGGAAGCATTGAACACTATCGTAAAAATCTTGAGCATCTTTGTAACCGAAAATTTTTGCGCTATAATGGGAGTCAAACTCATGAAAATCTTTGAATGTCTGCCAAGGTTTGATTTCTAATAATCCAGGATATTGTTCATTTTTATGCCTGAGCTTTATATCTAATTTCCGCATAAATCTATTTTGGTAGAATTTATTTTTCTTGAGTGCCAACATTTTAGAACTACTTGACAAATTACAAGGAACACTTACAGCCATGGCTGCTTTTATTTCAGGATACAAATCCTGTCCGTTTTCCCCTACATATTTTAAAGTCAGACTACCTCCCATACTAAACCCTATCATCACAATTTCATTATAGCCTTCTTTCAATGCTTTATTTACTACTTCTTCCACATCTTGCGTAAATCCATGATGATAAAGGAACTCTTTACGATTCATTTCACCACTGCAACTTCTGCAGTTCCATGCCAATACATCCCAATTATTTTGCCCAAACAATTTCGCAACCCCTTGTATATAAGGCCTTTCAGAACTTCCTTCCAAACCATGAGAGGCAATAATTAATCTAGAATTATTATTCCTTACCCAATCAATATCCAAAAAATCCCCGTCTTGGGTTTCAATTCTCTCTCGCTCATATTTTACTCCTTTCACTTTTCTCAAAGCACTGGGGACTATGGTTTCCAAATGCTGATTAAATAGGTAGAATGGGGGTTTATATTGAATATTCTTAATTATTGGCATTATTGAAAATTTAAGCAAGGCCGAAGATAATTAAACTGTTTCTTTAGCTCTTGATAAAAAGCATAAAAAAACCCAATTGTTTCCAATCGGGTCATGATTATTTATTTATTATTGAATTAGGCAGTTGCTGACTGTTCGGTACTCTTGATTTCATACTGATAAAGCCATTCTTTTCCATCCTCAATAGAATCGAATAATTTCATTTTTCTCCCAGTTGCTGCAATAATTGAATTCAAAATTAAAGTAGAAAGCTTACTCAACCCACACACCACGGTTACTTTTACTTTTGGATTATTCTTTTTTACAGTTTCTTTAATTTTTGACAAAAGGTCTTTATTGAATCTGGCATTTGTTGCATTTACACAAGACAAAACCGACTTATCTGGAAATTCAGCTACCAATTTCTGTACTGCATCAAATGTTGGAATAGCTTCGTTTCCATTTGTATTTTCAATATCAGTATAAACTATTTTAACTCCTTTATGATCGACAACTTTACAATACGACATAATTATAATATTTTATTATTTTTTATCACTTATTTAATTTTGTTTCTAATTAAATAAATAAACTTCAGATTAAGAAACAAATCATGAAAATGGTGATAATAAATTTACATTTTTAGATAAAAACCAATATTTCTACGATAAATATATAGGCTTGACGTCTAAGAGATAAAATTTATCAAATTAAATAATTTGTTAGACAGAATGGCTAATCATGTTCAGTATGATTGCAAATTTTTTCGGTGCTAGTACTACCACTTCCCAAACAATTTGGGCAATAAGTATAAAGTTCTTTTTCACCTTCACACACAGGGCATATATTAATACCCTCTCCTTTGCACTGGTGACATGTTTTGTAACTTCGATTTCCCATTGCACCGAGTTGTATTAACACTCCGTCTCCACTGCAGGCAGTACATCCGACTTTTCCTTTAGCTTCACAATAATCGCAATCCTTAAGTAATTGTTTTTCACCATTACAGGTCATACAAGTTTCCAAGCGGTATCCACTTAAATCACAATATTGACATGAAAGGCTTTTATTGAGCTGAAGAGCCAATAATTTTTTTAATTCTTCCGCATTTTGATAATACGTACCTGCCTTGCCCATAATTTCAAAGTATTTATCCAAGAAACTTTGGCTGTTTTGGTATTGACCTACCTCGTACAAAGTTTTTGCAAATAAATAAGGCATTTCTGAAGGAAGCTTAACACCTAACTTTAAAATTTTTCGGAATTGAGTATTTGCAGACTCATAGTCACCACTTTGCATAGCCTTTTGAGCATTTTCATAATAAAAATTAAGTGTTTCTTTTTGATCTTGAGCTGAAGAATTTTCTAAATTAAATAGTAAAAAGAAAATTATTATAGAAAAAATATTTTTCATCTGGCAAATGGGCAATAGACTTTTAAGACTGGTATTATTTTTAAATTATTACTATTAACGCACAAAATTAATAAAGATTCCTAAAGTACCAGAAAATTAACCTCCTACTATTTCCTTTAAGTTATTAATCAAACCTTCCCATACTTCATACTGCTCCTGCTCATCTTCAAAATCTGAGTAATCAACTACTTTCATATACATGGATTGGGTTAGCTCATTTTCATCTAAATGTATTTCGATGTAGGCCGGATCATCTTCCTCTCCTTCTTCTGGAAATTCAAATTTGACAAATTGATTCACTCTATGCCCTGCCATAATTGCAGGATGGTCTTCATCATCATATATAAAATTATATTCCTTATCCTCATTTATATTTACATCATCAGCAAACCATTGTGACAAGCCACTTGCTGTACTTATATAAGGATATAGCATTTTCTTTGAAGCATTTATTTCAAAGTCTCCAATAAATTTTTTTAGTCCCATAACCAATTCATTTTAATAGTTGATAAGTTAGGATTAAATATGATATATCACAATAAATTCTTTTTCAATTTTTTTTGGATTATGAAATCATAATTCATTATGTTTGCACTCCAATTTCGAGCTGGTGGTAAAATCAAAAGGATTTTAGTTGATTGAAATTGATAATTGGTGAGGTAGATCATTAGGTTATCCCATTGGGATCCCTTCGGGGGAGCGCAGGATTCATATCCGCTGACTAGCGGACGGCAGTTTCAAATCTGCTCCTCGCTATTAGTTGTTTGAGTATTTGATTTAATGATATTATTTGGCGAGGTAGCTCAGTTGGTTAGAGCGCAGGATTCATATCCGCTGGCTAGCGGACGGCAGTTTCAAATCTGCTCCTCGCTATTAGTTGTTTGAGTATTTGATTTAATGATATTATTTGGCGAGGTAGCTCAGTTGGTTAGAGCGCAGGATTCATAACCCTGAGGTCGGCAGTTCAAATCTGCTCCTCGCTACTATTTTAAAGGCAACTTCGGTTGCCTTTTTTGTTTCTACCAAAGCAAAGAAAATGTTTAAGGTTTACGTTCTTTACAGCCCCAACCATCATAAGATTTATGTCGGATTTACCTCTGACCTACAAAATCGAATGGACAGCCACAATATATTCTCCAAAAAAGGATACACCGCAAAATTCAGACCCTGGGAAATCCTATTTACTGAGGATTATGAAACCAAAAAGGAAGCTCTCAAAAGAGAAAAACAGCTCAAAACCGCAAATGGAAGAGAATACATTTGGGAAGTGGTCTATGAAAAATATAAACTGTAATATAACTGACAGCTCAGTTGGCTAGGGCACAGGATTCATATCCGCTGGCTAGCCATAGCCGTCAGCCTAACACCGTAATGGATTGATTTAAAGATAGTTTGCCTTTCTTTTTCTCTAATATTAGTATTTTTGGAGCTATTTCTATTAATTCATCCATCAGAGTGA
>NZ_JBNPEF010000034.1:0-13119 GCF_051117495.1 Marivirga sp. | reverse complement strand
CCAGATAAGCATAAGTTTACAGTCATCTCTTTAAACTCTTTGTCAAACTTTCTTCTTTCTCTTTTCATAGTAAGTAAATTTAGCATTTAAAGCTTAACTTACCGTCCGGTCAAAGGTAGCAGGTTCAATCAAACTGCTGATGACCTAATACAATATATTTTAAGGTTACTACTTTGCTTTATTTATAAATAGAAAAAATGTTCTTAAATGTTAATCAAATCAAGTACTCAAGTTCAGGCCATAAGGCTAGAAATTCCTTAACCTCCATGAAACCCTAATAGTAATGTTTCTGCAATTCTAACCGTTGACTTATTCATTAAATCTAAATTAGCAAAATCCGTGCCATAGGAGAACCTATGGAATAAGTCAGAAGCTTGAATAACAGCTTTTTCAATTTTCTTGTGGGTTCTTATGAAGTAATGGAACGCCTGTATAAAACCTGATTGTTATACTAGGCTATGAAATACTGAAAGTAGTAATTTATGCTTTCTCCACAAACTGATAAACTTCATTTATTGCAAAAGCTTAGTATAATCAGGCTCTATAGTTAGCTAAAGCATTATCCTTGGTTGCCAGCTATGAAAAGCAAGCATAAATTACGGGCTATTTAGCAGTCAATTTGCTACAAGGAGGTGAGCAAATGGGTTTTGATACTATGTTAGTAATATTTTTATTTTATAGATATAAGAATTTCTGGATTATAATCGATTACAATCCCATTCATTAAATTTAAGATCGATGTTGCTCTAGCAAATGTTTTATCTGGTTCTTTTTCTGTTGTAAATACATTAATTAATATTCCTAAAACTGCTCCACCATCACCAAATATAGGTCCTCCAGAAGAACCGCCTTCTACTTGATTTGATTCAAACTCAAGAATTGTTTCATCTGCTTCTCTTTCTCTAATTTTTTTGTCATATGTTTTTGCTAGGCTAGCAGTTATAGTTCTACCTTTACTAGGTGTATATCCTAAAGAGATCAGTCCTTTAGAAACACTTAATTCCACATATCCAGGAAAAAGTGGTTTTGAGCCTGGTGTTGTATCACCAATAATTTCAAGTAAAGCGATATCATTTTCTTTATGTACAGCTAGTACCTTTACAGGTAACTCTAATTTACGATTATCAGGAAACTCTGCGTACAATTTATCACGTGGCGCTTTAAAGTCATCTAATACAACATGAGCAGCAGTGACAACCCAATTTGGTCTTAAAAAAACGAATCCAGTCCCAAGTTGAGGTTTTTTCTCGTCCTTATCGCAAATAATACATATCTGACTACTTTCAATTTTTAATAATTGATGGCTTTCTTCTTCCAAATTTTTAGGGATTATAAGTTTTCCAAATAACTGAGTACTCTATTATTACGGCCAGCTAAAATCCGTAGGCTTGACCTTTGTTATTTTCCTTAAAAGTATCTGATTCAAATGCCCTTTGCAAATGGCTCATTAGCCTATGGATTTTAGCGTCTGTTATCTTCTTTTCCATAGTTCTTTAGGTATTCTTGGAAGTTTCTCATGAGTTCAAAAGTCTCATTTATTGTTCGAACTATCTCAGCCATATTATGGTGTTCATTAGCATTCCATTTCTCTTTGGAGTTCTTGAAATTATCGGAAAGTTTAATTGGGTCTAAATAGTAGTATGTTCTATAGTCATTGCCCCTAAATAGCTCCACCTCAAATGCTGATCCTCCAGGGCCAAGAATTTTTTCAAATTGTTCCTGCGTGAGATAATGTATCTGATCTTCTTTCTGGATCGATATTTTCGCATTTTCTTGGCTTGGCAAAGTTCTCACATTGAGTGAATCCAGTTTTTTCCAAAGTTCGGAGATGTTAATGTTCCGTGAATTTTCAAAGTAGTGGATCCCAGCATTATGATTCTCAATTCCAGTATTGTAGCTCCATTCATCTTCTGTGTTAAGTGTTAGCTGCGTCAATAATCCAAAATGAGTTGAGCTGTTCCATAACCTGAATTCGAATTTGACACTATCAGGATCTGGTATCCCTAAATGGATATTCCTTGTTTGCACAATAGAATCTGGTTCAAAGTTGAACTGAGCCCAAAGAGTTATGGGGTTAATTAGCGCTATGAGTAAAAGTGCTTTCAAGTTGCAGAAATTGAAGATAACAATTGAATATAATCACCCCTTGGTGACTATATTTCTTTTTTATCAATCCATACATTCATAAAAAATAAAATGCTATCTGGTTTTGGATGTACCTGAACTGATATGATAAATATAAAGAAAATATATTAAACCAACTGCCCCTGAAATTACAATCAGAATTTAGCCTCTATTTTATGTGCCATTTCTTGAATCAACCCCCAAGCCCTCTCCAAATGCCCCTTAGTCAATTCAGGATGACCGCCCACTAATCTCAAAGTATATTTTCCGTTCAGTTTAGTGTGCGTAATAAATATTTTACCAGTGGCATTCACATTTTTCAGTAATTGCTCATTGAATTTATTAAGATCTTCCTCATTCATCCTCCCATCATTAAAGCGAAAGCAAAGCAAGTTTACTGGAACTGGAGCCAACATTTCAAAGTCTGCCGATTTTTTGATTTCTTTTTCCAAGCACTTTGCCCATTCAATATGGTTATTGATAATTGTCCTGAGTTTTTTAGCTCCAAATTCTCTTAAAACAAACCATAACTTCAATGCTCTAAATCTACGGCCCAATTGAATATGCCAATCTCGGTAGTTATTTACTTCCTCATCAGCATCCGTTTTGAGGTATTCAGGAGTAATGCTATAGGATTGCTTTAATAAATCAGGCTCTTTTACATAGTATAAGCTGCAATCAAAATTGACAAACATCCATTTATGCGGATTGAAAACCATGCTGTCGGCTAGTTCAAGTCCTTTGCTCATCCATCTGTGTTCAGGACAAATCAAAGCTGCTCCTGAATAGGCTGCATCAACGTGAAACCATAAATGATATCTTTTGGCAATAGCTCCAATCTCCTCCAAGGGGTCAACAGCAGTGGTGCCGGTTGTGCCTAAAGCACCCAAAACCAATAAGGGTTCGTAGCCCGAGTCAATATCTTTTTGGATTTTCTCCTCTAACTTCTCGGGAATCATGGCAAAATGCTCATCCACCGGAATTTTGACTAAATTTTTAGAGCCAAAGCCTGCAATCTTCACATTTTTATCGATGGAACTATGTGCCTGTTCAGAAGCGTATATCCGGTATTTTGGCATTCTAAAAAAGCCATTTTCATTGATCTGAAAGTTACTTGCTTTTTCTCTGGCAGTAATCAGTGCGTTGAGGGTTCCAGTAGAGGCAGTATCTTGAATGGAGCCTGTCCAATCCTTTAATAGCCCCAACAAATCTCGCATCCATTCCATCATGCGGTCTTCCAATTCAGTTGCAGCGGGAGAAGTTAACCAAACCATTCCTTGAGTGCCTAAAACAGACATCAGCATTTCTCCTAAAACGGAAGCTTTACTTTTGGAAGCAGGGAAATAAGCAAAAAAATTAGGGCTTTCCCAATGAGTGATGCCCGGCATTATTTTGTCTTCAAAATCCTTAAAAATTTTGCTGAAGTCTTCTGATTGCTCAGAATAAGTTTTAGGAAATTGAGCTTTAATTTCACCGGGCTTCACAGAAGATAAAACAGGATAATCTTCTACATTTTCTAAGTAATTTGTCATCCAATCCACCAAAGAATGGGCATGCTTTCTAAATTCTTCCGTTGTCATCTATGTTTTAACTATAAATTCGCCAATCTGTTAAATTCAAAGATAAGCTTAATATTTTGATGTAGCTGAAAAGTTGGAATAGTCTATAAACCTGAGTTCGATTCATAGAAGCACCGTTCCCGCTATTCGGGACTGGCCATGCCAGAAAATGAATACTTAAATTTTAAAAAGTATTTATTTTCCGGCATCTCCTTCAAAATGCTATAGAAAGATTTCAGATAATTTTCTTTTTTTTTGAAAATATAAAAAGAAAATTTCTGAAATGACGCTTTGAAGATGTTTTGCAGATATAAAATCGAACTCAGGTTATAAATAAAAAAGTCTCTCTAACTTTAACATCAGAGAGACTTTTATGAAGAATTGATAATTTAAAATTATTTCTTCTTTTTGTATTTTTGGTTGAACTTCTCCACACGACCTGCAGTATCCAAGAAAATTTTCTTTCCTGTATAAAAAGGGTGAGAAGCCGAACTAACTTCTATTTTAACTACCGGATATTCTTTACCATCGTCCATTTTGATGGTTTCATTCGAGCTCATTGTTGATCTCGTTAAGAATTTCACGTCTGCTTGAGTATCCCAGAAAACAACATCTTTGTATTCCGGATGAATATCTTTTTTCATAACTAGTAAATTAAATTATTGATTTCCAACCAATTCTTTTAAAAGGAATGCAAAAATAAGGGAAGGATTTGTTCTTTCCAAACCTCTCTCTATTTATTGGTGATATATTTTTGGTTATCTTGCAGGCGCTAATATATTCAATATGAGATTACTATTTACTGTCTGTTTGTTTATTTTCGTATTAAATGCTTTCTCACAAGCCGTAAATGCCCCTCTAAACCGTGATTATTATCACCTTTTAGAAAGACTGGAAGTAACAAACGGAAAATTTTCTGAAAGTTTCCATGCTTCTATGAAGCCTTTTAACCGAAAGGAAATTGCGCAATTTTTAGACAGTTTAGATAGCCAAAATTTAAACCGGAAAGATAAATTCAATTATAATTATCTGAAAAATGACAGTTGGGAATGGACAGAAAGTGCTGATTATAGAAATGAAAGGGGTATTTTCGGACATATTTATAAAACAAAGCCCGACTTCTTAAATGTACATGAAGAAGAATTTGATTTACATGTAAATCCTGTTTTGGGCCTCTCAATAGGAGAGGAAAGCTTAAGTGACAACAGACTTTTTACCAATACAAGAGGATTAGAAGTAAGAGGATTAATTAACAATAAACTCGGGTTCTACACATTTGTAGGAGAAAACCAAGTTGTATTTGCCAATCATGTGAATGATTATATAAGTGATTTCAAAGCCGTTCCCAATGAAGGTTTTTGGAAACCGTATGGAGATAATAATGAAGGGGTGGACTTCTTTACGGCAAGGGGTTATATTTCTTTTCAAACTACCAAAAACATCAATCTGCAATTTGGCCATGATAGATTTTTTATCGGAAATGGTGAGCGCTCTCTCATTTTAAGTGATTTTTCACCAAGCTATTTATTTTTAAAAGCTGAAACCAATATCTGGAAACTGAATTATACCAATCTTTTTGGATTACAAACAGCGGATGTAGTATTAAGAGGGAATCAATTATCGGGAACTCAATACCAATACCCTAGAAAATTTATGTCATTGCATCATTTGAGCTACAATATCACGGATAATATTAATATAGGAATTTTTGAGGCTATCATGTCTGGGGACTCATCGGTTGCACAAAATCCAATTGATCCTATGTATTTTAACCCTATTATTTTTTACCGTGCCTTAGAACAGCAAGACGGAAGTTCAGGAAACGCTTTGGTGGGAATGGATTTTAGGGCTTTATTTCTAAAAAGGTTTAGTCTTTACGGGCAGTTGGTATTAGACGAATTCTTGATTGATAATTTAAGACAAGGTGGCTGGTGGGCCAATAAATGGGCGGTACAAACGGGTTTAAAGTATTTTAATGCCTTTGAAATCCCGAATTTAGACTTACAGGCTGAATACAATGTTGCGAGACCTTTTATGTATGCGCATGATTCCAATTTCACTAATTATGCCAATTATAAACAATCTCTAGCCCATCCATTAGGCGCTAATTTTGAAGAATGGGTAGCCACTTTACGCTATCAAATTACTCCTAGAATTCATTTTCAAGCAAAAGCGGTAATGGCCGAATTTGGTACGGATACAACGGTAAACAATCATTTTGGGGGCGATATTTTTAAAACAAATAATACACGCTTTGTTCATACCAATCCGGATACAGGAAGCAATTGGCAGTTTGGACACACTATAGGCCAAGGTGAACTTAATAATTTACGTTTTGTAAAAATGACTTTGAGTATAATGCCTTATCATAATCTTTTTCTTGATTTGAATTATAGCATCCGAAATCAGGAAAGCCAGTTTGGCAACAACAATAGTGAGAACAGCTTTTATGGTATAGATTTACGCTGGAATATTCCCAAACGAGAAAATCTCTTTTAACACCTTTTAGCTCCCTAATAGCAGATTCTTCAATAATTGATAAAAATAATTACGTGCTTTCCAACCCTTTTAAGTTTTTGGTTGTCTTTGGTTTAGAAGGTTTTGGTTGAAATCTTTCTGTGGATGGCTGGTTACCGTTCATAGTTTTATGGTTGTAGGCGAAAAGGGTAGTAGCAATACTGCCCTTTTCTATTTTTAATGAATTACCATTCTAATGGAACCTCCATTAATAACATTTCAGCATCTTCAGAAGCTTTAATGTTTATTTTTTCCAAATTCAATAGACCAATTCCGTCTCGTTTTTCCAATTTTTCATCTCCAACTTCTATCGCTCCTTCCAGTAAAAAGATGAATAGCCCATTATCTTTTTTCTTTAGTTCGTAAGTTTTTTCAAATCCCTTCTCAAAATCCGCTAAATGAAACCAGGCATCTTGTTGAATCCAGGTATCCACATCACTGGCATTAGGGGAGACCACCATTTGAAAAGTATTTTTTCGCTCGGCTACTGGATAATGAACCTGGCCATATCTTGGTTCAACATTTTCTTTATTGGGAAACACCCATATTTGCAAAAATTCAGTCCCCATATCTTTATTGGGATTAAATTCTGAATGTGTAACTCCAGTTCCTGCCGACATCACCTGAACATCTCCTTGTTTGATGGTGGCTTGATTTCCCATGCTGTCCTCATGCGCCAAATCTCCTTTTAAAGGAATCGAAATAATCTCCATATTATCATGAGGGTGCTTAGGAAAACCCGTACCGCTTGTAATTTTATCGTCATTTAATACCCTTAGTGCTCCAAAATGAATTCTATTGGAATCATAATAAGAGGCAAAGCTAAAGGTATGATGGGTATTCAACCAACCATGATCAGCATGGCCTCTTGATGCTGCTTTATAAATTATTTTTTCCATGTTTCTAAAATTGTATGTACCTACATGTAATTACGGGCTTTACAAAAACTTGTGTCGTTTTTGATGAAAATAATTTTTTGATTATCATAAAGACCAAAATAAATGGCGATGGGATTTGAATTAAAAAACGGATATAGAAAAGTTAAGCTCCATTGTTTTTCAGGAGAAATTGAAGACTTAGAATATCCAATTCATTTAAACTTCAATAAAAAGGAACCCCTTCAATATCTGGATCAGAAAATTCAAAACAACATAAGTTTTAAGCTAAAATCGGAAAAAGGAGAACTAAAATATTTTCAATTTTACAATGCAACTTTTGATTTCAGGGAAGGGCATTTCGTCAGTGTTTTAACATCCGAAAAATCCGGCTTTCATAGATTGCTTATTAACCATAACACTCAAAGATTCTGGTATCCCAATAAAAATCCCTATTCAATTGGCAAAGAGGGTCTTTGGGAAAAATATCTAATTTTAATTTCCATATTTAGTAGCTGTGTTTTTTGGACAATACTTCTCTATTATTTGATTTTGCCTTATTTAAAAAATCACGTTTATGTTAATTTCATATTTTGGGGTATTGGAAGTCTATTATTAATTTTTATTATTTCAAAAATATATCAATTTCCTAAAAGAAGTCGGAATGAATATCTATATAACAACAAGATAAAACCTCAATTGAAAAAAATAGGAACGAAAATATTGGATATGATGAAGCAAAAGCTCAACACAATAAAAAATTAATCAATGTGCTCAAAATTTAAGAATTGGTGGTGTCTAATGCCTTTTGTAAAATCCAACTTTAATAAAATTTGACCTGCCATCAATTTTTTTGAAAATCCTCTTTCCAAAACAATATTATTTATTAAAATTATTTTATAAATTAAAGACTTAGAAAAACCATAAACAATGAATATGTATTTAAAATCAATTGTAATTGTAGCCTTATTGGCCGTTGTAGCTTGTAGCCCGCAAAAGAAAGAAAAGGAAGAAAGCAATTCTGAAGCATTCGAAAAAGCTCAAAAGGAAGTAAAAGAGAAAATTAGTGGTGTAGTGAAAGAAATGCCCGCACCTTCAGAAATTCCTTTTTTATTAATGGAAACCGGAGCAGATCTGGATGAAAGTTTAATTCATGATTTGAAAAATGTAAGTAATTACAGTAGCAACAATAATGAAGCTGCCGTAAACTTAGGGGTTTATGCCACTGATGTAGCTTATTTGAGTGCTTATGAAAAGTCTCAAAAAGCTTTGAATTATATTACGGAAATCAGACCATTGGCTGATCAATTAGCTTTATCAGGTTCTTTTGATCCAAAAACTGTTGAAAGGTTCGAAAGTAATTTATCCAATACTGACTCATTAGCAACTATAGTGAATGAAGCGATTAATAATGCTGATGATCATTTAAGAAAAACTGATCGACCCAAAGTAGCAGCGTTACTGTTGGCAGGTTCTTTTATTGAAGGCCTTTACATTGCTACGGCTTTAGTGGAAAATTATCCTAAAGAATTGCCTGATAATGCGCGTAAATTAATTTTAATTCCATTGGTTGATGTTATCATTAAGCAGGAAGAACCATTAATTGATTTAATTGAACTTTTGGAAAGTGTTGAGCAAGATGATTATATCAAAACCCTTGTTGCTGATTTGAAAGTGTTGAAAGAAGAGTATAAAAAATTAAATGTTCAGCAATTAATGGATGAGGGAAAAGGTTCTGAATTATTAGAGGATGAAACTTTAGACAACATAACCAATCAAATGGGCAAAATCAGAGATGATGTAACCGGATGATTGTAAAATATTATTAATATTAAAAAAGGGTACGAGAGCATGTAGAACTGAAGTCTCTGCCCTTTTTTTTCTGCAAGAAAACCAGGTTGGTCTCCCATATTATTTCAAACTAAGCCATGAGTGAAAATTTACTAAAAGCCTTATTGGAATTATTTGCAATAGTTGCAAAAAAAGGTACTGTTACGGAAGATGAGCGTAATAATGTAAAGAAATTTTTGTCAGAAAACCTTTCAGAAGAATCTGCAGAACGTCATCTAAGAATGTTTGATGATTTTGCAGCCTCATCTTATAGTGATAGTAATGAAAGGATTGACAAAATATGCCATAAAATTAACGAGGAATTCACTTACCCTCAAAAAATCATTCTAGCCCTGCAATTAATTGAGCTTATTTTGGCAGATGGGGAAATAGCAGATGAAGAAACTCAGATTTTAGACCGAGTTGCCGAAAAAACTAAGCTCCCAATCGAAATTATTGCTTATATCCAATCTTTTGCGCTGGCCAAAAACATTGAAGATTTTGAATCTGACAAATTTCTTATTGTTGCTGAAGAGGATGAAAAAGTACCAGAATCCACATATTTCATTCAGGAAAATCATTTAGATGGCTTTTTGGCCATTTTGAAATTGGCGGGTACTGAAATGTATTTTGTAAAATACATCGGGAATGCCCAATTAAATATGAACGGCATTCCATTAAGAAAAAATACTATCACGCTTTTTCCTTCAGGAAGCACCATCAAAGGGGAAAAATCACAAACCGTTTTTTACAGTGATGTTG
This sequence comes from Marivirga sp., assembly GCF_051117495.1. Classification (NCBI taxonomy): domain Bacteria; kingdom Pseudomonadati; phylum Bacteroidota; class Cytophagia; order Cytophagales; family Marivirgaceae; genus Marivirga; species Marivirga sp. The sequence goes on along the minus strand of NZ_JBNPEF010000034.1, from coordinate 3,452 downwards.
CCAGTCATTACAAAACGGATGATAGCACTCCCAATATTTCATTTTTAGCAGAAAACATCAGTTTTACTTTTCCAAATGGCCACATAGGCCTTAACAAGGTCAATATCGCGGAAGATACCGGAAGATTAATAGGATTAATGGGTGCGTCTGGTTCCGGTAAATCCACCTTGCTGAATGTTTTAAATGGAAATGAAAGGCCTTCGGAAGGAAAAGTTGAAATTAATGGCATTAACATTCATGATAACCCAAATGCCATAAAGGGAACCATCGGCTATGTACCTCAAGATGATTTATTAATTGAGGAATTAACTGTTTATGAAAACCTTTTTTATGCGGCCAAGCTATGTTTTGACGATAAATCATCTTCGGAAATTGAAGAGTTGGTTTCCAAAACATTAGCTTCATTAGGATTATCGGAAACAAAACATTTAAAGGTCGGCTCTCCGCTTGATAAAACCATTAGCGGTGGGCAAAGAAAAAGATTAAATATTGGCTTGGAATTACTGAGAGAGCCATCGGTTCTTTTTGTGGATGAACCCACTTCGGGTCTATCTTCCAGAGATTCGGAAAACATCATGGATTTGCTCAAAGAATTGAGCTTAAAAGGGAAAATGGTTTTTGTAGTGATTCATCAACCTTCATCCGATATCTTTAGGATGTTTGATAAACTGGTAATCTTGGATGTTGGAGGCTACCAAATCTATTATGGAAACCCTGTGGAAGCAGTCCTTTATTTCAAAAATCAAATCAATACCATAGACAAAGACCAAGCGGCTTGTATCGAGTGCGGAAATGTAAATCCTGAGCAAATCTTCAATATTATCGAAACCAAAGTGGTGAATGAGTATGGAAAAGCAACAGACGAAAGAAAAATAAGTCCCAAAAAATGGTTTAGCCTATTCGAACAACAATTAGTAATTCCAAAAATAGAAAATCCTGACCCTTTACCTAAACCCGAATTACAAATTCCTAACTGGCTAAAACAAATAAGTTTATTTTTCAAAAGAGATTTTAAATCAAAACTTGCCAACCGTCAATATTTATTAATCAATTTACTGGAAGCACCCATTTTAGCGATCTTACTTGCCTATATCATTCGGTTTTATCCCGAAAATGAAAAAAGTGAGTATTTATTTATTGACAACCTCAATATTCCTGCCTTCTTTTTCATGAGCATTATTGTGGCGCTTTTTATGGGGCTGACAGTGAGTGCCGAAGAGATTATTAAAGACAGGAAAATATTAAAAAGAGAATCCTTTTTGCATTTGAGCAGAAGTAGCTATCTCTTTTCTAAAATTGGGATTTTATTTCTTTTCTCTGCTGTGCAAACTTTTACTTATGTGATCATAGGAGATTTAATTTTGGAGATAGATGGCATGAGCCTTACTTATTGGGCTATATTATTCACTACCGCTTGTTTTGCCAATATGCTGGGGTTAAACATTTCATCTGCTTTTAATTCCGCCATCACCATCTATATTTTAATTCCCATTTTATTAATCCCTCAATTGATTTTAAGTGGGGTAGTAGTAAATTTTGATAACTTAAACCCCCAAATTACAACTCCTGACAAAGTGCCTTTGGTGGGAGAATTAATGGCATCTCGCTGGGCTTTTGAAGCTTCCATGGTCGCACAATTTAAATCCAATGAATATGCAGCCCCGTTTTTTGAACTTGACCGACAAATGGCGCAATCAGAATATAAAACTGTATATTATATTCCAAGATTAAAATCTAAATTGAACTTCCTGACGCAAAATTTGGATGATAAAAATTCACCGGAATTTGCAGAAGCAATCAAAATCTTAAATAGAGAAATTGGCCTAGAACTGGAAATTGTGGGAAAAGATAAATTTGATGCTTACCACAAATTGACTCAAGACAAATTCGATAGGTGGACTGCTGGCAAAACGGAGGAGTTTTTGAATACCTTAAGTCGGTTTTACAATAACTTCTTTAATGAGGCCAACGCCAAAAAAGAAAAAGCAATTTATATGCTTACGTCTAGCCCGGAACGAAAAGCTCGTTTTGAATTTCTACGCGATAACTATTACAACAAGACTGTGGCGAACTTGGTTAAAAACACCAATGACCCCAATAGGATTATTGAATACGATGGCAAATTAATCCAAAAGATTTATCCTGTTTATATGGAGCCACAGCCCGACCATGTATTGGATTTTAGAACGCAATTCTACGCTGGTGAAAAATATTTTGCAGGTTACATTTTTAATACGCTTGCATTTAATTTAGCTGTTATTTGGTTGATGAGCATTATACTTTATTTTACACTTTATTATGATGTGCTTAGGAAAATCGTGACTTTTAAAAAGCCGTTTTGATTTTGGGAAACATTAAATTTCCGGTCTGACTACCGTCTGACCTAAGTGCAGAGGTCAGACGGTAGTCAGACCGTATTAAGTATTTAGTACTGACCTGATTTTATAAATTGATTGAAACAATTTGATAAAAATTTAATTTACAGAATATGAAAAACACAATACTGCTCAGCATAGTAATCTTGATATTAATTGCTTGTCAACCATCAGAGAAATCAGAAGAAAAAGAAGAAACCAAAAAATCTGAAACTCCTGCTTTCAATCCTGAAAATTCCGATGCAAAAGCTGTGGAATTGGCGGATAAAGTTATGGAGGCACATGGAGGAAAAGACAATTGGGACAATACCCGATATATTACTTGGAACTTTTTGGGAGCCCGTGATTTGATATGGGATAAATATACAGGAAATGTCAGAATTGATTTCCCAGGTCAAAATTCTACTTATCTCATTAATATTAATGAGGATACGGGCCGTGTTAAAATTGGAGATAGAGAATTAACCAAGAGCGATTCTTTGGATAAATACATTGAAAGGGGAAAGCAAATCTGGGTGAACGATTCCTATTGGTTGGTTTTTCCTTATAAATTTAAAGATCCAGGCGTTCAATTAAAATATCACGGTCAAGACAGCACCTTAAGTGGAAAAAAGGCAGAAGTCATCAGTCTAACTTTTGAAAAAGTAGGTTTTACTCCACAAAATAAATACAAAGCTTATATCGATCCTGAAACTCATATGATTTTGCAATGGGATTTTTATAGAAATGCTTCAGATAGCGCTGCAAGTTATAGCAATGAATGGAGTGATTATAAAAAATACGATAATATTTATTTATCATCCGGTAGGGGAGAACGGACTTTAGGAAATATAAAAGTTGCTCAAGAATGGGATGATAAAGTTTTTGAGGAATTCTGACTTATTAATCCTAGGCAATAAAAAAACCCACAACGGTATTCCATTGTGGGTTTTTATATATAAACAGATTATAAGGGAGTATCTCATAAACTGTGTAAGTTCTAAAATAGAGCTTACGAAACAGTTTTATGACCTCGGAAATTTAGGGAGTGATTTTGTAAAAATCGCTACTTAAATTTCGAGGAGCCCGCGGCAGGCG
>NZ_JBNPEF010000009.1:0-88752 GCF_051117495.1 Marivirga sp. | reverse complement strand
AAACAAGGTGAGGAATATCTCTGCGTGAACATAGCTCAAGGCTTGTTTAGGCGCAAATACTGCTCTCACCTTGCCTTATTGCTTTATTAAAAATACTTATTATTTTTAAGGATTGTAAACATACGAGACGCAGAGGCCACGCAAAGGAAATTTTTGAGTTACTTTAATGTTGCATGCCTACACGAACACTGGTTCTAGCGCCTCGCCTGGACCGAACCCCAACTCTTAACACTGGTACAAGCGTCTCGCTTGGACTAAGCACAAAACCCCTTTTATGAGCCAATGCAAAGTCTAAGCGAGACGCTTAGACTAGGGAAGACGCTTGAACCAAACCAGGTTTTAATCCATCCCCGGTTGCTTAATTTCAAATCTCGTTTTATCCTTTTCTTCAGCCACCATTTTTTTCACATCTTCCAATAGTTTTTTGGCATCATAAATGATCCCGTCCTTGATGGTGTATTTCACGCCTCCGGCACGAATGACTTCATTATCTTCGGTCAGTTTTATGGCTCCAGTTCCATATAAAGCTTTCAAATTTTCCAATGGGTTTTCTTCCACTATCACAAAATCAGCTAATTTTCCGATTTCCACCGTACCGATTTTGTCTTCCATACCCAAGGCTTCGGCCCCATTTAGGGTAGCAGACATCATAATTTCCAAAGGGTGGAATCCGGCCTCTCTCAACAATTCCATTTCTCGTATATAAGCAAAACCATAAAGCTGGAAAATAAAGCCTGAATCTGAACCTGTAGTTACTCGCCCTCCTCTATTTTTATATTCATTTACAAAAGTCATCCATAATTGGTAGTTTTTTCTCCAGCTCACTTCTTCCTCTGTTCCCCAATAATGCCAGTAAGAACCATGGGAAATTTTACTCGGCTGATAGAATTCCCAAAGTGAAGGATATGTGTATTCTTCATGCCATTCTGCTCTTCGGGCCCGCATTAAATCCCTGCTGGCTTCATAAATATTGAAAGTCGGGTCCAGGGTAAAATCCAAAGCCAATAATTCATTCATCACTTCATTCCATTTGTCAGAATAAGGTGGGGCTGCTTGTTCCCACAATTTACCTGCTTCAGAAAATCGGTCTTGCTCATTATTGTAATTATAATCTAGTTTGTAATGCTGAACTGTTCTGTCAGTAAATAATGCTTCTGGTAAACCATACCAATGTTCCATGGTGGTTAAGCCTGCTTTTGCAGAGTTTACCACATTCCATCTTGCTACATCCATTTGGGCGTGGTGCATGGCAGACCGCAAACCTAAACTTTTATTTTCTTCCAAGGCTGCTTGCATGATTTCCGGTCTTGCGCCAAAAAATTTGATGCCGTCAGCACCCTTTTTGGCATTTTCCTGAACCCATTTTCTAGCCATTTCCGGACTGCTAATGGGCTGATCGCTTCCCTGTCCGAATGCGGTATAAGCTAAAATTCTTGGGGCGGTAATTTTATTTTTGGCACTTTTTTCTTTGTGCTTCAAAACCCAATCCAAGCCATTACCTGCCGAAGGATCTCGAATAGTCGTAATGCCGTGCCCCATCCACAATTTAAATACATATTCCGCTGGTGTTCCTTGGGCTTCTCCGCCAATATGACCGTGCATATCCACAAAACCCGGCATCAAATACATCCCCGATGCATCTAATTCTTTCCCACCTTCCTTTAATTTTGGTCTTTTATCTTCTTTTATTTCTACACCGGGATAACCTACTGTTTTGATTTCCACAATTTTATTTTGCTCCACCACTATATCTACTGGCCCAGTTGGTGGTGCCCCATTGCCGTTGATTAGGGTAACACCCCGAATAATCAGTTGAGGCCAAGGCCCTTCTCCTTCTGATCTTTCAGGAGCATCTTTTATTTGTGCCCAAGTAAGGGTGCTTAATTGGACTATAATGAATGTTAGTAATAGCTTTCTCATAAGTATTTTATTTTACTAAGAAATTAATCCTAATTTGTCAGATTTATTTAAATTATTCATCATGGTTTTCGGTCGGTGAGCCACCGACCGAGGTCAATACCATGGTTGGTGGCCACCAACCATTCTAATCTTGTTTGAATAACTACCGTTTTTTCAAAAAAAGCAGAAATTTGACAAGGCAGAATTAAATATAAGAAAGAATGTTTGAAGAGCAGTGAAGAATTTGAGGAGTGGATACCCAAACTGGTTCAAGCGTCTCGCTTGGACCTAATCGCAAAGTCTAAGCGAGACGCTTAGACTAGAAAAAGAAAAATCAATTTAACCATTCTTAATAATCTCAATGCCCATTTTTCTCATCAGTGGAACGGCATTAAAAGTATGGCATGGTGCATTATGTAATTTATAGTCAAATAGAATCTCCTCTCCGCTTACATCACTATTGAAACTATAGTTTTGGAAATTATCTAATTCATCTTCTAGTTTAGCTAGGGATAAATCGTGAGTAGAAACTAATCCCATGCTATTGGTTTTCATCAATTGCCTGATTAAACTTTCCGCCCCAATATTTCTGTCTTCAGAATTGGTTCCTTTTAAAATCTCATCTAATAAATAAAATATCGGTCTCTCCTGTGGTACTTTAGTCATATCCACTAATTGCTTTAATCTTTTCAATTCCGCATAGAAAGAAGAAGTGTTTTCTTCTAGATTATCTTGAGTTCGCATGCTGGTGAATAATTGCAAAGGACTTAATTCCAGGCTTTCCACACAGCAAACTGCACCCATTTGCGCCAAGATCATATTGACCCCTAAAGAACGCTCAAAAGTACTTTTTCCGCTCATATTGGCTCCTGTGATTAATGTTACCGCCCCCGGCCCTGTCATTTCAAAATCATTGCAAACTCTTTCATCATGCGGTAAAAGAGGGTGCCCCAAATCTTTGGCTTTAAGTTCACATTTAGCATTAGAGATTTTAGCGGGCATGTAGTCTTCATGGGAAAAAGCAAAGTCTGCCATGCTCATAAGGGCCTCCCAATCGCCTATGGCACTAAACCAGCCTTCAATCAATTTACCGTATTGGTTTTTCCATTTCACAATATTATTGAGTACCCAATAATCAATTAACAAAAACGGATTTATTACCCAGTACATCATGCCTGCTCGTGCATGCATCCAATTTAAAATTTTTGATAAGGAATTGATTTTTTGAGAAGCTTTAGGATTTTGAAAATGGCTTTGTAATTCCTTAAAAAAGGGAGCGCTTACTTGCTTTTCCTCGGCCATTTTAAAAAGGTTTTTATGTTGCTCCAGGTGAACGGCTATTTGCTCCGTTTCGGACTGAAGTCGCATTATTCTACCTTGGATGGGTAGTAATAAGAGAATATTGATTAAAAAACCTAGGCCTACAAAAGACCATGGTAGAATCCCCAGTAAGGATAAAATGAAAAATATGGCCAATTGAAAAATGGCAATGAATGGAATATATTTAAATATCGACTTAATCTTCTCTTCTTTTGCTTTGGAGAAAAAGTCAAAAAGGCCTGTTAAATTTTCCTCTTCTTTTTTGTTTTCCTTTATTCTGCTTTCTGCCCACCACTCCAATCGCCAATCAAAGTCACTTTTGATTTCTTCCACAGCTTGCTGTCTAGCTGAAATTTCCTTCTTAGTTGCCGGTGAATTGAACCATTTTGCCAAACTCTCCTGACCAAAGTTCAATGCACTTCTATTCACTAATGAAAATACAGAATGTCTGCCAAAAACATCCATATCAGGAGCATATTCATGTAGTCCATCAATAAACCTTTCTCCTTTCGGAAGCTTATCTAATTTAAGGTTTAGTCTGTCAATTTCTTCATTGAGAATGATGATTCGATTTCGAGCTAATGTCAATAATCGTTTTTTTGATTTATGTCGGTTGACCAACCAACCAAAAATCAATGGAAAAGGTAGCAATACAAAAGTAGTAGCCAATCCATTTCTTTCATTGATGAAATAAACCGATACAACAATGGTGGCTAAAAAATATAAAACTCGAATGGTCCCGAATTGATTGGTAAGCTTTCTATTTTTCTCAACTTCATTTTGAAATTGATTAATCTTTTGACTGTAAAATTCAGATTTTGTAGCAATACTCATTTTATGGATTTTACTTAAGGATGTAAAGGTAAGTCAAGTAGCTTGTTAATTCTGAATAATTTGAAAGCTTTCTCAAATTGGCCAGCAGATTTTAATGAATTGTTTATTTACGCTGCATTTTCTTGTACCAATTATCCATCACCACACTATGAGGGAGGGTTAAAACTGATAGAAATATAATGGTCAAGAAGAAAGGTGAAATGGAGAATTGAAAATATGAAAATACAAATAGTAAAATTAAAACCCCTACTATACTTACTAAGGTAAAAGGCAATAATTCTTTAATGAAATGATTGAGGTCAAAATTTTTCCTTTTTGTCCCTAAAAACTGGTACTCTTCATATAAGACTTTTAAAGAATGCCAGACTGCAAAATAAAGTGCAAAAGCCAATAAAGGGGGTAAGGTGAAAAAGGCTAAATGCAATAAAAGAAAAACGCCTATCTCGCTGAAAAAGCGCTTTTTAGAATTGATTTTAAATAAGAGTAAATAGGCCATCAAGATGATGGTAGCAAAAGAAGTCAATACAAAAAAGTAGTACAAACTGCTAGGCGTGATTACCGTGGCCGTCTGATTGAAGTGTGAAGTTTCTAAAAAGAATTCAATAAGCCTATCGTAATGATGATAAAACAAACCACTGATGATAGAGCCTCCCCAGAGCATGTACAAAAGCTTTTTACTTTTACTGGTCTCAGCGATTTTCACATCACTAAATTGCGATTGTCCAAAGTGATAAAATGAAATCAAGAAGAATATGACTAGGCTAAAATAAGGGAAGACAATCCAAGTGATTACATAAATAGCAATCAATCCTAAATAAAAAGCATAAAATTGAATTTGCTCTTTGGAGCTTTGTTTCTTTTTCCTCAGCAAAATGTGGTCAATTGCCCCATGTGGGATTCCCAAAAGAAAGATTAAAGCTAATGTGATTTTTAATTGGGTATCAAATGCTAAAGTTTCCAGCCATGGATAGATGGAAATAACCAAAATGGTGATGAAAATATGTAAAAAATTGGTTTTAAGCATGATAAACTATAAAACCTAAATTCTATCGTTTTGTTTAAAGCTTAAAAAATGTCCTGATTTAGACCTACTTTGTCAAGTTAGCACCGATGCCCCCGATTTGTGTCTTCACAAATCGAGCTTTGATCTACCTAGAGCTGTGAAGACACAGCTCTTGGCGATGATTGAATAATATGACAAAGTAGGATTAGAATTATTTTCATTTCAATTTAATTTTTCCCCCATAAGACATCTTAATAACATAAAGTATTAATTTGTCTGGTATCTCTTTCAAAATGCTGTAGAAAGATTTCGGATAATTTTCTTTTCTGAAAATATAATCCCGATTTATCGGGACCGAAATGACGCATTGAAGATTTTTTTCATCAATGGAAAAAGTATGAAAGGAAAAGCTAGCATTAATTGCAGAAACTTGCAGTTTATAACTTTATTCGGCTTTTATGGACACACAAATTTATAGAAATACTACCACATATAAATTCGCCTATCAAAATTTAAAGAGGAAGGAGGGAGAAAATTCTCAGGATTACGCTTTGAAGAAATTAAAACTCAGTTTATAAAATATCCTTAATTAAAATTTCTTTTCCGTTCCAATCTAACTTATCCCCTGCTTTTTTGCCCATCATTTGTTGGGCTAAGGGCGTAATGGCAGATATCAAAAAAACTTCCTCCCCATCTATTGTCATTTTCCCATAAGAAATGGAGATAAAATATATAGCCATTGAAGTTTTGACCAAAGCACCAAAGTTTACGGTATCATATTTTTCAAGAGGGTTAATTTGATGAAGGGTTCCCAATTGCCGATTGATATTAACCAGTTGTGATTGAAGTTTATCTTTTTCTTGGTTCATCATTTCCCTGCCAGTTTCATATTTATCACCGGCAGAGCTTTTGGTATCAGAGCCAATGGACTCCATGATTGAAGCTATTTCTTTAGAAATTTCAACCTTTTTAGCGTCCAGTTCATTTTTACAAAAATCTAAAATTTTCTCCTTCATGCTTATTGATTAATCCTTTCAAACATCACTTCCAGTTTAGCTCTGTTTTTTCTTAAATCACCCATCTTGCATTCATAGCTTTTAAGTGATAAAATATTGGGAAAGCTTAAATTTCCCATTGCAATGGAATAACTGATGGTAATGGGCACATAGTTTAAAAGCATGATCAGCTTTTGAAAATTTTTGGTTCTTACTTTTTTAAACCCCAGTTTTTCTGCCGTATGGGGATTGATGAAATAAGCATTGGCCTCAATTTTAACATCATCTTGTTTTTTGCTAAAGCTATCCAACATATTAAGCAATCCTTCCATATAGCTGTAGAGAATAGCTTTTTTATTTCTGGATTCACTTTTATGGATGCTTAAGGTATAGTAATAATCGAATAGCGTTCCGCCATGCAATTGAATTTTATTATGCTTCAATGCAGAAGACAACAATAAGGGGGAATAATAAATGATTTGACCTTTCCTTCTTCCGGTGGGCACATCAATAAAGGAAGCATATATGGAAATAACAGGTTGCACTAAAATCAGAATTATCCACAAATTAGTGCTCCAAGCCATAAATACAATCACCGCAATGATGATCAATAAATTGAAGATAAAAGACCATAATTTTCTTTTTTGATCTCTTTTAGGCAGGATATAGTAGCGGTGAATAATTCTCATGTCTCATTAAAAATAGACTTAGCATTCTGTAAATAAAAAAATTAGAAAGGTAATTTTTTCAAATCTACATTTCCTCCACAGAGAATAACCCCTACTTTTTTCCCTTTAAATTGCTCTTTAATTTTAATCATAGAAGCAAAAGGAACGGCTCCAGAAGGCTCTACTACTAATTTTAGATAATTAAAAATCAATCGCATCGCTTCAATAATTTCATCATCACTTACCGTAATAATGTCTTTTATATATTTTTGAATGATGGGGAAATTTCGCTCGCCAACAGAAGTTCTTAAGCCATCTGCAATGGTATCCGGATTTTCCATAGGTAATAATGCTCCTGCTTTCCAGGATCGATAGGCATCATCTGCTCCCTCTGGTTCTGCTCCAATAACAGGAATTTTATTGCCAAAATATTGAGATGACAATAAAGTACCGGCCATTAATCCACCGCCCCCAATAGGCGCAAAAATGGCTTTTAAATGATCGGTATCTTCTATCATTTCTTTGGCACAGGTAGCTTGCCCAGCAATTACATCATAATTATCATAAGGATGGATAAATGTGGCCCCGGTCTTTTCTACCACTTCATTAAGCGTTTCTTCCCTAGCTTTTAAATTGGATTCACAATAAATTACTTCCGCACCGTAACGTCTTACCGCTTCTACTTTTACTTCCGGTGCATTTTGAGGCATTACTATATAAGCCGGAATTTTGGAAAGTTTGGCCGCAAGTGCAACTGCCTGTGCATGGTTCCCTGATGAATGGGTAGCTACTCCTTTTTTTAATTGTGATTTTGTTAAGGAAAGAATAGCATTAGATGCCCCCCGCATTTTAAAAGCCCCAACCTTTTGTAAATTTTCACACTTGAAATAGACATTAACCCCTAAAATCTCATTCAAGGTCATAGAAGTAAACACAGGTGTACGGTGTACATAATCGTGAATTCTTTTTTCAGCGGCTATTATATCTTCTTTTTTGGGGATTTCTTGAAGGAGCATAAGGTTAAGTTAGTTTTAATTTAATATATTGCTAAGCAAAAAAATAAGCATGATACATATCAGGCTTTAACCATTATCTAGTTATGCAATTTAATAAGTTTCTTCGATTAATATTCGTCCTTTTGTCAACTGTTTTCATCCTATCTTGTGATAATAATGAAATGGAAGACGAATTGGAAAATGATTTTCCATTTGAGCATGTGGTGAGTTATGAATTTTTGGATACTATCTCTACTGATGAGATATCCGCCCGTTTCGGTGGTAATAATTTAGCAAGTGGATTTATTAATTTCGATATCACCGCCCATAAGATTACTTATATGACCGAAAATTATGACGGCACTGAAGTGGAGGCATCAGGCTTGGTTTTAATTCCAATTGTGAGCGGGTCTTCCAAATTGACCAGTTTTCAACATAGTACACTGGCAAAAGATCCCAATCCGGAAATAGATCAAGAAGAAAGAGCCCCATCTTATTTACCACAAAATAATGCGGAAATTCATCTGTCAGCGGCACTTTTTGCATCTAATGGCTATATGATTTCTGCGCCTGATTATATTGGCTATGGCAGTACTGGGGATATGTTTCATCCTTATGAACATGCGCAAACAACGGCCACTACTAGCTATGACATGTTAATTGCTGCTAGAGAATATGCAGAGTTCTTGGAGGTTAAATTGAGAACAGAGGGAGATACGGAAGTAGAAGAACTATACCTTTTAGGCTACTCCCAAGGAGGGAATTCCACCATGGCTTTGCATAAATATATTGAAGAAAACCATAGCGAAGAGTTTGAAATTATTAAAAGTGCAATGGGGGCAGGTGCCTACCATAAAACAGCAGTTGGCGATTATATATTTAATTTTGAAGGAGAATTGGGCTTTCCTATTAGCCTTTATTTATGGGTGATGGATACTTATGACAGGGTCTATTTGCAAAGAGGAATGAGCTATTATTTAAAAGAACCATTTGCTACTGAAGTGGCCGATAACGGATATTTTGCGATTTCTAATACCAACCCACAGGAAGTATTTACTGAAGAGTTTATTACTGATATTAATGATCCAAGTAGTGAGTTTAGGGCGGCATTAGCTGATAATGATGTACACAACTGGAAAGCTGAAGCCCCAATTAAATTATTTCATAGCAGAGAAGACGCTTTGGTTCCTTATTTTAATTCAGTGGATGCTTTTGAGAGCATGAATGCTATGGGAAGTACTGAAGTTTTATTGGAAACTTATGAATTCGGAGGTGATGTCGATCCAGAGGATATCCACGGAATGGCCGGAGGAAGATTTTTCTCTGATGTTATATCTAATTATTTTAGATTCTAATATTTAATTATACTAATGCAGGACTTGATGTAACGAATATGTCATTAGCAAAAGAAAATTTTGAAGTACTAATAGTAGATGACGATGAAATGACCGTTTTTTTACATGAGGTTTATGTAAAGGAAAATGCTTTTCATCCTGCGCCAAAAAGTTTTTACAATGGTAAAGATGCAGTAGATTATTTCAATACCTATTTCAATGTAGCCAATCATTATTGTATTTTATTGGACATCAATATGCCCATTTTGGACGGTTGGGAAGTAATGGATGAAATCATGGCAAAAGGCATGGACAAAAATGTATCCGTTATTATTTTGACATCATCCATCAACTCGGCTGACAGGGTGAAAGCTCAAAAATATGATATGGTGATTGATTATGTGGAAAAACCACTTAGCACTGAAAATATTGAAAAGATAAAATCACAAGATCATATTAAAGCTTATTTTTGATTTTATTTCCTACTTTTCTCATCAAATAGGAATTTAAGGGTAGCATTTTGAGGTACTGGATCTTTTGCATAAATGATGAAATAATAGATTCCTGTATCTTCACAATGATATTTAAGCAAATCTTCCTTTCCTTTAAGCTCAGTTAACGCTTGTTGATCACGCCTAGAATTTGCCACTTTTAAATTCAGGTTTTTATTGTTTTCCCACAAAAAATAATAATCAGCACCTTTGGTCAATACGTAGGAATATTCCTTCACATAAGGCAGATCATCTCTTCTGACCTTCTGATTGTATTCTTTTAGTAAAGTCAGCTCCTTTAAATTAGTATTTTCATTTAATTTGGTGGATGGGATATTGATATTCCCCGCTTTCTTTCTTTTGAGTAAAGATACATTTACACAGCTTCCATCAGGATTTTTGGAATACAGCACCAGCTTGTAATCTCCACTTTGATGTTTTTTTAATGCCATCAGAAACTCTCCAGGTCCAATTTTTTCTACAGTTTCTGTTTCAATTTCAATATTGTCCCAATCGAAAACCTTATAACCTACTTGAGCATTTGGGTTAGTTTTCTTGAACAAGAAATATTGAGGATATTTAGGATTGGAAGTAAAACGAATTTCTTCATAATAAGGCAAATCTTCATAAGCTTTAATAGTATGGATGAGATTAAATTCAACTATTAAGGAATCGGGTTCTAAATTATCAGTATATTTTATAAGTTGCTCTTCACATTCCGATTGAGAAAATGCCATAGTAGCAAAAATTGTAAAAAGGGCTATTAATTTGATAGTCTTCATCTTTAAAATTTTATAGGTTCATGTAATTATCAAATATTAAAAATGTGTTTTGACGCTTTTCAGAAGTATTAAATAAAATCGTTTTCCCATCATTTTTAAATAATGCTTTTTCACCGCTTTCCATGGTTATTTCTTCACCCGTTGAACGAGGATTTAACCATCTTATATTTCCTTCAGCTACTAAAACATTCAAGTCTTTATTTTTTTGACTCTGAATTTGTAAAGTGGATTTACCCTCCATTATCAAATATCCATTTTGGGTTTCCACCAGTAGGTGTTCATCTTTTTGCGTTTTGATTTCAGCTGTTCCAATTATTTTCACCCATTTGGTTTTATCAAAACTTAAAGAGTCATATTCAAATTGCGAATTACTGCTTACGGCAATCTCGCTTCCATCCGCTAATTGAAATTTTCGGATAGATTCCTCATTATTAAAGGGTTTGAGCATAAAAATAGAAACAGAAATGATTAAAAGTAAACTGGCAGCCACCCAATACCATTTAAAATGAGATTTTGGGGCCGGAGAAAGCTGATTGATTCGATTGAAATCTTGAACTACCTGATCAAAGAAAATAGTATTCCTTTCAGAATGCCCCAACCAATCCATCAACTCATCTTCCTCCTTTGTTGATAGTTTACCCTCTAAATAATTCCATATTTTCGTATATGATTTTTTCATTTTATTAATTCTATTTACTAGACAATTAAAAAGTGCTTTACCCCTAATTTTTATTCAAATATTTTCTTACTTTTTTAATTGCGATGGTCACTTGATTTTCCACTGTCTTCTCACTTACTTTTAAATATTCCGAAATTTCAGAATGTGTTAAACCGTCATCAAGCTTTAAAAGCATGATGTTTTTACATTTTGGAGGTAAAGCCTCAATGGCCTTTCGAATTAATGGCATGCTTTCTTCCCGGTTTGAAGACTGCGGAATAATTTCGCTTTCATTTCTGAAATAGCGATAATTTAGCTCTTGCTCATTCTTTTCCTTAGCCAGTAAAGCATAAGCTTCAAACTTTGTGCATTGAATAAGATAAGGATAAGGCTTTTTTATTTCAGGTAGTTTTTCAGAATCCCAAAGTTTGCGAAAGACGTTATGGACAGCCTCCTCTGCATCCATTTGCGAACGCATAATGGCTTTTGCAAAACGGATGAGTTGCTCATGGTAATCTTCGTAAAATTGATGGATCAGTTCTGGCTTCAATTCAATTTTTAATAAAGGAGTAAATTTATTGTAATACCCCCTAAAAAAATCTCAGAAAACTTTTAAATAATGTAAAGGATTATAACGATAGGAAATCTATCAAAAACTTATTTTTAGCGAATTATGCTTTGTTATAATTATGCTGTTATTAAAATTTACTAGTTTTTAATTCAGGTTTTAAATGTTTGGTGTGCCACCAACCATGGTATTTTCCTCGGTCGGTGACACACCGACCGAAATCCATGAATAAAAATTTAAATAAAACTGATAAAGTAATACTAAATTTAATTCTATAAGCCTTGAACGATTTCCTTTTTCAAAAACTTAAGGCTCCACATGCCTCTCAAATCACCTACTTTATATCCTGTAGCTTTATCATTAGGATATTCTTCCTGCAAAATAGTTCTTACCTCCTCGGAAATTTGATCTGGGGTTCCGTGGCAGTTTAAGCATAGTTCGGATGGTATTTTAATTGGGTTGTTATATAAAATGGTATCGCCCGGTCTTATAAATTGAACATTTGAGCCTAACTTATCCCCATGCACAATAGAATATTCATAAGCCTCTAATATCTCTTTTTCCATTTCTGAAGGCGCATTATTGGGATTTCTATTTTTGTTACTTACCCTTTTTAGAAAAACTTTATATGCTGTGGCCAAACTATCGGTCAGGGGATAAGCATTCATACTGCAAAACTTGGCCGCGGCTTGATATCCACCTTCTGCATATTTTTTGGATATTTTGGACATAAAAACTCCGCCAGCCTTTCGGGTGATGGAGTCTCCTAATTTCTTGGTTTTATTAATGATGTCCGCTTCAGAAACCTTTTTTACTTCTCTGAGCTCTTGAGTATCTTCTATTTTTTGAGGCCTTCTTTTTTCAGTGGAAAAACCGCATGACCAAAGCAATATTACTATGGAAACAAAAGAAATTTTGGTAAGTGAACTCATATTATATGGAATCTTCGTTCGAAATGATAGCCCCAATCATTAAATAACTGCTTCCACCTGAATCTTGACCACTTAATGGCCCGCATGAGAATTGCGCATCGACAATTTCACCGTTTTTATGCTTCAGTTTTATTATGCCTGACCAGGTTTTATTGGCTTCCAAAGCATTTTTCATGGCTTTATAGGCATCCTTAGATTCAACGATTTTGGTTATTTCAGTCCCACTTAAGTCAGAAGAAGCATAACCTAATTTATCGGAAGTAATATTATTGATGCTATTGATATAAAAAGAGCCATCCAGTTCTACCATCATATTGGTGTAATTGATGATTTTCTCTTTATCCTCTCGCTCGCGCTGACCTCTTTCCATTTCCTCTTGCGTGGCTTGAAGCTCTTCCATATTCTGACGCATTTCCTCTTCTTGAGAACGCATCTGCTCGGTCATTTCTCTTGACTCTTCCAATAATTTAGAAGTCCTCTCATTGATTTTAACGGAAGAAATAGTAGAGGCAATATTCTCAGCTATTTTTTCAACAAACTCTCTTTCATGATCGGCAAACTCATTGAAAGATGCCAATTCAATAATTCCGTAAATTTCTTCATTTACCTTTAATGGAACTATCAATATACTGTTCGGATTAGCTTCACCAAGACCAGAAGTAATCATGACGTAATCTTGGGGAACTTCTGTCATATATATGGTTTCGCCTTCCAACCATGCTTGACCGGTTAATCCTTCGCCTTCATATATCTTTTGCTCCAGATATTTCTTTTTGTCCCAAGCATAACAAGCGGTTAATTCCAAGAAAGGATCGTCATCATCCTCTCTGTTAATCACAAAAATACCGCCTTGATTTGATTTGGTATATTTTACTAAGTTTGAAATAATATCATCAGATAGAAGAGAAATGTTATCATTGTTCTTTCTCAAAATATCCCCAAACATGGCCAATCCTTCAGTTGTCCAGTTCCTCTTTTTATCTTCTTCTGCAACTTTTCTGAGGTTTCCTCTCATGTTGATCAGTGCATTTCCTAAAACATCTTCTTCACTCAATGGCTCATAATCCGAGTCATATTTTCCGTTACCAATATTTTCAGCGAAATAAGAAGTTTCTTTTAATCCGTCCACAAGCTGACCCACAGCTACTGCCATTTCACCAATTTCATCATTACCAAATTTCCTATCGTTGTCTTCAGGCAATATTCCTTTTCCTAATTTTACAATGATGTCTTTTATATAATTAACAGGTTTTGTTATGGATGAGGCAAGCCAGAAGGCTCCTATCAAACCTAAAATCACGAAAATTACACCTAATATAATAGAGGTATTTTTCAAACTATTGGAAGACTCCAATACCTCAGCCTCATATTGTTCTGATTCATTTTGTTTTTCTACTAATATTTCATTTAGGTGGGCAATAACCGTATCCGTTCTAGGGATTACTTCTCTTTCGATTGATTCGGACGCCATGAATTTCACTATGGGGTCCTCATAATCCTCAAAAGTCTGCAAGCTTTCCATAATTTCCTTTTGAACATCCAAAAGATCTTCAAACTCAGTGAAAACAGTATCCATTTCCAGCCTTTGCTCTTCATCTTCCCAATTTTCCTTTAAAGACGTGATTTGTTCTTTCATGGCAGGATACTCCTCCTCATGAATAGCTCTTAAACTTTCTTTATCGGTTTCATTACTTTGGAGATATACCCAGTTGGTCACCAACATTTTT
This sequence comes from Marivirga sp., assembly GCF_051117495.1. Taxonomy (NCBI): domain Bacteria; kingdom Pseudomonadati; phylum Bacteroidota; class Cytophagia; order Cytophagales; family Marivirgaceae; genus Marivirga; species Marivirga sp. The sequence continues at coordinate 74,546 of NZ_JBNPEF010000009.1, read as the reverse complement.
GAATTGATAATCAATAAATTGAAATCCTTAATGCTAGTTAAGGAAGGCTTGATTACATTGGAGTTGGTTTGGGTTAAATTACTATTCTGAGTTACAGTAAAGATTGTGATCCCAGCATAAACAATAAAAATTAATATAAGGGTGATAAACCCACCGAGTATTTTATTACCAATCGTAAATCGAAAGTTTTTCATCTTCTAGCCTTTAAAAAATTATTCTTTTTTAAACTTAATGAAATTTATTGAAATATAAATTTAATCCAATAATTCCATACACGCTTATTTATGTAATATTTAATTTATTTCTTCCCCAAAACGGGTGAGTTCTTGTGACATTTTTAATCCTGACTTCTCCAAAGTGTTGGTATTGACTTCAAATCGTAATTTACCATTTACATCTTTAAAATTGATCATAGATCCATTCCTGGCCATCCCATCTGATTCCGTAACCAATAAACAGGCTTGCCCTTTAAGCTTATTTTTTATGTCGCCAAAACTTTGGTTTTTTTCAGATGGAACAAATAAGATATGATAAAACTCCCCTGCGTTGACATTATCTAGCTTCACGATCTTGATATTTCTATCGCCAACTTTTTTGATTTCTGCCATTTCTTCCAACAATGGGATAATCTCGGAATCTCCCATTACAGCTATTACAAAATCACCTTTCTTTTTTTCCTCAGGCCATTCAATATATTTTGTAAAACTGTAGAAAAAAACCTTATGAAATCGGTAATTTTTTTCTTGTGCTATACTATCCTTAGTAATAAAAAGGAATAGGAAGAATATGACAACGATTTTTAAATGGTGCATTCGTTAATGAGTTTTCTTACAGCGTATATTATAAATATTTTAATTTTAAGCTTTCCGTTATCTCAGCTATTTTATTTTAAAGTGAAAAAGTAGTCAATTTTCAGTGAAAAAAGAAGTATTTATCGCTGAACTCCATTGAAAAATCTTTGAAATAGCGGTGGAGTAATAAAGGATCATAAAATATCATGTATTTCTTGCTTTAATCTATTGATTAATATTTAGTAGTTTTGTAGCAATAAATAGAATAATTGATGTTAGACAGATTAGAAAGAATGAAGGAACGCTTTCAGGAAGTAGGCCAATTAATGGTGCAACCTGATGCTATGGCGGACATGAAAAAATTTACCGAGCTCAGTAAAGAATATGCTGATTTGGAAAAGGTAGTGGAGGTATATGACCAATATACCAAAGTGCTGGATGACATCAAACAGGCCAAAAACATTTTGGAAACCGAAAAAGAACCTGAATTTAGAGAAATGGCCAAAATGGAATTGGACGAATTAAAACCTCAGAAAGAAAAGCTGGAGGAGGAACTGAAAAAAATCCTAATTCCGAAAGATCCCAACGATTCAAAAAATGCGGTACTGGAAATTAGAGCAGGAACTGGAGGTGATGAAGCAGCCATTTTTGCAGGCGATTTATATAAAATGTATCAGCGATTTTGCGATAAAAACGGATTGAATCTGACCGTTTTGGATTTAACCTTTGGCACGGCTGGGGGCTATAAAGAAATAATCAGCACCGTGACTGGTAAAAATGCCTATGGAACTTTGAAATATGAATCAGGTGTGCATCGGGTTCAAAGAGTACCGCAAACGGAAACTCAGGGAAGAGTTCATACTTCTGCCGCCACGGTAGCCGTATTGCCCGAAATTGATGATGTAGAGGTCGAAATTGATATGAATGATGTAAGAAAAGATACTTATTGTTCATCAGGACCTGGTGGACAATCTGTGAACACCACCTATTCTGCCGTGCGATTGACACACGAACCGACTGGATTGGTCGTAACCTGTCAAGACCAAAAATCTCAAATTAAAAACTTCGAGAAAGCACTAAAAGTATTACGCTCTCGTTTGTACGAAATTGAGCTTGCCAAACAAAATGAAGAAGTAGGCGCTCAAAGAAGAAGCATTGTACGAAGCGGTGACAGATCTGATAAAATCAGGACTTACAACTACCCTCAAGGACGGGTGACCGATCATAGAATAAATTATACAGTTCATAATTTACCCAATATAATGAATGGTGAAATCGAAGACCTTATTGAAAACTTACAGATTGCCGAAAATGCCAGTAAAATGGATGAAACGGCTCAATAAGGCCATATCACTGATTTTATGTGGAGTATTGTTAATAGGATTTGGTTCTTGTTCTTATGAACCTGAACCCACTACAGAAGCTGTAAATCTTACTTTTTCAACTGATACTTTACAGTTCGATACGCTTTTTGCCGAAAGATTGAGCATAACCAAAAGGCTGAAAATTAAAAATCCCACTAATAAGGCGGTAAATATTTCATCCATTGTGCTCAGAAATCAAAGCCAAGCCTTTCAGCTCACTTTGAATGGAAGAACGCAATCTTCATTTTCAAATCAACTTTTATTGCCAGAAGATAGTCTCCTATTGTTGGTTTCCGCCAATATTGACCAAGGGGATGAAAACAATCCATTTGTGATTAGGGATTACCTGGAAGTAGTGAATCAAGAAAATTCACAATCAGTTGTATTTGAAGCATGGGGTCAAAATGCCCATTATTTATCGGATACTATTTTGGACTGTGATGCCCGATGGAATGCTGAAAAGCCTTATGTTTTATCCGGTACAGTGCAAGTGGATTCTTCATGTGTTTTAAGCATTGAGCCAGGAACTAGAATATATAGTGCTACACAAACCTTTCTGGTGGTAAATGGCAGTTTGCAAGCAGAAGGCACTTTAGAAAATCCGATTATTTTCACCAACGACAGATTGGATGAGCCTTTTGTTAGTGCTGCAGGTCAGTGGGGCGGCATTGTGTTTTTAGAGGATAGTAAAGACAATTATTTCAAGCACACCACAATTAAAAATGCGCTCTTCGGTGTCAATCTCAATATTTTTAATCCTGATAATGAGCCTGATTTGATGATGGAAAACTGCTTTGTGGGCAATATGGCCATTTCATCAGTTATTTCACTTAATAGTGATTTTGCTGCTATTAATTCCGTTTTCTACAATACGGCCTCGGGAACGGTTTCCCATACCGGAGGTGGGAGTGCCTATTATACCCATTGCACCATTGCCAATTATTTTAATGTAGCTCGAGAAGACCCTTCCGCTTTCTTTTCTGATTTGGCTTTTGATAATAATGACAATGAAATTTTAGCCCCATTGGAAGTTCAATTGTTAAACAGCATTATTTACGGCCGAATAACAGACGAAATTCAATTTTTCGAACAGCAAGAAGGGAACTTGAATTTTTCCTTTTCGCATAATTTATTCAGGAGCAGTATATCAGTTTTAAGCGAGAATAATTCAATCAGCAACCAAGACCCTGAATTTGTGGAAGTAAATGAAGCAGATTTCCGCTTGCAAGAAAACTCACCTGCCATAGATGACGCCTTGCCAACAAATATTTCTACCGATATTCAAGGCACTAGCAGAGGCACCTCGCCTGACATTGGGGCTTATGAGTATGTGGAAATTGAGGAGTAAAAATTTATTGTGCAATTATTTAAGCTCAAAAGGTTTTTAAACAAATGCATTACTTATTATAAATTGACTTTTATAAGTTTTATTTTGTGTTTTACCCATTAAAATATATCTTCATACTTTTTATGTATATTAAAAGGATTTCTGTCTTTGATAAATATATTTTCATAACCTTATTCTTACCGAATAATAGAAATTAATAAGATGTCGACCACTAGAGTTAAAAACGTACTTTTCATTTTCTTGGTATTTTTTTCATTGGGTGCAATTTGCCAGACAAACGTAAGCGGTAATCTTTCCGAGAATGCTAATTGGACAAAAGAAGGTAGCCCTTACAATGTAATTGGAAATATAGGAGTACCTACAGGATACAGTTTAACAATTGAATCAGGAGTTACTGTAAATTTTAAAGGAAATTATGAAATATTAGTTTTTGGAGAGCTAAATATTAATGGTCTTGTTAGTGATTCCGTGTATTTCAACGGTCATTCAACAGGTGGTCCGGGAACAAAGAAAATGCTGGAATTTAGGAAGACAAATCTTTCAATGAGTTCTGTAAAATATACATCTTTTGCAGGTCCTCAAGATGTTCTTTTAGTTAGTAGAGAAACTGAATTTGATCAAGATGACCCGAAAGTTTCAGGAGAGTTGATTTTTACCAACTGTACTTTTCAAAACTCGATAATTCAAACTGATGGTTATAATTCTACCGGAAAATTAAAAATTAAAGATTCCAAGGTTAAAAATATGTTAATCAAGGGTAGGTATCCCAGAACGGAACCAATTGAACTTAATAACTGCGAAATTCTATCTAGTAGGCTATTTTCCGATTCATATAATAAAGGGATTTCCGTAAAAAACTCTAATGTAAAGTTTTCTGAATTTGATATAGGGTGTTGTGGAGCAAACTTTTCGATAAATAATTCAAAACTTTATGAATGTAACTTTACTTCTCAAAATGACAACCACTCTATATATATATCAAATACCATCATGATGAATACTTCATTTGAAGACAAAAATAGTAGTTGGTATGATCGTCAATATTTACAAATTACCTCTTCGGTAATATTATTGAATGAAGCTTCCGTAATAGATTATCAGGATATTTCTATATATAAAAGCTACATCAATGGGAATGGTACTAATTTAGCTGTTGATTCACGTGATAGGCTGAATTTTAATTCAAACACTATTGAAAACTGCTATACATCTTTGGCCTTTGAAGGCGAAGGCAATATATGGGATTCTAATTTTATTAACAATTCTAACCCAGTGGAAATCAAAGGAGATCATGATATAGATGCTACATCTAATTTTTGGGATTTACAGCCAGGCCAAGACTTAAACGATCTAATTATAGATCAAAGTGATGACCTAAATCTCGGGAAATTAAATTTTGAACCTATTGAAACAACTATAATTGAAAATGGTGTGATCAGACCGCCTCAGAAGGTATTCATGATGAAAAATCAAGATGGGGTTCATTTAAAATGGGATGCCAAGCAAAATTATGGTTATAAAGTTTATTATGAAAAAAAGGATTCATTAACATATGCACAAGTAATTGATGTTGGTAATGTAAATGAATATAAAATTGATGAATCAATAGCAGGAAGTCTAGCTATTACGGCTTACCATATGGATTCAACAAATGTAAATCAATTCAATGGAAAAGAAAGCTGGTTTTCAAAAGAGGCTGAATTTTATTTTAAACCCAATTTCATTTCGTCAGCAAATTTATGTGAAGGGACTCCAGTTGAAATAAGCCTTGAATCTGAATATAATTTTTCAGATACAAATCATTTTATATTACAACTTTCAGATTCTAATGGAAGTTTTGAAAATGCTGTTAATCTAGATAGTATCAATGATGATTCAGAAATACTTTCTTCTTTGTTACCTGATACTCTTAGTTTTTCACAGTCATACGCTATAAGAGTGCTGTCCAGCGAATTAAATATTTATTCAAATTCTTCAGAGGTTACTATTTATGAATTACCAAATTCAAATTTTAGCGCTATAATGGAATCTTGCCAATCTGACTCGGTCATTTTAAAATATGAAGGAGAGCTAAATAATGGATTAGAATTGAATTGGAATTTGAATGGAGCTGAAATTATTGAAAATCAAAAAGACAGTCTGTTAAAAGTTGTTTGGACCACACATGGTGAAAAGGAGATTATCCTCCAGGCAACCAGAAATGGCTGTTCAAATACCAGCTCAGAATTCATCAATATTATCAAAACACCAACTAGCGATTTTTCAGTTCCATCTTTTATCTGTGATGGTGAATTCGCAAAAATTAGTTATTTAGGTAATGGAGCAGATACAGCAAATTATAGTTGGGATTTTGATGGGGCGGAAATCATATCAGGAGAAGGAAGCGGGCCTTATGAAATTAGTTGGGATACTTATGGTGAGAAAAATATAAGTTTAACCGTAGTGGAAAATGGGTGTACATCTGAAATTAATAAATCCATCATTAATTATTATAAAACACCTTCTGCTGAATTTAGCTTAACAGATTTATCTTGTGAGTCAGATACGGTTACCATAACATATTTAGGGCAACTATCTGAGAAACTAGATTTAAATTGGAATCTGGATGGTGCTGAGATTATTGACAATCAACAGGATAGTCTTTTGAAATTACTTTGGGGTTCATTTGGTGAAAAAGAAATTACTCTTCAAGCAACCAAAAATGGTTGTTCAAGTACCAACACTCAATTAATCAATATTATTAAAACACCAACTAGTGATTTTTCAGCCCCATCCATACTTTGTGAAGGAGAATCAGCTAGCATTAGCTATTTAGGTAATGGGGCAGATTCAGCAACATACTCATGGGACTTTGATGGTGGTGTTATTGTTGAGGGAAGTGGTCAAGGCCCATACGAAATCAGTTGGGATACTTATGGTGAGAAAAATGTTAGTTTAACAGTTCTAGAGAATGGATGTGTATCTGAAACAACTATGCAAACGATTAGATATACTGAAAACCCAAACCTTTTATTCGAAGCAAAAGAGTCCATCTGTTATAACACTAATTATGAAATAAAATTTATCGGAACAAATTACTCAGATATTGAATGGAATTTCAATGAGGCTAATATTGTATCAGGCTCAGGAGAAGGACCGTACTCCTTGAATTGGGATAGCTCAGGTCAAAAGTCAATTAGTTTGAGTGCCACAAATAATGGTTGTATGGTTGACACAACCATCAATGTTTATGTTTTACCTGAGCCTAAAACTCCTGAAATCTGCATGGTTACAGTAGATAAAGAATCTTCAAAAAATAAATTGGTATGGAGCAATAACTCGGAAAATGTATATCAGTTTGGTATTTATAGAGAGACCAATGTTTCGGGTGAATATTCACTTATAGAGTATGTCAATGGTGGGTCAACCAATTCATATATTGATAATCAGTCATTTCCAGAACAGAAATCAAATCGGTATAAAATCACAATCTTGGATAGCTGTGGAACTGAGACTGAATATAGTGAACTGCATAAAACTATTCATCTAACTATTAATAAAGGAAATAATGATTCTTGGAATCTGATATGGGATGGATACGAAGGCTTTGCATTTGGAACCTATAGAATTTATAGAAGCTTGGACGGGGGCGATTTCAAACTACTAACCGAAATAGCTAGTAATCTTTCATCCTATACTGACACAGACGTACCCACTTCTGATGTAGCTTATCAAATTGAAGTTATAAATCCGAATCAGTGCGAGTCTAATATGGAAGAATCTGGAAAAACTGAAAGCTCAAGTAAATCCAATATAGCAAGAAACAATGCAATCACAGCTCTTAATAAATTAGAAGAATCCATAAAGATTTTCCCAAATCCCATAGTTGATTTTTTAAAAATCAAATTAGATCAAAAATTAGACGCTGAATATTATATACAGAACATGATGGGTCAAACAGTTGATTTAGGAACTTTGAAAAAAGATAATCTTATCGAAATGACTCATATTCCGTCTGGTATATATTTGTTAACAATTGAGACGAATAATGGCTCAATCCGCAAAAGGATTATTAAAGAGTAACTAAAAGCATAAAAGATATTGATTTAAATTATATTATTTAAGTCAGTATCTAAAATGAAAGTATTTGGATAGAATTTAAGAATCAATCTTTACGAATCAAAGTTTCAAAGAAAGAATTAAAAAATTAAGTCTCATTGACAAAATCAGAGAAAGTTTGTCGATTACTAATCGACCGTAGTAATATGTATCAGGAATGTTGGTATAACTAGGTTGTAGGTAATACTATAGAACAATCTTAAATAAATATCGATTATATTTGCATCATGGCAACAAGGATAGAAAATATTAACTCTGACATTATAAACTGGGCGATTACTCGTGCAGGGAATAGTTTGGAGGAATTCTATCAAAAAAACCCTAGTGTTGAAGAATGGATTAAGGGAAATAAAAAACCAACCATAAAACAACTTGAAGATTTCACTCACAAGGTTCATGTGCCTTTTGGATACATGTTTCTTAGCAACCCTCCAAAAGAAGATATTCCTATACCATTTTTTCGAACTGGGAAAAAAATGAATGATAAAGTATCTCTTAATGTTTATCACACCATTCAACTTATTGGTGAAAGACAAAACTGGTTGACAAATTACCTAAAAGAAAGTGAATATCCTGATTTAGAATATGTTGGTAAATACAATGAAAGATCCAATTATTTTGAAATAGTAAAAGACATTAGAGATAGTCTGAAACTACCTTCTAACTGGGCTAGTAAAATGGGGACTTGGGAAGAGGCCTTAGATTACTTGACTCTCCAGATTGAAGAAATAGGGATTATTGTAAATTTTAATGGCATTGTTGGAAATAATACCAGAAGAAAAATTCCTGTCGAAGAATGCAGGGGTTTTGTTTTAGTAAATAAAAAAGCACCGTTTCTGTTCATAAACTCTGCTGATGCTAAAGCTGCTCAAATGTTCACTCTTATACATGAACTTGCACATATTTGGCTAGGAGAGAGTGCAGGATTTGACAATCAACAGATGTTACCTGCTAATGATCCAGTTGAAAAACTTTGTGACCAGGTAGCTGCGGAATTCCTAGTTCCAGAATTATTTTTAAGGGAAAAATGGAAAGAATCTAAGGATGTTAAATATCTAAGTAGAATCTTTAAAGTAAGCCCAATAGTTATAGCAAGAAGGTGCATGGACTTAAATTTAATTACTAAAACTGCATTTTTTGACTTCTATAACAATTACATAAAGGAGTATCAGTTTAAAAAAGATAACCAAAAGTCTGGCGGAAATTTTTATGCGACTGCTAAGAAGAGAATCAGTTTAAGATTTGCAAGTTTTGTGAACAATGCAGTAAACGAAAATAATTTATTATATAGAGATGCATATAGATTAACGAGTCTGAAAGGAAATACATATGAAAAATTCATCAATGAATATTTATATCAAGCATGAGCAAATTCATTGTAGACTCCAACTTTTTCATTCAAGCTCATCGAGCTATTTATCCAATTGACGTGGTACAAAGCTTTTGGTTAAAAATTAAAAATTTAGCTGATTCTGGCACTATCATAAGTATTGATAAAGTCAAATTAGAAATTTTTGATAATTCTGCTCATGAAGATGAATTAAAAGATTGGTGCCAAAATAATTTATCAGATTCCTTCTTTCACAACACGGATTCTGTTTTACAGAATTATATAGCTATTGTTAATTGGGCATCATCTGCTAATTACACTGACCGAGCTAAGCAAGAATTCTTAGAAACAGATTTAGCGGACCCTTGGTTAGTAGCATATGCAATGAGTACTGGTGACACAATTGTCACTTATGAGAAAAGCGAACCAAACATTAAGAGAAGAATTAAGATTCCTGAGGTTTGCAAAGAGTTTAATGTACGGAACGTCAATACAATTGAAATGCTACGTGAGTTAAATGAAAGTTTCTAAACACTAATTACAACAATGTTTAAAAATGCATTAAAACGCATTTTAGCTTCGTGCTAGCAATAATAACAACACACACAAAATGAGCAAACTTATAATATTAGCTTTTGCATTATTTTGTTACTCTAATGCAACACTTGATAGAACCTACGTATTTGACAAAGAGGATTTATTTACTGATACGCAAGAAGAAGAGTTACAAAATATGATCATGATGCATGAGTCCGTGACAACTAATGAAATTGCAATTGTGACGACCCCTGATTGGGGAGATAAAGAAAACGCATTATTTTTTTCAGTCAATTTTTACGACACTCATAGAATTGGTAAAGAGAAAAAAAATAATGGAGTTGTAATGGTTATTAGCAAACAGCAAAGAGAAACCAGAATTACTACAGGTTACGGCACTGAAGAAGTATTGAAAGACGAAATAGCTAAAAATATCATTGATAGCGTCATGATTCCGAGATTTAAAGAAGGTAGGTATTTTGTAGGAGTTAAAAATGGAGCTCAAGCAGTAATTGATTTTTTGGAAAAACCAGGAAATGAAATAAAATAAAAACCAGTTGCTACCACGCTTTATAGTCTATCGTGTATAAGATAGATTAGTTATCAATCCTTCTGGTAGGTACAAAAAACATAGACTTTACATGTTAAATCAAATATTTTTGGGAGAGAATTCAGCAGTAGAATTAAAAACGAATAAATCTATTGATGATATAAAGGTTCATATTGCAAAAAATTATGATAAAAAGGAATATAGTGAAATCGATAAATTTTCCGACTTAACTGATGTGACATCAGATTTTATTTATTCCTACAAAGATTCGAAATTGATTCTTAGGTTTTCCAAAGAGATTAAACGTAAAAACCGGAGTAGCCTTGATGGCTTTTACCCTAGATTTAAAGGTGTCTTTGAAAGCGAAAACAGTAAAACTAAAATTACTGGAGAAATTGGCCTTACACCAGTGATTTGGTGGATTCAAATTATTTGGCAGATTGTTTTTCTGTTTTATTTCTTGGGTGGTTAATTGATAATCAATCATTTCCAGACGGTGAAAATATAATTTTTTTTAACCTATTCGGTCTTCTTCTCTTTTTTATAAGTCTGATAATTACTCGCAATAGAGTTGATAAACTAAGAAATGAAATTGAAGAAATAGCTCGCTAACATTCACTAAAAATGCACTTACATACTGCTTCTAGCAATATGAAGAGGTATATCTCCACAAAGTTAAACTAGTGATTTCACTTAGAAGTAGGACAAGTATTAAGGATTGGTATCTTCTTTTCTCTTTCAATAATTGTGGTTATGGTTTGGCTTCGCTACTTTAGTATTTCATCAGCGAAGTGTAGCAAATGCATTTTAGCTTCGCATTATATGCATTACCTAAACGAAAGATGGCATCACAAATAGACGAAAAGCAAGTCAGAAAAAAGGCAAAGCAACTTTTATCTGACGGAACAACTAAGCAAGAAACCTATGAGCAACTAGTTGATAAATTTGCTGGAAGAGAAACCCTTGCAAAAATTGTGAAGAGAATTCCTTCTCAAAAGGCTTGGGAAAAATATGGAGTTTGGAACCATGTGCTAAGTGCACTAATGATCCTTTTACTCCTAATGATGATGCTCGCTAACCCGACTTTAGGAACTTTCATCTGGTATGGCCTGCCGACTCTTGCGATTCTTATGCGAAAAACTAGATTTTATTTTTGGATTGCAATTCTAGCTGGACTTGGAACAGTAACAATTGTCGCAGTAACTCTAAGCTCAGCAGATAGCATACAAATAGATGGTATAATTAGAATTTCGATATTTTTTGTACTTCTTTTCCCCGCTGCATTTCTGGCAATTTGGCTCCCTAAGAAATTAACTCCTGAGCCGATCGAAAAAAGAGAATTTTACGAGAACAAATATGGAGAAAAGCGAAGCAGGATATTGTTTAAGTTTGCGGAGAAAGCATAAATTACTAAATTCACAGCTACACCATAATCAGATATTTAGATGGTCAAAGAGCCATAAATTGAACAATTGCACTACTTCTCCTATTTTGAAAAAACATAAGCAATCACCACCAATTGATTTGGAATAGAAAAGGAAAAATTTTATTAAATAGAACTAAATGCAAAACGACAGATACATAGACTATGCCGACTACAATATTTGGGCAAACAACAGATTTATTGCGAGTCTCTCAAAACATGAGGAAGATTTGCTAAGTCAACAAATAGAATCCAGTTTTCCGAGCATCATGAAAACAATTTCTCATATCTGGATGGCTGAAATGGGTTGGCTTTCTAGGCTAGAGGGAAATGGTTGGGAAACATCCAAAATCATAAACTTTTCAGGAAATGCAAATGAAATGTTTAAGGCTTGGCAGTCAACTTCTCTAAGCTTTAATGAATTCGTAGAAAATACAGATTTAGAACAAAAGCTTGATTTTGAGCATAAAGGAGAATCATTTTCAATTCCATTTCGAGAAATAGCGCAAACCGTTTTTAATCATGGAAGCTACCATAGAGGTCAACTGGTAATGATGATGCGCCAGTTGGGCATTACCGATATTCCCAAAACCGATTACATTGAATGGGTTCGCGAAAAGGATAGAACTAAAGCTTAAACATATTCATTACTTATAAGTATTGTTTGCTAGGGTACAACTTTTAAACATTATTCCTTAATTTTGCACCCCAAATCGCATTAAAAAAGAATCTTATGAGTCAAGCTGTACGCGTACGTTTTGCCCCAAGTCCTACTGGCCCTCTTCACATAGGCGGAGTAAGAACGGCTTTATATAATTACCTATTTGCCAAAAAAATGGGTGGTCAATTTATTCTCAGAATTGAGGATACTGACCAAAACCGATATGTAAATGGAGCCGAGGATTATATCCACCAAACCCTAAAATGGCTGGGAATTAACCCAGATGAAAGTCCTTGGAATAATGAAGGTGAAGTAGGTCCTTACAGACAAAGCGAACGTAAAGATATTTATGCCCAGTATGCCCAGCAATTATTAGATGAAGATAAGGCTTATTACGCTTTTGATACTTCCGAAGAGTTGGATGAAATGCGAGAACGATTGAAAGCGGCTAGAGTGGATACACCACAGTATAATGCCATCACTCGAATGCAAATGAAAAACTCTTTGACTTTATCTGAGCAAGAAGTAAAAGCCAAATTAGATGCTGGGGAACCTTATGTAATCCGTTTAAAAGTACCTAGGAAAGAGGAAGTGCGCTTAAATGATAAAGTAAGAGGTTGGGTAATGGTTCATTCTACTCAGATAGATGATAAAATCTTAATGAAATCGGACGGGATGCCGACTTACCATCTAGCCAATGTGGTGGATGACCATTTGATGGGCATTACGCATGTAATTCGTGGTGAGGAATGGTTACCCTCAGCCCCTTTACATGTTTTGCTTTATCAATTTTTAGGTTGGGAAGATACCATGCCGGAATTTGCGCATTTGCCTTTATTATTGAAGCCCGATGGCAATGGAAAATTAAGTAAGCGTGATGCTGAAAAACATGGTTTCCCAATTTTCCCAATGGAATGGAAAGACCCAGCTTCTGGTGAATTTTTAGCTGGGTTTAAAGAAGAGGGCTATCTGCCGGACGCATTATTAAACTTCTTGGCATTTTTAGGTTGGAATCCGGGTAATGAACAGGAAATATTCAGTTTGGAAGAATTGATTGAAGCTTTCACCATCGAAAGAATTGGAAAAGCGGGTGCTAAATTTGATATCCAAAAAGCCAAATGGTTCAATGAGCAATACCTTAAAAATAAACCTAATTCAGAGCTTGCAGCATATCTTAAGCAGGATGTGGAAGCTAATGGGATACAAGTTTCTCAAGAAAAATTAGAGCGTATAGTACACGTTTTGAAAGAACGGGTCACTTTCCCAACTGAGTTTTGGACACAAGGTCAATATTTTTTCCAGAAGCCTGATAGCTATGATGAAAAAGTAGTGCGGAAAAAATGGAATGCGGATGTGGATAAAGCTTTGACTTTATATGCTGATGCATTGGAAAAAGTAGAACATTTGGATGCAGGAAACGCCAAAGCTACTTTTGCTTCAGTACTGGAAGCCGAAGGCATTGGCATGGGGAAAGTGATGCAATCCTTAAGAGTAAGCATAACTGGACAAGCCGGAGGCCCTGATTTAATGGATATTATTGAGATTTTAGGCAAAGAGGAAATAACAGAAAGGATTCGTTTAGCGTTAGATAAGCTAAAGGACCAAATTTCTGAGTGATGCCTAAAAATAAAGATGATAATAAAAAGGATAAAAAACCGAGTGTGAACCCAAAACTAGAAGGTTTTGATGTAAAAATCGATTCCTTTGGTGAAATCCAGACCAGCTTTGATATTGATAGAATTAACCAATTCTTAAATAAGGAAGTGGAAGATAAAAAGCTAAAGGACAGGGAAGATATTGAGGATTTAAAAAATAAAGACGAGGAGGAATAATAGTATTTCTCATAAATGAAAAGGCAAGTTCAGTATTCTCGGCTTGCCTTTTTTAGTGGCTATTTTATAAACTGAATTCGTATTAAATTTCTACAAAACATCTTCAAAGCGTCATTTCGGTCCCGATAAATCGGGATTATTTTTTTAAAAAAAAGAAAAATATCCGAAATCTTGATTTAGTCTGTCCCGTTTTTACAGGGACGGTGCTTAAATTAATCGAAACTCAGATTTGTTGTATCTAAATCTTCATTCTTTTTAGGAATATAAATTTTAATTTCTTGCTTGCCCCAATTTCGGGCGGCCTCTATATCCAATCCCATATAAATATCAATTTTATTGGTCCAGCGCTTATTCATTTTATCCTTTACAAAAAAAATACTATCCATTCCTTCAATCATTATTTCTGAATTATAAACCAATCCGCTATCAATTAAATCCCTTGAAACAGCGATGGCATTCATGCCCGGTCTTAAGGTGTCTCCCCATGCGGCAATGGCTGGATTTCCTTTTTTAGTTTGAGATTCTACAGAGTTATAAGCTGTGGCCGTTACTTTTAAAGTATCATATTGTATTTTTTCACTATGTTGCTCTGAATCCCCATTTCTATTACAAGCAAGTAATCCTGATAAAAGAAATATAAAAATCAAATTTTTAAAATTGTTCATAATCAATAATTTATAAAGCTTTAATATATACACACTGGTACGTATTTCTCAGCTGGTAATCCTATTACTTAACCGAGGAGCAAGCAAATCGTTCAGATTGGCTTTTTCAGACAATCTATACTTCAAGAAATAATTAAGCATAATTCTGTATCTTTTTCTACCTGATTGTATTCTATGTGTAAAAATTGATAATTTGGATGAACTAGTAAGATATAGTGAGAAATTAATGCAGGAAGCCTCAGAAAAAGAATGGATTGAAAAGGCAAAAGAAAATCCCAGGTGGTTTCAGCCTCTGTATGATAAATATTTTTCACTGATTTTTAAATTTCTCTTCAAAAGACATGCTGATGAAACCATAACAGCAGAAATTTGCTCTGAGGTTTTCTTTAAGGCATTGATGAAAATAAAAACCTATAAAGATCAAGGTCATCCCTTTTCATCTTGGCTTTATAAAATAGCTTTGAATGAATCCAATCAATTTTTTAGAAAGCAAAAGTATCAAAGGCAAATACCGCTTGATTTATTAAAAGCAGAAAATCTAATTGATGAATTTCCATTAGAAGATTCAATTCAGCAAATGGAATTGCTCAAAAGCGCAGTGCAAACACTAAAGCCTAAAGAATTAGAAATTATTGAACTGCGATTTTTCAACAGCTTATCCTTTAATGAAGTGGCTTCTGTCTTAAATATCACAGAAAATAATGCAAAAGTCCGGTGCTATCGAATATTGGATAAGCTTAGAATAAAAATGAAAGTGAAATGAAAGTAAAATATCAATATATCGATCATTTACCTGTTTTATCGGAGAAAGAAATTGCTCAACACAGGGATTTTAAAGCAATTCTGGATAAACGGACTGATTATCTGCAAAGAAAAATTACGTTTAGAAAAAAAATATGGAAAGCTGGCATTTCAATTTTAATCCTTGGCGCTATTTCTACCGCTTTATTTTTATGGCAAAAGCCTTTTCCTAAAATGAAGGAAATTGAAGCCGTTCAAATTCAAGTAACTGAAAACGCTATCACAAAAAACGAAGCCTTTGAAATGGAATTGCCAAAAGCTAAACGGCCTGATAAATTAAGCCAAAAGCAAGAATCAATTCCTCAAAGTCCTCTTAGAAAAGTAGCTGGGAATAAAAGTGAGCATGAACGGGAAATTAAAGAGGAAACGCATATTAAACCTTCTCTCCAAATGGGATATGAAAGAGCTGTTCCAATTGTTGGGATGGACTCACTTTCAAATTACTTGAATAAAAATCTTCAATATCCTGAAGCAGTGGATAAAAGCAATGGAATAGAAGGTTCTGTGAACGTAATCTTTAGCATTACAAAGGAAGGGGAACCATCAGATATTGAAATACAAAATTCCTTGGGGGAAGCTTTTGATGAGGAATGTTTTCGATTGATTTCCAATATGCCAAAATGGAAGCCTGCAATCAGAAATGGTAAAGCTGTGAACTCAAAAGTGAGCTTACAATTATCCTTTGAAATTGAAAAAGAAAATGTAGAGAAATGAAAAAACTATCAACCTTAATTTATGTCCTAATTTTTTTAAATCCTGTTTGCTTATTGGGACAGCAAATGGAGAAAATAGATTCTGTTCAGTTATCTGCTCAGGAAATTATAAACTCCTTTTGGCTGGACATCAATAATAATGCAATTCATGAGCTGATTTTGCAATCCCAAATAGGGGAAGACAGCACCATTCTGCTTTCATTTGATTGGCAAAGAAAGCAAACAGATACTTTACATAATATGATTTTCACCTCCTTTCCAATTCAAATTGAGGATATGGACAATAATAATCAATTGGATATTATTGGATTTAACCGAGACAGTTCCAATCTAAATCACTTAAGTATATTATATCAAAATACTGATAGTTTTGAAAAAGGATTTGAAGCGCAAATTAATGATATCCAAGAAATTTATATTCAAGATTGGAATAAGGATGGACTGAAAGATCTACTTATCCTTCAGCAAAATAATGATTCTTTAGCACTATCCATTTTAAAAAATAGTCCTTCAGGAATTGATGATGAACCAGAAGGCTTAATGAGTTTACCTAATCATGCTCAACTCAATTTTTTGGATATCAATCAAAATGGCAGAACGGATATTTTGGTCACTTCCAATCATTCGACATCACCTATTATTCCCAGTTTAATTTTAAATCATAAGGATTCAATTGAGGTTAAAGAGTCGAATCTTCCTGAAGCATTTTATGAAAGTATAGGCTTAGGAGATTATAATCATGATGGAAAGATGGATTTTTTTGCCACATTTTATTCCGATGAGAATAATGCCAAACTTGGGATTTTTGTGAATGAGAATAACGACTTTGAAAATGTCGTCCCGATTGATTTTCAAGGGTTTATTCCCGAACGAAGCTTTTTAGCGGACTTTAATTCGGATGGTCTAACAGATATTTTTCTTAATGATAGCCTCAATGCAGCACTTATTTTTCAGAATATGGAGGAAGAACTCGTTTTTGAAATTATTCAAGATTCCCAAAATAAAATTTTCAACTTTTACGATGAAGATCAAGACGGAGATTTGGATATAAGTTCTATATCAAAAAATAGAAAGGACACATCAGAGTTGGCCATAAACTTAATTGAAAATCATGCCCCGGCTGAAAATCTTCCACCTTCTGTACCTGACTTTCATACAGCTTTTCAAACTTCAGAAGGTGTAATGATAGTTTGGGATGATGCTGTCGATGATCATACAGCGCCAAAAAATATTACCTATGACCTCTACATTGGTCAAAACAGCTATAATGTGGATATTTTAGCCCCTAATTTTGATGTTAATTCTTCGGAAAGGCTAAAAACGGCAAGGGGAAACAACTTTTATGGAAATGAATTGAAGCTTGATTCGCTTTCAGCAGGTAGGTACAGTTATGGTATTCAGCCGATCGATAATTCTCTTACTAGCAGGGTAATTGCTGGTTTATGTCCTCCCGGTTGCGGAGGACGCTATATGGCATGTGGGGAATTTGAAATTTGTGAGTCCATTAATGAAAATATCATCAATACTTGTATTGGCCATGAAATAACCTTGAGTAATGATTCAAAATCCCGTCATTGGTATTCTGAAGAAAGAGGATTTCTAGGTACATCAGATTCACTATCATTTGTGGTAGATTCTGAAGATATTATTTATGCTAGAGATGTTGATTTCACAGATTGTGATAGTTACCAAACATATAAGATCAATATTGTGGAGGAAAATGATTATCAATTTGAGGATAAAGTACTTTGTGAACCCGATGAAATTGAATTGGATTTTGCAGGTGAAGCAGATAGCATCAAATGGTATTCCGCAGTTGACGGATTTTTATCTGATGATTTTAGCACGACAATTTTTATAGAAAAAGAAGATCAAATAAGGTATGAAGCATATTTCAATAACTGTATTATTGAAGGAGAATTTTTGGTAGATTTTGATGAAAGCCAGGTGGAAATCACCAATAATAATTTTCAAATTAAAAGAGGAGGAAGTGTCCAATTGAATGCAGAAGGCGCCATGGAATATGAGTGGTTCCCAGCAAATTCAATAAGTCAAAGTAATATTGCTAATCCTATTGTCTCACCTGAAGCTACCACAAAATATATTGTCAGGGGTACTTCACAATTTGGCTGTATTTCGCAAGACACAATTGAAATCAAGGTGCTTCAAGAAGCCTTTATTCCTGATTTGTTCACACCAAACGGTGATTCGAGAAATGATAGGTTAAAGATTTATGGGCTTGTGGATGTAGCTGATTTTGAATTCATCGTCTATGACAGAGAGGGAAATATAGTATTCAAAACCGATAATGCCAATAAAATGGCAAGCACTGGTTGGGATGGGACAAAAGGGAGTAGTAAAGCGGAAGCAGGCATCTATTTTTGGCAAGTCAGAGGAAAATTTAATGATGGAGAAACTATCCAACTCAATGGCCAGCAAAAAGGAAAGGTTTTACTGAGCAAATAAGCCAAAATGAAGAAATTATTTCTCACATTATGTTTAGGTATAATAGCAGGAAGCTCCTTTGGCCAGAATTTTATGCATGCATTGTATGAATACACGCCAAATAGAGTGAATCCTGCTTTTGCCTCTTCTGATAATTTCCAAAAAGGGATGTTTATATTCCGAAATCAATACGCTTCGGAGGATATAAAATTCATGACTTCCTACGCAGAAGGAAATCACCCAATTTTTAATGAAGAGAGAAGATGGTCAGGAGTTTCTGTTTCATTAATGAATGATCGAAATTATGGTGCTGAAATTTACAGTCTTAACCAAATCAGTGCATCCTATGCGATAAACGTACCTCTTCAAAAATATACGGAATTCTCCATAGGTCTAAATTCAAGTTTTCAAAGTAAATCCCTAAATACACAACAATTAACCACTGGAAGTCAATATGTGGAATATTTTGGCTTTGACCCTAACTTGCCAAGTGGAGAGGGTCAATGCACTATCAATAAAAATTATTTTTCCTTTGCATTTGGCTTATCCTGGCAAAAAGTTGACCGGTATGGGAAAAAACTCTTTTCCGCTGGTTATGCTTTACATAACTTGAACAGACCAGAAGATTCGTTCTATGAAAATAATGTCAATAAGCTTCCCTTTTTATCGATTTTAACTGCTTCTGCCACTTTAATGGAGAATTACCAATGGCATATTAAACAAGATGTATTTTTGCGTCATGCTGGCTCAGTAACTGAACTGGTTTCAGGGCCTTCTTTTCGATATGCGGTTGGCAACATGAGAACGGAATCCATAAAAACCATGCTGAGATATTCCACTGCTAATAATATAATGCTGGGGGCTGTTTATGAATCTGAAAATTTTGCACTTGGGGGAAGCTTTGACTTTAATATCCTGAAAAATAATATTAGTAATAGCGGGACATTTGAAATCATGCTTTCTATTAAAAGACTAAAAAGGCCAAAGCGTAAAAGTAATTGGAGATTTAATGCTGAAAATACAGAAGAATCTGATCAACTTGAGGAGGAAAAGGAGGATCATTCGGTCAATACAGCAGAAGAAAATTCAAATTTTCAGGATGAAGAAAAAGATCCGCAAGATGAAATAACAGTCAAAACAGAAGCTGGTGTGATCACTTATCTTCCTCACGAATTAGAAGACTTAACTTATAATTTTCAATTTGATTTTGATGACTATAATCTTAATCACGAGGATGAACAATACATTAAAGAGATGACCGAAATTATTCGACAAAACAAGAAAGTCAAAGTGAGATTAACCGGTCATACGGATAATATTGGAACGGATGAATATAATATGGAATTAGCGTTTGAAAGAGCGAAAAAAATTGGGATTATTTTGTTGAAAAATGGAGTGCCAAAGCGTAAAATCAAATTGGTAACCAAAGGTGAAAGCGAACCAATTTCTACAAATGATACAAGTGAAGGGCGAGCCAAAAACAGAAGGGTTCAGATGCAATTGGTTTATGATTAATTTCTTATTTTAGCCATCTAAACTTTAAAATTATGCATTCACAATCACACGAAGTAGATTATAAGATTTTAGGAGATGGCGTTCAGCTAGTAGAAATCGAACTGGATCCACAAGAAACAGTAATTGCAGAAGCCGGGGCTATGGTTTATATGGATGATTCCATACATTTTGATACCAAAATGGGCGATGGCTCTAATCCAAATGAAGGCTTTTTAGGCAAATTGATGTCCGCAGGAAGCAGGATATTCACTGGAGAATCCCTTTTTATGACCCATTTCACTCACCAAGGGCAAGGCAAAGCGCATGTTGCTTTTTCAGGGCCATATCCAGGAACTGTAATTCCCTTGGATTTAAAAAATCATTACAATAATGAAGTGATAGTTCAAAAAGATGGATTTTTGTGTGCGGCTATGGGCACAAAAGTTTCTATTACTTTGAACAGAAAAATTGGTTCTGGTTTATTGGGTGGTGAAGGATTCATTTTACAGAAATTATCTGGTAATGGATTGGCATTTGTCCATGCAGGTGGAACAGTAATTGAAAAGCAATTGAATAATGAAACATTAAAAGTGGATACTGGCTGTGTAGTAGCCTTTGAGTCTTCAATAGATTTTGACATACAAACCAGTGGAGGTATTAAGTCCATGCTATTTGGTGGGGAAGGTATATTTTTGGCCACTTTAAGAGGTACAGGCAAAGTATGGTTGCAATCTATGCCAATTAGAAAGCTAATTCAGGCGATAGCTCCTTACAGTAAAAATTCTAGGAAAGAAGGTGGCTCATTGTTAGGGGAGTTTTTGGAGCGATAAATTATCATTTTATGCAATAGGCAAGATTTCCTTGCCTCTGTAAATTAATGATTGGTAAAAAGTTTCCCTTGATTCCTGCTCTTTTCATGAGCCTACTACAGGCCTCTATTCCGCTCTATGTCAATTAATTAGTTTTTATTCTTATATTGTATAAACTAAAGTGCTATACCATGAACAATATTGACAGAAGACAATGGCTCAAATCAATCGGACTAGCTGGAACTATGGCCTTTATTAATCCAGCTCAATTATTATCAAATGATAGCCCAGCATCATATGGGGGTTCAAAATCAGAGTTAATCAAGCTCAACTTCAATGAAAACCCTTATGGTCCCTCCAAAAGCGTGAGGCAGGCCATGAATTCAACTTTTGACAATGTTTGTAGGTATCCATTCTCTGACCTTAAGGAATTAGTAAAAAATATTGCAGCTAAAGAAGGGGTAACTGAAGATCATATTGTGGTTACGGGTGGTTCAACGGAAGGTCTCCGTGCAACAGCGCTTACTTATGGATCAGGTAGTGGTGAAATCATTGCAGCACATCCAACTTTTCAAGCTATGTTGAACTATGCAGAAAATTTGGGAGCTTATGTTCATCGTGTACCTGTCAATGAGAAAATGGAACATGACCTAGAGGGAATGGCGGCTAGAGTCACCAACAAGACGAGATTGATTTTCCTCTGTAATCCAAATAACCCTACGGGCACTTTATTAGATAAAGAGAAAATACAAGATTTTTGTAATTCACTTGAAAACAAAGCGGTAATATTTAGTGATGAGGCTTACTACGACTATATTACTGAACCAGAATATCCCTCGATGGTGGAATTGGTCAAAGAAGGCAAGAACATTATCGTTTCTAAAACTTTTTCTAAAGTTTACGGACTTGCAGGTATAAGAATTGGCTATTTAATTGCCCGTCCTGACATTGCAGATATACTGAAAAAAAATATAATGGCCATGACCAATGTTTTGGCTATCGCTGCAGCTAATGAAGCACTTCAAGAAGATGATTTTTATAAATTTAGTATTGCTAAAAATATGGAAGCTAAGCAGCTAATTTATAAAACCCTTGATAGATTAAAACTTGATTATATTCCTTCTCATACAAATTTTGTCTTTTTTCACTCTAATCAACACATTAATGAATTAAGCTCCAAAATGATAAATGAAGGAGTTGCAATTGGACGTCCTTTTCCTCCGCTGTACGACTGGGCAAGAATTAGTACAGGAACAGTAGAACAAACAAATTCCTTTTGTCTCGCATTGGAAAAGGTTTATAGCTAATCTAATTCAAAATGTATAATCTTTTCATTTTCATCATAAGCAAGTATAACAGTTGCTCCAGTAATATTTTCTAAAAATGGTTTGAGAACACTAATACTCATACTTTTGGCATCGGAGAGAATCCCAGATTGCAAGGCGGCTTCCCTGATTTGTGCCTCTGCTTTTGCATATACTTCATCCACGAATTCTCCAGCTTTCTTTTGATCCTTACTGGTTTTTAAATCATAGAACGTACTTTTATCTAAGTTCACCTTATAGTAGCAAATCTCAGGTTGAGGCAGCTTGATAATAATGGTATCTTCTCTAGTTTCAATGTCTTCAACTTTGATTTTTTGTAAATCGATACAGGCTACGGCCTCACCTTGGGCAATTAAAATTGCTTTTTGATCTTGACCACCCGGAATATAGAAATATCCCAGATCCAAATATCTTTTGGCCACATTCTCCATCTCTACTACTTCCTTGTAATTATATTTTACCAGTTCCAATTTCCCCAATTTTTCAATTTCTTGCAGCACTAAGGTACTTTCAATTTGGGTTTTTTCTGGGGTAGTGTAATTCCCTAATCTTCTGAGCCATAGAAAAACCAAAAGGACCAGTACAATTATCCATGGAATTAATCGAATGATTGCTTTAAAGTTCATGGGGATTTATTAAGTTCGTTTTTGCGTTGAGTACATCAATTAATTTATGCATTTTAAAGATAGCCTTAATCTACTTAAAAAGTTAACATTAAAAAAAGCAGTGAATACTTTTTCATTGTGGAGGAGCTATCATCAGTCCAAAAATGCAGGCTATTCCAAAATTAAGGGCAAGCCCATTTCCATTGCTATTGAGCCGACCACCTCTTGTAATTTACGTTGTCCTGAATGCCCGAGCGGTTTACGATCCTTTTCCCGACCGGTGGGTATGCTAAGGGCTGAGACATTTGAAAATATGCTATTGCAACTGAAGGACCATCTAATTTACATGCTTTTCTATTTTCAAGGAGAACCCTACGTTAATAAAAATTTCCTTGATTTGGTGAAGATTGCCTCAAGCCATAATATTTATACTGCCACATCCACAAATGCCCATTTTTTGGATGAAGAAACCGCCAAAAAGACGGTGGAAAGTGGATTGGACAGATTAATTATTTCCATTGATGGCGCCACCCAAGAAACTTATGAATCCTACAGAATTGGTGGAAAATTAGAAAAAGTACTAGACGGCACCAGAAATTTAATCAAATGGAAGAAAGCGTTAAAATCAAGCACCCCACATGTTATTTTCCAATTTTTGGTAGTTAGGCCCAATGAGCAAGATATCCCTCAAATCTATGAGTTAGCAGAAGAATTAGGTGTTGATGAAGTGAAGTTGAAAACTGCACAGATTTATGATTACGAAAATGGTTCGCCATTAATCCCCAACAACCCGAAATATAGTCGTTACAAAAAATTAGAGAACGGCTTGTACGCAATAAAAAATAAATTATTGAACCAATGCTGGAAAATGTGGCATAGTTGTGTGGTCACCTGGGATGGTAGAGTAGTGCCTTGTTGTTTTGACAAAGACGCTTCTCATCAGTTTGGAAATCTCAATAATGAAAGTTTTGATGATATTTGGAAGGGTAAAAGTTATCATGATTTTAGAAATAAGCTTTTAAAATCGAGAAGTGAAATTGATATTTGCACTAATTGTACAGAAGGCACTAAAGTTTGGGCAGAGGACTAAAGCAATAAAGCAAAATCGACAGACGTTTTAGTGTAACTGATTTAAAATTATTACATATTGGTCGAATTTGTACTAAAATACTTTAAAATTTCATTTTAATAGTTGAATTTAGTGGTTTGTTAGGTTATATTTACCTAGATTTTATATATTGCATTGATATATAAGTGATTAAACAGTGTTTATTAAACGAATACAATAACAGGATATGAAAAAGTGTGTGTTTAAAATCCAACATGCCATGCTTGCAGTAGCAGTAGCTATATTATCTGCTTGCGGTGGTGGAAACCCGACAGCCAAAGGGCCGGGTGTGTTAAGTACGACTACAGGTTTAGAGTATAACAGCGAAGAAGGCTTTCAGGTGGCTGAGTTTCGCGGTCAGCCTGATGGTCCAAACTTAGTCTATATAGAAGGTGGTAGAACTGTATTAGGTTCTTTCGAAGAAGATATCCTTCATACAAGAGACAATATTGAGAGAACGGTTACAGTTTCTTCATTTTACATGGATGAAACCGAAGTAGCCAATATACATTGGTTAGAGTTCTTGCATTATGTAAAATTAGATTCCTCACGAGATTATTATGAATCCGTAATGCCTGATACAACCGTTTGGGCAAGAAAATTAGCTTATAACGACCCTTACGTTGATCATTATTTAAGATACCCTGGTTTCCGTTATCACCCTGTTGTTGGGGTAACTTGGGAACAAGCTACAGAGTATGCTAAATGGAGATCAGTAATGGTAAATTATAAATTAGCCGAAGAAGCCGGAATTGAAGTTCCTGCTGAATCAGGTGGAAGAATTCCTTTAGAGACTGGCGTTGTTTTACCGGATTACAGATTACCTACGGAAGCAGAATGGGAATATGCTGCAACGGCATTGATCGGTACACAATGGGTTGACGAAGTGCAACTTTATAAAAGAATTTATCCTTGGGATGGCCACTCTTTAAGAAATCCTTATGGAAAAGAAATGGGTTACTTCTTGGCCAACTTCAAAAGAGGTCGTGGTGATTACGGTGGTATAGCTGGGAAATTAAATGATGGTGCATTCGTAACAGATTATATATACAACTATCCGCCAAATGATTATGGTCTTTATAATATGGCCGGAAATGTAAACGAGTGGGTATGGGATCTATACCGTCCGCTTTCATTCCAAGATTTTGAAGACTTAAATCCGGTTAGAAGAGATGGTACTTTAGATCCTCAAAGTAACTACGATAATGGAGCTAATGATCCAAATGCTATTAATTCATTAATTAATGACAATATTCGTGTCTATAAAGGAGGTTCTTGGGCTGATGTAGCTTATTGGTTATCTCCAGGTACAAGAAGGTTTATTGAGCAAGATTCTGCTACTGCAACAATCGGTTTCCGTTGTGCTATGATTAGAGCTGGCGGGAATAAGTAATAAGATATTCGTTTAATCATAGAAAAAGGCTTTCTCTTGTTTGAGAAAGCCTTTTTTATTGGAGTCTATCTAAAAATATTAATAAAATAACAGAAGATCAAATTAATCAAAACTCACTTCAGGGGCTTGGTCTGCTCCTTGATCAGCTTCAAAATAACCTTTCTTTTCAAAACCGTACATTCCGGCTAGCATGGCTTGGGGGAATTTTCGAATGTAAGTGTTATATTCTTGCGTTACTTCATTAAAGCGTCTTCTTTCTACTGCAATCCTGTTTTCCGTACCTTCCAATTGATCTTGTAATTTAATGAAATTCTGGTTGGCTTTCAGGTCAGGATATCTTTCCACTACTACCATCAAGCGAGATAAAGCAGAGCTTAAGCCTTGCTGAGCCTGTTGAAATTGTTGGATTTTTTCCGGGCTTAAATCATCAGCATTAACGTTTACGCCTGTTGCTTTGGAGCGTGCTTCTATTACACCTTGCAAAGTTTCTTGCTCAAAATCAGCATATCCCTTTACCGTATTCACCAAATTAGGAATCAAATCCGCTCTTCTTTGGTAAACATTTTCTACCTGTGACCAAGCGCCTGTTACTTGTTCCTCTTTGGTGACCATATTATTGTAGGATCCCGCAAAAAGTCTATAAAGTATAAATACTATTACGACTATTACGCCTATCGTGATTAAAAGTCCTTTTTTCATATTAGTTTAATTAGATTTAGTTATTATATAGCAAAATAATCTTTACGAAGGTAGCAGAGAAATGTTGAATTATAAATTCATTTCAGTTTCTTAGTTAAATTTGATTTTTGAAATCTTATTTTTGCCTTCTTCTAAAAAATAAATGTTATGGTGTTGAAAAAAATTGGTGGATACAGCATTTTGGTTGTCATTTTATTGGGGATTATTTATTTCTTTTTACCCAATTATGCGCAAAAGGCATTTCTTCATTTAACAGCCAATATTGATGATTATAAGATATTTGAAAATAGGACAATAGTGGCCAGCAATCCACAAGCTTGGGAAAAATCAACTTTGTACAATCAATATGAAATGGGGCAAACATTTCAAGAAGAATTGGAGGCTTATGAAACTACTGCTTTTTTGATTGTGAAGGATACCTCACTTTATTATGAAAAATATTTTTTAGGATATGATGAGAATGAAATTTCCAATTCTTTTTCTGCTGCTAAAAGCATTGTGAGTTTACTTATTGGAATAGCCATAGAGGAAGGTAAAATTAAAAGTGTCTTCCAGCCAGTTGGTGATTTCATTGAATCCTTTCAGCAAGGGGATAAATCCAAAATATTGATTAAGGATGTATTGACCATGAGTTCGGGTATCAGATGGAATGAAGCTTATATGAGCCCATTTTCAAAAACCACCGAAGCTTATTATGGAAGTGATTTAAAACAGTTGATTTCTGAATTGGAAGTTGAAGCCGAACCGGCAGAAACTTTTGCTTATAAAAGTATCAATACACAAATTTTAGCGGAGGTTTTGGAATCTGCCACTGGTCAATCCATTAGTGAATATGCCACCAACCGTTTATGGAGAAAGATTGGAGCCGAGAAGGATGCACTTTGGAGTCTGGATAAAGCTGCAGGAATGGAGAAGGCATTTTGTTGTTTTAATAGCACGGCCAGAGACTTTGCTCGAATTGGTCAGTTAATTTTAAACAAAGGAAAATGGAAAGGGGAACAGGTGGTTCCGGTCGCCTACATTGAAATGGCCACTCAACCGGCACAATTACTGAACTCTGAGGAAACTATTCAGCATTATGGCTACCAATGGTGGATCTTGAATTATAAAGGCAGACAAATTCCTTATGCCAGAGGTATTTTGGGGCAATATATCTTTGTATTGGAGGATAAAAATGCAGTTGTAGTCAGATTAGGAAAAAATAGAAGTAAACTATACACAGGAGAACATCCTGATGATGTCTATACTTATGTGGAAGCGGCTTATGAATTATTGAAATAAAAGAAATATGGAGTTTACGAAAATTTTGAGGATTATATATTGGATATTGGTAACAATCATGATCATGGTGTTTTATTATAGTTTGCGCTATGCTGGCGATCAGGCTATGGAATACACATTTTTAGCATTGGCTTTTTGGGCCGCTGCTTTTATATTAAATAGGTATATAAATAAGAAAAAATCACAAGATTAGATTTCATTGCAGCCAAAATTTAATGGTTCAAACTAATAAGTGATTAATACAAAAAAATAAGAAATATTACTTAAGCAAACTGTTGCATAAAAGATGTTATAACACCTTTTGTAAGCCATCTTCATAATTTAACCACTCATCGAAATATAAATTACTTAATTATAGATTAAATAGTACAAACCAAACATTTAATCTATATTCGACTGCTAATTAGACAATTTATTTCAATTGAAAAAGCTGATCCTCAACGTATTAAATGCTGAAGAACAGGAATCCAAGAGGGTATTTTTATTATTACTCATGGGATTCTTCATGGGCTTTTTTGTTTCTGGACTTTCCGTAGGTGCGGAGGCTTTGTTTTTGAATAACTTTAGTGAAGAAACAGACTTACCATTGGCTATAGTGGTATCAGGTGCGATTGGAGTATTGGCCACATACCTTTTCAATTATTTCCAATCAAAAATTAGTTTTGTCCGATTAGCAGGCTACACTCTCTTGGTCATTTTTATTTTATTGATTTCAGTTGAAGTAGCCTATTCTTACTTGCCAGATGTATATCCACTTTATTTCATCACATTCACATTCGTCCTGCCTTTTACCTATTTGATTTTACTGATTTTTTGGGGAGCTTTTGGCAGGCTTTTCGACCTACGTCAATCCAAAAGAATTATTGGGGGAATTGATACAGGTCAGCTTACAGCTTCAATTCTAGCTTTGTTAATCATTATTCCATATTTATTGAATAGACCAGATTTTGCGGAAAAAGACCTCATTACCATGAGTGTTATAAGCCTTGGAGGGATGTTTTTATCCTTTTTATGGCTCATGAACAGCTCTAAAAAATACTTGATCAGGGCAGGGAAAAATGAACTGGTTTCTTTTAAAAAAGTACTGACAGACAAATATATGCTATTGATGGTGGCATTTGTTTTAGTAAGTGTTGTAGCGGTAACATTCATCGACTATTCTTTTTTTAGTGTTGCATCGGCTCAATTTAATGAAAGTAACCTAGCTACTTTTTTAGCATATTTTAATGGTACTATCATAATTTTCAGTTTTCTATTTCAAACTTTTGCAACAGATAAGATCATTGCACTTTATGGACTTAGAGTATCTCTGCTGATTAATCCAATTCTTATAATGATAATGGTGGGTGCGGCATGTCTAATTGGAGCCAGCTTGGGTTTCACCCCTGAGGATCCTAATTTTATCTTCTTTTTTGTAACTATTGCCGTAAGTAAGCTTTTTGCCACTTCTTTAAAGGATGCACTGGACGAACCCGCATTTAAACTTTATTTTCTACCCTTAGATGTTGAGAGTAGATTTGATATCCAAGTAAAAATTCAGGGAGTGGTGAACGCATTTGCTGGAATATTGGCCGGTGCCATCATTATTTTACTCAATAATGTTGAAGTATTTAACCTTTTGACAATTTCCATAGCCGTACTCCCACTATTAGTTTTATGGTATTTTGTTACCCGAAAAATGCATAAGGGATATCGAAGAACACTTCAGGGAACCTTAATTCGAAATAAAGAGAAGAATAAGGTAGATGAAAATGAAAATTCCATTAGTAGGCTATTACAAAAACAAATAAATAGTAAAGAAGAGCATAAAAGGCTTTACAGCTTGAAATTAATGGAAAAACTCGAACCAGAAGAGTTTTCAACTTTTAAGGAGAATTTCAAAGGAGATATTTCCCCTAAGATGAAGGAATATCTTGGTGATGGAAAATCAGCATTTGGAATCAGGTCAAATCTTACTTTAAAAAAATTAGCAGAGAAAGCCCTTAAGGAAAACGAATCAAGAGATGTTACCCCAGTAAGTTTTGAGCAATTAAGTAGCTGGGCAAGGTCTTTAGAGCCTGAGAAAAGATTATACACAGCCCGTATATTTAGGCAACATGCTGATGCCAAGAATATATTTCTGCTGTTGGATTTATTAAAGGATGCTAACATTGAAGTGAGAATGGAAGCCATTGAGACAGCGCGCTTGTTGAAAAGGCATGAGACATGGAATGTGCTGATTGAAATGCTTGATACCGATAAATATGGACATGCGGCCTCCGCTGCATTAGTTTCCGCAGGAAAAGAAGTCTTGCATCATTTAGAGTCTGCTTTTCATAAATCAGGCCAAACAGATAAAATCAAAATGGCGGTTGTCCGCATAATGGGTAAAATAGGTGGTGAAGAGGCGGAAAAGCTATTGTTAAAAAAGATAGATTACCCTGATAAAAGGATAGTATATGAAATGTTGAACAGTTTTGGTTATGAAGATTTCAATGCGCAGGGAAATCAAGCTCAAATAATCATTACTTTAATTGAAGAAGAAATTGGTAAGGCTATCTGGAATATGGCCGCTTTGCAAGAACTGGCCAGCGAAGAAAAGTATGAAATCTTAAGACAAGCATTTAAAGAAGAAATAGGTCATAATTACGAACAAATATTTTTGTTGTTATCACTTATTTACGATACGGAATCAGTATCCTTAGTTAAGGAGAATATTCTTTCCGAAACTGCAGAAGGTATAGCCTATGGAATAGAGTTGATGGATATGTTTATTGATTCAGAATTGAAAACCAAGCTGTTTCCCTTGGTAGATGATATTGGGGTAAGTGAAAAAATCAGAGCATTGGATCATTTCTTTCCAAGAGAACATTTTGAGCCTTTAAAATTGCTAAATAATATTCTCAATAGAGATTACAATCAAATTTCAAGATGGATAAAAGCTTGCGCCTTATATAATTTGGCTTTTCAAAAAGACCATGAACCAAATTTTGCGGTGATAGCCCATATTTTCAATAACGATAGATTGTTACAGGAAGTGGCGGCTTGGTTATTATATCATAGAAAACCGAATCAGTTCGAAAAAGTGATTGGAAGGGTAGAGCAAGAAGACCAGGAAGATTTGATCAATACCATTGCGCACAATCAACTTGAAGATGGCTTAAATGATGGATATTTTCTATTGGTGGAAATTGTTATGTTTCTCAAACAAATTGAAGTATTCTCAAAAATTAATGGCGACCAATTATGTGATTTAGCCGATAACACTAGAGTGATAAGGATGAAGTCAGGTGAGACCATCGATTTAACCAATCCTGAAAATAATGCAATTTATGTGGTGGCAGAAGGGGTGTTCAATCTCAAATCTGATTTGGAGCCTGACATTACATTAACTCAGAAAGATGTGTATGGGGAATTATTTATTCCTGAGAAAACCCTTAAAGCTAAAGAAATCGAAGCAGAAGAAAATTCCGTGGTTTTTCAATTGAACATAAATAATTTCTATACTCTAATGTCAAGAAGCCAAGAGTTTACAAACCAATTATTTAACGCTATAACCCAATTTTATCAATCAAAAGTATGAGTGAAAAATTAGAAATAAATATAATTTATGCAGAGGAGGATAATAAACCTATTCTTCAAAATAGGGGCTGGGTAAGCTATTTTGAGAAATTTCTGTACATGATGTTAAAACAGACCATGAACAGGAAAATTCAAATTAATTTAATTTCTGATGCGGAGGGAAATGATGCTGAATCGAAAGGTATATATATACCTGTTCTTTCACCTGATTTTATTTTATCCGGGGCTTGTCTGGATAGAATAGAAAATCTATTTATAGTCAATAAAACGGATAAAATCCAAGACCGAATATTCCCGGTTTTTAAATCCTCGCTTTCATATATCGATATACCAGAAAAATTAAGGGCATTAAGAGGCTATATCTTTTATCTCAATAGTGAAAACCAAGAACAAGAGCTTTTAGATTTTTTTTCCAAGGAAGCTGAGAAAGGATATTGGATGAAAATGGTGGATTTATGCTTTGATATCTATGAAACCATTTTGAATATGAACCAAAAGAATAAAGGTGATAAAGAGCATGGCCGGAAAGCGATATATTTAGCTGAAACGGGTCAAGACTTATCCGGAGCCAGAAATATCATTAAAAGGGAACTGACCAGACATGGTTATGAGGTTTACCCTAAAAGCCTTCTACCACATAACGTATCAGATGTTAAAAAATCAATTAAAGAAGATTTGCTTAAATGTACTTTTTCCATTCATATGATAGGGGCTTCTTATGGTACTATCCCTAATGGAACAGAAAGCTCAATAATGGATATCCAAAATGTATTGGCGTCAGAATATGCAGAGAAAAATCCTCAAAAATTTAATCGATTGATTTGGATCAGCCCTGGATTAAAATTCGCAAGTGAAAAGCAAAAGTCCTTTATTCACAATATTAAAAGGGATGACAAAGCTTCTTTCGGTGCGGAAGTATTGCAAACTTCCCTTGAAGACTTTAAAAATACGCTTTGGGAAGAGCTATTAGACAAGGGGTTGAACAGAAAATTAAGAAATACTTTCCATAATAAGGAACAAGATAAAGCCATTATTTACCTTATATACGATGAAATTGACTCAAATGAAGTAGAATCTATTAAAAAAGAAATCCTTCAATATGATGTAGAATTGATTGTTTTGGATAATAAGGGAGAATTAATGGATCTAAGAAACAAACATATTGATGCCTTGAAGGAAATGGATGCGGCCATAGTTTTTCAAAAAAATGTAAATAACCAATGGGTTTATATGAAACTCTTGGATTTGTTAAAAGCTCCTGGTTTTGGCCGGTCGAAACCAATTTTGGGTAAGTTGTTTAAATCCAAATTGGCGAAAGGTTCTGAGGATGAGTATATTAGTAGGTACGAAGTGGAGGTTGATGTCAATAAGAATTCCAAAATTTTGAGTAAATTTATTAATGATATAAAGTTGGCTTTTGAAAATAGCCAATCAAAAATGGCAGCAAAAAGCTAAAATGCAAGAGGAAAAATTAACCATATCGAATTCCCCCAAATCGCAATATGGAAAGAAAAGTAATCCTTTTCCAGGGTTACGTCCTTTCAAAATTGAAGAAAGTCATCTATTCTTCGGAAGAGAAGGTCAAAGCGATGAGGTATTATTAAAGCTTTCCAAACATCGGTTTGTAGGGGTTATTGGCCCATCAGGAAGTGGTAAATCTTCCTTTATATACTGCGGTGTTCTTCCCATTCTTTATGGCGGATTTCTAACCGGAAGATCCACGGATTGGGAAGTAGTAGTGACCCGTCCTGGAGCGGCACCAATTGACAATTTGGCTCAATCTCTCTTGAAGGCGGACTTGATTGATAAAGAGCATTCTGATGAAGATAAGCAAATCAAAAAAACCATCATCTCTTCTTTGTTGAGAAGTTCATCTGCAGGCTTGGTTGAAACCATCATGCAATTTAAGGGGGATAAGGAAAAGAACTACCTTATTTTGGTTGATCAATTTGAGGAATTATTTCGATTCAAGGATTCATCCAATATTCAATCGGTCAATGAAACTTTAGCTTTTATAAATCTTTTAATGGAAGCGGTTAATCATGCGGATGTGCCAATATACGTAGCCATCACCATGCGTTCCGATTTTATTGGAGAGTGCTCGCAATTCCCGGAATTGACCAGGCAAATCAACGATAGCCAATATTTGATTCCTCAAATGACAAGGGAGCAAAAAAGAAGGGCCATCACAGGGCCTGTAGCTGTAGGGAATGCGGAAATTGCCCCTAGATTAACCCAACAACTTCTGAATGACTTAGGAGATAATCCTGATCAATTACCTATTCTGCAACATGCTTTAATGCGTACTTGGGATTATTGGAGCCATTTTAGGGATTACGAAAATGAACCTTTGGATATTAAGCATTATGAAGCTATCGGCACAATGTCAGAAGCTTTATCCATGCATGCCAACGAAGCTTATGAAGAGCTCAATGACGAGCAGCAAAGAAATTGTGAGTTTCTATTTAAAGCCATTACCGAAAAAAGGGGCGGTGGCAGTTATGGAATCAGAAGACCAACCCAACTGAATGAAATTGCCGCTATAGCCAATACCTCAGAGGAAAAAATTATTCAAGTAATAGAGAAATTCCGTGACCCAGGAAGGTCTTTATTAACTCCACAATACGGTATTCCGCTTAATAGTAATTCCATAGTGGATATATCTCATGAGAGTATCATGAGAATATGGAACCGATTGAAAAATTGGGTAAATGATGAGGCCGATGCAGTGGCCATGTATAAACGTTTGGCAGAAGCAGCCGATATGTTTCAGCAGGGAAAGACCAGTTTATGGAGACCACCAGATTTACAATTGGCTTTAAATTGGAAGGAAAAGCACAACCCAACGCTAGTTTGGGGACAGCGCTATCACCCTGCTTATGAAAGGACAATGTCCTTTTTGGAACATTCGGCAGAAGAATATGAAATTGAGCAAAGAGCTAAAGAACTCCAACAGAAAAGGAGGCTAAGGACTGCCAGGGTTACGGCATTTATTATGGCTTCTGCTACTGTAATTTCGCTTTTATTTTTGATATATGCTTATTATCAGCAAACAATAGCCGAAAGAAACGAGCGATTAGCAGAAGAGCAAAAAGATAAAGCTGAGGAACAAAAAAACTTGGCTGAGGAACAGCGATTAATAGCAGAAAAAAGAGAACAAGAGGCCACTGAGGCTAAATTAGACGCAGAGGAAAGCGCTGAAAAAGCAAGGATTGAAGAAGAAAAAGCTACTATAGCTGCAAAATTAGCTGAAGAAAGAAGAATTGAAGCGGAAAGAGCCAAAGGAATAGCAAGTGAAGAGGCTATTAATGCTAGAAAAGCGGAGAAAGAAGCCAATCAGGAAAGAGATAGGGCCGAAGAAGAAAAAGCAAGAGCTGATCAATTACGGTATTTAGCCATAGCCAATGCTATATCTGTAAAGTCAACTCAATTAAACGATCCTCAATTACAAGGCTTATTAGCGCAGCAAGCATACATTTTTGATGAGCGATATAATAAATATGAATATGATCCTGAAATATATGATGGCTTGTATTATGCCTTAAAGGAATTTAATCATCCAATTACCAAAAAAGTAGAAGGGCATCAAAAATCAGCCAAAGTGGTTGTGGGAGGTGTTTCAGATAACGAATTTTTCTCTGCGGGTTCCCAAGGGAGCATTCTCAAGTGGGAAAAAGTAGAAAATCAATGGGTAGCAGATACCATTGCCTCAATAAGAAATAGAAGAGTGGTGAAATCCATGATTTATGATAGTGAAAAGAACCATCTTTATGCGGCCGGCCAATTTATAACGGATGCAGGTGAGTCTATAATTGAGCGATATGACCTGAATCAAAGTAGTCCTATGCTTGAAGAGATAAAGGGCGTGAAAGGGGCATTTGTCAAAATGCGATTTGCAAACGATAAATTATGGGTCGTAGATGAAGGGGGCAAGTCCATAAAGTTATTGAATGATGATAAAAGTCAGAGGATTTTTCAATCGGATGTGAAAATAAATGATTTTGTTGTTGATGAGAGCAAACCATTTATTTGGTTGGCCACCGAGACTGGTGCATTAACCCGAATCGATAAAACTGGGGAAAACGACACTGTACTATTTAAGAGTGAAAGTGCTTTAAGTGCCGTAACTTCCAAGTTCAATTTTGTAGTGACAGGTGATGTCAATGGATTGGTAAATTTATTTTCAGATTATAATTTTTCTAAGCCAAATGCACTAACTGGTCATATAGGGGGTATTGATGAATTGAAAATTAGTAAAAACGGCTCTGCAATGCTTTCGGCAGGAAAAGATAGAACTGTTAGAGTTTGGAATTTATCTGAGATTACACAGCCTCCTATTGTTTTATCCGATCACGATGATTGGGTCTGGTCAACAGACTTTAGCGCCAACAATGAATGGATCTTTGCGGCTTCAGAGGACGGGAAACTTCATGTATGGCCATATTCCATTGATAGGATGGGCGATAAACTGTGTGATGATTTAGAGAGAAATATGACACAAACGGAATGGGCAACCTATGTGGGCAGCGATTTGCCCTATGAAGAAACTTGTGAAAATTTAGAAAAACTATCAGATGCTGGTGAATAAATATATCATAGTTCTATTTTTATTAGTGGGCATATCCAATTTAGGTAATGCACAAAGCAATTGTGTTCAAAATTTAAGGGACGCCAGAAACGCTTATGATGAAGGAAAACTTCAAGACATGCCTAAGTTGTTGTCAAAATGTATAGAAAATGGCTTTACTGATGAAGAGAAAGTAGAAGCCTTAAGGTTTTTAACTTTATCTTATTTGTTTAGTGAAGAGCAAGAAAAAGCGGAAATTTCCTTCTTGCGACTTTTAAAAATTAATCCTGAATTTCAAGTTAATGAGGAAACAGACCCTACTGAACTCATCATTTTATCTGAAAACTATGATACAGACCCAAAATTCTTTTATGGTTTAAAATTGGGCAGTAGTTTTAATCTTATTCAAGTTACACAATATAAGCCTGTGTTTAATTTAGCAGGTCGTGGCAGTTACGAACCACCAATTGGTTTTGGAGCGGGTTTGTTTTTTCAATACCCTATTAATGATGATTTTACGGCCAATGCGGAAGTTCATTATAATTACAGAGGCACGGTTTTAATTAAACCCACTGTAACGGCCGAAGGAGGTAGTGGTGTACCTCAGACTATTACGGAAAATCAGCAATGGATTGAGATGCCTTTATTGATCAATTATAAAATACCGTTGGTCAATAAATTTTTGTTGGAGGCTACTGCAGGTCCATCTCTTCATTATCTTTTATCATCTTATTTATCAGTTGAAGGTGGCACTGAAACCATCAATAACTTAGATATGATCAATTTCAGAAATCAATTTAATGTTAGCGGTATTATAGGTTTGAGAGGAAATTTCAAGCAATTGGGGAGAAATTATATTACAATAGAAGCGCTCTATCAGTATAGATTTATTGAGGAGGTTGATTTTAATAGTCCTGGCCGTGCACAGCTGGATTTAGATTTAATACCACTGGCTTATGCTGAAAATCAATATAAAGGACATGCATTCATTTTAAGGTTAGGTTTTCGATTCCCAAGATTTAATCCTGAGTTAATCAAATGAGAAGTATAAAGCAATACATATTAATTTTTACAATTTTAACGACCGCGTTTGCTTGTAATACAGAGGAGGATTTAATTCCGGCTTCTAGGGACTCTTTTATCAAAATTATAAAAGGTCAAGGTTCAGAAACCCCTTTGAAAATTGAGCAACTTTCAGATCAAAATCTCCTAGTGGTTTCTAATACTAGCATTTTTCAAGAAGCATCTACCAAGGAGAAAATAAGAGTATTAAAGTTGAATATGGCTGGCAATGAAGTTTCAGACCCGAAATATTTTCCAGAAGATATTAATCAAAGTTGGAGGGCCGCTGATGCCATTGTTACATCAGATGGTAGAATAATAATTGGAGGCACAGTTGCCGATACGAGTCTAGTTTTCTTCTCCCTGAATAGTAACTTGCAATTAGTGGATACTAAACATTATAAATTGGAGAATGCGATTTCCTATGAACTTAAAGGCTTTTATTTTGATGAATCCAATAACAAAATCATATTTAGTGGATCCGAAATTCAGGGAAGTGAAGAAGGTGAAGAAGAGGTAGGATATACAATATATGGGGAATTGGACTCCGATGATTTAAGCCTGCTAAACGTTTTTAGAAGTGAAAAGGCAAAAGAACTACCCGCTACTAAATTGTATCGAGACCTTGATGGTAGAATTAACTGGGTTTACAATAGCAGTTCCTCCACTTTATTAAGAAGTAATACACCGCAGCTTAGTTTAATTGAAGAATTGGGATTTCTTGAATTTAAAGGAGCTACTAACATCACCACTAAAAAATTAATCGGAACCAATGAAGAAATTGTTCTTTTTGGTGAATTAGATATCAGTAGCCAAACTCAATTGTTTTATAGTAAAGCTTATACTTCAGAGCTTATACCTTTTGGAGATAAAGGAAATCATCAATTAAACAATGTTAAAAAAATTGAATCGGGCTACTTGGTTACTGGCAAAACAGAAATTTTGGAAGAAGGGGCCAATTCGCAAAGTGATTTTTTTATCTCTAGAAGAGGCCTAAATGGCGGAGAGGTATTCACGGAAACCTTTGGAAGCGATGCGGATGAAGAACTGCACGATGCGGTTATGGTGAATAATAAGATTTATGCAATAGGATCCACTATAATAGGGATTAACAATACCTTATTGTTATTGAAAATGGATGAATTCGGAAGATTAAGTAATTAAGCTGTAAGCAGATTTTTATGAAGAGACTTTTACATATATTAATTTTATTTCTGGCTACAAGCTTTCAAGTGAATGCTCAATTAACGGGCACAACTATTAGTAGCGCATCTAATATTACCATAAGTGAGGCAACACTGAATGGAGAAATACAGACATCCTCTGCTGTAGATGTTAATTATCAATTTAATTACGGGGAGACAAGTGGAAGTCTTAATCTCTCTTCCACATTAATAGAGAACTTTAATGTGGATGGAACAGCTTCAGTTAATGCCAATTTATCTGGTCTCTCGCCTGAGACTCAATATTTTTACGAACTGTATGCTGAAAAATCTTCTGATGATACCGAAAATGAAACAAGTTCAGAAGGCTCTTTTTATACCCTTTCCGAAGTTTTCCCTAATGCCATAGCTGACTTTACAACCGGTAATATCACAAATGATGAAATCCAATTAAATTGGACAGCAGCCAGTAGCACCACAACGGATGGATACATAATTCTATATACAACAGGCGCAACTGCTCCTGATCCTGATGGCATACTGGATTTGGGTGTACTTCCGGAAAATCAATCTTTTGCCAATAAATTGGTGATTAATAGTGATGCAACAGAATCAGGCACCGTTTTATCATTATCACCGGGTACTCAGTATTCATTTTCTATTATTCCTTTTAACAATGATGGCGCTGATACGGAAGAAACTACCAATTACAATTTGACTACTTACAGTACTGTTACGGCTTATACCTTAGCCAATGAGCCAACAAGTGACCCCACTAATCCCGCTGTTATTAGCCAAGCGATAGATGAAATTACTATTTCCTACGATCAGGTTAATTCCTCAGATGGTTACCTTCTGTTATGGAAAGAAAACAGTAGTGTAGCCCCAAACATAACGGGCGTTGTAGATGGAACAAAAAGCACTGATGGAAGTGAGTTCACTGATGCTGATGGTTATGAATATGTTCAATTGTCAGGCTCTACCTCTCCTGCTATTTCCCTTCCAACAGCAGGAGAAGAATACAGTTTCAGAATTATTGCATTTGCACATGCTGCCGATGAACCCGCTACTTACAATTATAGAACACCAGGAGTAGAATTGGTTTCTGCCTTCACATTGGCAACCCAACCAACCCAAGCGGTTAGTAATTTTCAATTTGCAGATAATTTCACAGATAGTATATACTTTACATTTGATAGCTATACTTTTCCTGATAATGGCGGATTTGTTTTATTTTATAAATCCGGTGATTCACCAGAAGACCTGACAAATTTAAATAACGGAGCTAGGCCTGACGGACAAATTGCAGGTGCAAATTTTGTGTTTGAGCCTGATGATAATGCTATTCAAATCGGTACTGCAGGTTTATCCGCAGGAACAAAATATTCATTTATTCTTCCTGTTTATAATTCTGATGGTACTAATGATGAAACAATACATTATAGGAAGAGTGATGCGCCAGTAGCCACTCACTGGACTTTAGCCAATCCAGCTTCCGGAGGCGATGTGGACGGGGGAAATTTTATTTTAGACAATGAAACAACAAACAGTATTGATGTAAGTTGGGATGCCGTAACCGGTACCGATGGATATTTGGTAATTTATGAAACAGGCAATACAGCTATTGATCTTACAAATTTGGAGGATGGTTTGGCTCCGGGCGATCTTTCAAGTCCGGGCTTTGATTTTGAAGATGTGGGAAATAGTCTTTCAACCACTATTTCAACCTTGAATTCTGGTACAGAATATGCTTTTCATGTTATTCCTTACACATTTGCTGATGACGCAGGTACTCCTGTTTCTGAAACTTACAATTATAATATTACTTCACCACCTTTAAAAACTGCTTCTACTTTATGTGAACCGCCTTCAGGAACGGCAACATTTAATGCCCCTACCAATAAAACGGCCAGCTCAATTGATTTAAGTTGGGCTGCAGTAACAGGAGCGGATAAATATTTGGTGGTGGCCAAACAAGGGGCGAATGTTGACTTAACGGTAGAAAATGGTGATGATTTTGAAGGAGAAGCAAGCACAAGTTTCATAAATGCCGGTGAGCCGGATTTAGATGGTAATAAAATAATTTATGCTGATGCAGGAACTTCCATAACGGTAACGAATCTTAGTAATTCTACAGAATATACATTTGCGATTTATGCTTATAAAAACACTACCTTTTGTTATGCTTTCGGTCCAGATAGTGAAACAATTACCACCGATCCCGCTGACCAAAGCAATACCCTTACATTAATTGGTGCCGAACCTACCATTTCTTCGGTACTTAATGATGCTTCGGGCAGTTTTATTACGGTAATGGATTTTGATATGAATGATTTGGGGGGTGACAATGAAACAACCAATCTTTCTGGATTTACTTTTTCTGCAGGGGCAAATGATGAGTTTGAAAATCTTCCAACGCTTTGGAATAATATTGTAGAGGAGGCTAAAGTAGTTAATACTAATAACGGAGAAGAATTACCTGCTACTATCAGCACCACAGTTAATGAAATTAATGTTTCAATAGCGACTAACAATAATAACAATGCAGGTCAATTTGGTTACATAGCGGATGGCGGAAGCATCAATGTAGAACTACAAATAAAATTAAAAGAAACTATCACAGCTACTGATATAGATGGAAAAAACTTTGTCTTTACATTAGATCCTTCCGCAATTACTACAGAGGGTAATTCAAGTGAATTTGCTACTGGAGCTGGATTGGAAATTACAACAAATGATGCTGATAATGAAATTGAGGTAATTGCTACTGATTTTAATTTTATAACAAATCCACCTTCAACTATCAATGCAGGTGAAAATGTGAGTCCTCAAGCAGTAGTGGAAGTAACGGATGCCAATGGAAATTTGGATTTGGATTACACCACTAATTTTACCATCACTAATGGAGATGGTATAAGTATGCAAAACTTGCCGACCACTTTTACAAATGGTGAAATGCAATTTCCTGCTAATTTTAATTACCAAGGAAGTGGCGATGGTACTTTAACCATCACGGATAATACTGATAGCTTTTTTGGGAATTCAAATGCAGTAAGTGTTAATCCTACAGTTGGATTAACAGAATTAACTACAGGTTTAAATAGTGGAACACTACAAAGTGGCACCACAGAGCAAGCAGTTTTAGGATTTTCAGTTCAGGTTTTGGGAAGCACACAATTACAAGAAATTGAATTTACTACCAATATTGATTTGACAAATGTAATTGAGAATATTCAAATAGCCGGTTCCGCAGATAATACTTTCGATGGTACGGGAACAGATGGTGTAATAGCCTCCTCACCTGTTGTGGACAATGGTAATAATACCATAACCTTTACCGGTCTTACGCAAAATTTCAGTAACGAAACAAAATATTTTTTCCTCCTTGTGGATGTGGATGAATCTGTCAATGAATTTGATAATTCGGATTTGACTGTCGGGCTGAATATTACAGATTTAAATTTCAGTAATACAGCTAATAAATTGGCTAATGATTTTGCCCAGTCCTATAGTTTTGAGGATATCACAAAACCCTTGGTAAATCAAGTGTTGGCCACCCCAACTTTGCTTTCAGGCAAGGATTTAGGGAATGATGCGCTTGAAATTCAAATTACCTTCAATGAGGAAATGGATCCTTCTTCCATTCCATTGGTGTCTTTTCCTGTTGAAGACCCTACCAACAGTTTATCTGCGCCAAACGGGAACAGCGCTTGGTCAGCCAGTAATACTGTTTATACTTTATTCTATGATTTAACGGATCAAGATGAATTAGTGGAAAACATTGATGTTTTGATTGAAAATGCTACTGATAAATCAGGAAACATTTTAGATGACTTTACCGAGAATGATTTATTCAGCATTGATACCGAAAATCCAGAAGCATCCTCAATTAATTTAGATCGATCCTTAGTAAATCGACCAAATAATACAATTGAGCTTCAAATCACATTTAATAAGCAAATGAATGATGCTATTGAACCTACAATAGTGGTTGATGGAACTAACAATATGTCCGATAATAGTGATGGAGCTTGGAGTGGAGGAGATTTGATTTACACCATCACCTTTAGTCACGATTTGACTGAAGAGGTATTAAGTAACATCAATTTTGATATTACGGATGCTGAGGATGTAGCAGGTAATTTAATGGATCCGGCTACTTCTGGTAATTTTAATATCAATACTAAAAGACCTCGAGTTGATTTTATTAACTCGAGCAGTTCTGATGGACTTTACGGCCCAGGAGATAATATTAATATTCAATTAGTTTTTGATGAAGATGTTACAGTTTCAGGAAATCCTTCTTTGGATTTAAATTCAGGGGGAGAAGCAACTTTCCAAAATGTTACAGGAAATACAATTAACTTCAACTATACTGTAGGGGCTGTGAATTCTGGAGAAAATACAGCGGATTTGGATGTTGTCCAGTTTAATTTGAATGGAGGGGAGATTCAAAATTTAGCTGGAAACGATGCAGAAATAATATTACCAAATAACCCAGATCGTTTACAGGATAATGCGGCTATACAAGTCGATACTGACCCAGCCAATATTGACAATGTTACTTCCACCAATGCTGACGGATTCTATAAAGCAGGGGATATTATTGATATTACTATAGCTTTTAATGAAGATGTTTCCGTAAGTGGAACACCTCAGCTCGAATTAAATTCAGGCGACAAAGCTGATTATCAAAGTGGCGATGGTTCAAATATTCTTACTTTTACTTACACGGTTCAGGCAGCAGATGGTGGCAGCTTAGTAGATGTGGTGGATCTAAATTATGTGGCTACCAATAGTTTAATTTTAAATGGAGGAACAATAACAGATCAGGCAGACATAAATGCGGATTTAGGGTTACCCGCAACAGGCAGTGGTAATTCTTTAGGCGGAAATAAAGATATCACAATTGATACAAAAGTGCCCGAATTAGAAGTTGATCCTTTCAATCCTGCTAGTGGAGACCTAAATGTATCACAACAAATGGTTTTCACTATAGAATTGAATGAAGCAGTAAGTGGGGCGGGTACAAATAATATTCGAATAGTGGAAATGGAATCAGGAAATGTATTGGAAACTTTAGATGGGGCTACAGCTTTCACAAATAATACAAATTCTACATTGAATTTTATTTCACTTGAAACCATTCTCAATGATACCACTGAATATTATTTTGAATTTGATCCGGGCGCAATTGTAGATAGGGCAGGAAATGAATTTGCAGGATTTACAGCCGATAATATTTGGTCATTTACA
This sequence comes from Marivirga sp., assembly GCF_051117495.1. NCBI lineage: Bacteria > Pseudomonadati > Bacteroidota > Cytophagia > Cytophagales > Marivirgaceae > Marivirga > Marivirga sp. The sequence continues at coordinate 31,665 of NZ_JBNPEF010000009.1, read as the reverse complement.
ACCTTTGGCCCTGCAAGAATAGATGATTTTTCAATAGGAGCCTGTGTTGGGGAAACCTTTGCGATTCAAGGGAAATATTTTACTGGTGTAAGCAGGATAAGGACTAATATTAATGGAGGCTCTCCTTTTACCATTTCTACATTTACTATTATTGATGATGAAAATATCGAGTTCACAGTTCCAGCTGGAACAGAGCCCGGCACCATTACTTTGGACAAGCAAAACGGTCAGGCGGGAAATACAGATGACGCATCCACAACTTCACAGGACAATATAAAAGTAGGGCCAAGCAGTGCTCAATTAGTGCTTGTAAATCCTGGGACTGATGTGGTTTGTGACGATCCCGAAGGTGGATCTCCAATTGAAACCGCTTTAAGGGTAGATATTGTAGGAGGTTCGGGTACCTATACTTTGGAATATGATAACGGGACTGAAATCATTACAGAAACGGGCTATAGTTCCGGGCAAATACTCAACGTTAACCCGCCACAATCAGGAATTAATACCTATGAGATTATTTCCTTAATAGACGAAGATGAGGATTTAAACAGATGTTCTGCACCTGATTTAGGCACAACATTAGATGTTGAAGAATACACAAGATCAACTGTAGAAGCAGGCGGTATATTTGATTCGGAATTTGGTGCAGGCTTGATTGAGATTTGCTTAGCCACCACCAATGAAATCGATTTTTCTGATGCTGGCCTAGTGGGGGTCTTACCTTCAATTAATGGCAATGTTACTACAGGAACTTGGACTATAGATCAAGGGCCTAGCCAAAATGGTGGTGGATTTAGTCCTGATGGAAGTGTGAAAACTACTACTGATATCCAGCCGATTTATTACCCAAGTCTGGCAGATGCATCAGAAGGGGAAATTGTATTGCGACTTATTTCTGATGATCCTGCAGCACCTAATCCTTGCGTGCCGGACGAAGATGTAGTTTTGATTCGATTTGTTTCTACCATTTCGGTTCGTTTGGGTGATGACCTATCAATATGTAAAGAGCCAATTAATGAAACCACTAGTATTGCCACAGCTCAACTTAATGCGGCTCTAGGCGGTGGAGCTGATGGAATTGAATGGACTAGGGTCGATCAATATGGTGAAGCAGGTGGCCATGATGGAAGCTGGGGATTTGCAGATGATGAAAATGACAATAGTTTTACTTTGACCTCTACCAATCCTCAAGCAATTTATAAAGCAAGTCCAATGGAAGTTGAAAATGGTGGAGCGATTTTGGAGGCCATCCCAACCGCTTCGGGAGGAGGTTGTGGAGGAACACCTGACCCTAGGCAATTAGAGATAAGCATCAATGATTTGCCAACACCATCCAAATCACTGGATCCGGAAATTGTTTGTTCCGGAGAAGAAAGTGTTCGATTCAGAATGTCTGCCAGCAGTTCTCAAAGTACTTTCACATGGTCATTAACCAATACAGGCCAGGATAGCGAAGGCTTAAACGATAAAAATGAAATTGATGGTTTAGAAACTGGTAATCTTTTAATAGTAAACTTTAGGGAAGTTGCTCAGGAAACACAAGACACATTGATAGTAAATGAAATTAATACATTAACAGGATGTGTAAGTTTACCGGATACCTTTTTTATTACCATTAAGCCTGAACCCATTGCCGAGATTTTATATAATTCTACCACCACCCTATCCAATTCGGCTGATTTGATTTTATTGCAAGGTCAGGGAGGGCAAGAAGGAGCAGTAGAAATAGGAGGCGAATTTTTTGGACCGGGGGTTATTCAGAATAGCAATGGTGATTATTTCTTGGATACCAGCCAATTGGGAGTGACCGATATTACAGACGAGAATGATGTGCATGAAGTAACTTTTATTTATGAAGATGAATTCGGTTGTTCGGCCAGTAGCACAATATCATTTAATGTATTTGATGCCGAAACCATATTTCCAAATTTGGCTCCCCAATATTGCGAGTTAGATGCTTCGGACACGATATCAGTGGATAATGCCATTATTCCTGAAGGATTTATAGTAAGTGATATCAATGGCCCCGGAATCAATGTCATAGGCAGGGAAGAAGTAATTGTTGGAACCGATACATTGGAAATTTTACGGGCAATTTTTAATCCTGAAATTGCATTAGCTGAAAATGAAGGCAGTGAAAATCCATCTCTAATTTCCATTCAATATTCAATAGCGGATCCTGAAAATTCGGCAAATGATGTTGAAAATATTGGAGAACAAATTGTGGTTGTAAATCCATTGCCGGAATTGTTTTATTCTGAGCCAGAATATGATTTCTGTACTTATGATGAACCAGAAGAACTTGAACCTGAAACAGGTAATCCGGGTATTAATTTTTCATTTGAAGTAGTTAATGAAGGCTTGCCTTCTGAAATTCTCACAGGAGATAGCCTCGAAGGATATGAATTCGACCCAGGACCTTTATTAAGCTACCTCAAAGGAATCAATGAAGATTCAATACGTATCGAAATTAGATATACCTATCAAGATGAAAATACTTGTCAAAACTCGGAGATATTTGATTTCTTAGTATGGAGACAACCCCAAAAGCCAATAGTAAATTCTACTAATTTATGTTATGTGAACAATGTATTGGATACCGCAAGGGTAAGTAATTATACAGGGGATAATCCTAATCAAGAAATATTTTGGTATGCAAGTCAAGATTTCTCTTTAGATCCTATTGGGGAAGGATTAACTTTTGTGCCAGATGAAAATTTCTTTGCCACTACAAAGGAAAGAACATTTTACGTATTGAGGAGAAATGTCAATAGTAGCGGGGAAGATAATGACTTATGTGAAAGTGAATCAACAGCCGTTACCTACAGAAGGGTTAATAATCCGGATTTTAGTTGGAACAGCTCGGTTTACCAAGAAGAAGGAATTGAATTTACCAGTACGCCAAATGAATCAGATATTGATACTTTGGAATGGAAGCTTAAAAAATGGCAAAATGATGAATTAATTGAGGTATCCAGTAGTGTATTTACGTTGAAAAATGATTCCACCACATCTGTGGACTTTACTAGTCTGGGTGCTGGAAGATATCAGATGACTTTTAAAGTATATACCACAAACAGTTGTGAAGCTGAACATACTGAAGAAATGCTAATATTGCCAAAAGCAACATCCGGTGTTCAGTATGTTTATGATTTTGAAAATGACAATAGTGAATGGATCAGCTATAGTCCTGATGGACGTGATAATGATTGGGAATTGGAAGTGCCAACAGAAAACTCCAATATTAAATCATCCAATAAAGTTTGGATTACCAATGCCGATGGTTCTTATAATCCTGGTGCATTATCCTATGTTTATTCTCCAGCATTTGACATAAGTGCAGTGTCTAAGCCAGTTTTGAGTTTCGATTTATGGCTTGATATGGTACAGAACGATGATGGTTTAATTTTAGAATATTCCACTGATGATAAAGTGATAGAAGATCCAACCAAACAATGGAATTTGTTGGGTGATTTTGATGGAAGCCAATCTTCAGGTCTTAATTGGTATAATGATGGGGACATTAAATCTCGAATTGGAACCACAAATATTGTAGATAATGAACTAGTAAATAATAACCCATCATTTGTTGGTTGGTCAAGTGAACATATCGAGGATGGTGAAGTATTGGTTAATAATGCAGTCCATGCATTAGAAGCAATTCCATCACAGGATAGAAACCAGGTGATGTTTAGATTTCAATTTAAGTCGAGATCCAATGAAAATGAACAATCTGTAGAAAATGATGGTGTGGCTATTGATAATTTCCGAATTGAAAGTCTTAATCGAAATGTATTGGTAGAATATTTTGGTGATAATACTTCAGCTGATGACAGTGTGGAGATGAAAAGTATCCAAAGTGTTTATGAACAATCCAAAGATTTTGCTTGGATTAATTATCGAATAAATGAGAATGATACATTGTACAAGCAATTTTCCTCGGCTATGCTCTCGCGGATTTATTATTATGATGCTTATGAAGATAGAGACCGGATTTCGATTGATGGAAAATTAAACAGAGAATTCAATTTTAGTGAATCTGGAGAAATTGAATTGGATCAAGCACGGCTTGTAGCCAGTATGGCCACAATAAATATTAATGCAACGGCTGAACAAGAAAAATTATTGATTAATGTTGATTATAATTTAAATGAATCCGAATCGCTGACTGAAAACACCAGATTATTTGTGGCTATAATTCAAAAAGAAGTTTCTGGTGGGGACTTAGGCACCAATGAATCGAAAACCTATTATCATGTTCTAAGAAAATTATTGCCCAATAATGGAGGTATGATTTTAGAAGATTTAAACAATGGCTCTCAATCCTTTGAGTTTACGGCCCAATATCTATCTGATGAAAATGAATTGGCGGTGGTGGCATTCTTGCAAGATATAGAAACAAGAGAAATCATACAATCTGCTCAGACGGATGATTTCGAGACACTATCCTTGCAAAATATTACGTCTAGTGACAAAGCCTTAAAAGATTTGGATATTCAGCTTTATCCAAATCCAGCTAAATCACATTTGAATATCCGCTGGTCCAGAGCGATCGATCAGGAATTGAAGGTAAAGGTAATGGATTTGACCGGTAAGATAATTGAAGAGATAGCGTTTGTTCCAGGCACTTTCAATTATGAATTGAATACACAAAAACTCAAAACCGGAATGTATAATCTCTTGATCACAAATGATAAAGGCGAGCACAAAGTATTGAAATTTGCAGTTACTAATTAAGTTAAAAGACTGTTTTGCTACAATGAACATCTTAATCTTTCATTTCGTTAGTATAAATGTTTAAATATATTTAAGAAAAGAAAATGGTAGAATATAAAAATATTATAACTATTGAATCTGGTAAAAGGGGAGGGAAGCCATGTATAAGAGGAATGCGAATTACTGTTAGCGATATTTTAGGTTGGTTAGCTTCGGGAATGACAATTCAAGAAATCCTTCATGATTTTGATGAATTAACTCAAGAGGATGTTTATGCAGCACTTAGTTTTGCAGCTAATAGGGAAAATAAAACATATCATGCTACTATATGAGATTAATTTTTGATCAAAACATATCTCATAGAATTTTAAAAGAATTACCATCAAGATTTTCAGCTTCGACCACAATTAAAAAAGAAAGTCTAGTAAATGCGGATGACAAGGAAATTTGGGAATTTGCCAAAGATTTTAATTTTACTATCGTAACGCAAGATTCAGACTTTAACGACCTGAATTCAGTTTACGGATATCCTCCTAAAATAGTATGGTTAAGATTAGGAAACTTAACAACTGTTCAAATTGTAAAGATAATTTTAACTAAGGAAGAGGAAATTCTAAATTTCATAAATAACGAAGCGTATGGGTGTTTCGAAATAACTTATGAAAACTTCAAATAGCCACCTGACAATTTTTTAAATTTATTCTACCTATTGTGAGTTTCTAAGCTCTTCAGGAAAGCAGAGCAACATTCTGCATACTGGTTGTGGAGACCTGTCTGCACAGGCAGGCACAACTAGGGGCAAGGGAAGACAGCATACGTACTGTCACTTAAAAGAATGATGAGGCTTAATAATGGCTTAACTTAACGACATTGAGTACGAGCTTCCTAGCTTGCGCTTTGTTTACCTAAATAAAAACCCTCACCCCATTTTCCAACATCCATCGCACTTCAATTTAGCACTCTCCAAAGTCACCCTTTGAGGGATATTGGGGGGATTTAGGGTGTATATAGTGGGTTATCCCAAACACAGAAAGCTACCGTTCAATAAATTTTCTTTATTATAATCGAACCTTTCTTCTTCAGTATTTTCTTTAAAGACTTTGCCTCCCGAAGCTTCCAAAATGGCTTGGCCTGCTCCTGTATCCCACTCCATTGTTGGGCCATGTCTGTAATAAATATCGGCTTTTCCTTCCGCTACCATGCAAAATTTCAATGAGCTCCCTTTTGATATGCTGTCTTTCACATCATATTTTGATAGTAATTCATCCTCTTCAGGAGATGCATGTGATGCACTTCTAACGGCAATTCTGTCAGCGGATTTCTGATTTACCCTTAATTCAATTTTTTCTCCTGCTTCTTCCTTAAATGCGCCTAGCTCACTTCCATAATAAAAAGTATCGGTAGCCGGAACATAAATGACGCCCATAACCGGATAATGATCTTTAATTAGCGCAATGTTCACCGTAAATTGGCCATTTCTTTTAATGAATTCCTTGGTGCCATCCAAAGGATCAACCAACCAGAAAGTGTTCCAGTCTTTTCTTTCTTCATAAGACATTTTTTTACCTTCTTCTGACAGGATTGGATATTGAACTGACAGCGCTTCCAATCCTTTTTTGATGACCTTATCAGCTGCACCATCAGCCAAAGTTAATGGGCTGTCATCTGCCTTATAATCTACCACTTGACTTAGGTCTGCATCTGCATAAATTTTCATGATGGCAGCCCCTGCATCTTGGGCAATTGTTTTTACTTCTTCTACTAAATTTTCAATTTTCATACAATAAACTTCTTGATTTTCAATTCCGAACCGAAATCCCTTAAAATTTTTTTCACCAAAATCGTTCTCTATTAGCCTACAAACCCAATAGACTTTAAATATTTTTGGAGAATTGCAAAATTACGCAAGAAATGCTTATTAGTATAATTTTATCCTATTAACTTTGCCAAAAATTAAATCAGTTTGGAAAATATTTATCCCATATTCGATACTATTCTGAGTCGTTCCGATAAGGAAAAAATGCTCAAGCAAAAATCCGTTGTCATTTGGATGGTGGGTTTATCCGGTTCTGGAAAAAGCACCTTAGCTAGGGCCTTGGAAAACAGTTTGCATGAAGAAGGCTATCTTACCCAATTGCTCGATGGCGATAACATGAGAACAGGTATCAATAATAATTTAGGATTTAGCCCTGAAGACAGAACTGAGAATATCAGAAGAGCAGCCGAAACGGCAAAGCTCTTTATGAATGCTGGATTGGTCACTATTTGTTCATTTATTAGTCCAACTAATGACATCCGAAATATGGCCAAAGAAATCATTGGAGATGGCTATGTGGAAGTTTATGTGGATTGTCCGGTGGAGGTTTGTGAAGAGCGAGATGTAAAAGGGCTTTATGCCAAAGCCAGAAAAGGCGAAATCCCCGATTTTACTGGAATCAGTGCGCCTTTTGATGTGCCTCAAAAACCAGATGTAGCTGTGGATACGGCCAATCAAAGTTTAGAGGAGAGTCATCAGCAATTAGTGAAAGCAATTATCAATAGAATAAAATATTAATCAGTAGGTTTTATTCCATAGAAAAAGAAATTAAAAAATTAGAATTAAAACAATATGTCATCTTACAATTTATCACATTTAGACCAATTAGAGTCAGAAGCTATCTACATTTTCCGTGAAGTAGCGGCTCAATTTGAAAAGCCGGTTATTTTATTTTCTGGTGGAAAAGACTCTATAACCATGGTGCATTTGGCTCAAAAAGCCTTTTGGCCGGCAAAAATTCCATTTCCTTTATTACATATCGATACTGGTCATAATTTCCCGGAAGCTCTAGAATTCCGTGATAATTTGGCGGAAAGATATAAAGTGAATTTAGATGTGGGCTTGGTACAAGATTCTATCGACAAAGGAACAGCAGTAGAAGAAAAAGGAATCAACCCTAGCAGAAATACTTTGCAATCCATCACTTTGTTGGAGAAGTTGGAAGAGGGTCAATACGATGCGGCTTTTGGTGGCGGAAGAAGGGATGAAGAAAAAGCCAGAGCTAAGGAAAGATTTTTCTCGCATAGAGATGATTTCGGACAGTGGGATCCAAAAAACCAACGTCCTGAGTTATGGAATTTATATAATGGCAAAAAGGCACCGGGTGAATCATTCCGAATTTTCCCTATCAGCAACTGGACAGAAATGGATGTTTGGCAATATATTAAAAAGGAGAAAATAGCCTTGCCAAGTATTTATTTCTCACATAAAAGGGAAGTTGTGAACAGAAATGGTGTATTGATCGCAAAATCTCCATACAACACCCTTTTAGATGGGGAAAAATATGAAGAAAGAGTGATTAGATACAGAACTTTGGGATGTATGACCATTACAGGCGCTGTAGAATCAGATGCTGATAATTTAGATAAAATCATAGAAGAAGTAGCAGCCGCAAGACAAACGGAGCGTGGAGGAAGAGCAGACGATAAAAGATCAGAAGCTGCTATGGAAGAAAGAAAGAGGCAAGGCTACTTTTAAAGTTCTTTGAAAGAGGCAATGATGCTAAGTTTTCGCAAAGGGAGTGTTTTTAATTTGCAGTTAACTAAGCTTCAAGAAAGATAATAGAAATTTTGCGTTTTACTTAGAATAGTATTGAAACGACCACTTCCGAGGAACTCGGAAAAGAGGGAGGGAAGAAAGTTTAGCGAGCCAGCGCTGGCATTGAGGGAGGAAGCATTAAACTTTCTTGATTTTTTGTTTCTTTTTGATCAAGCAAAAAGAAAAGAGTATAGAAGTCAATGAAGGAGCTGGTTTTTTGGCTAGCATTATTAGAAGAATTAAGTATTAATAATAAAGAAACATTATTGAAATTGAGAAACGAGGCAAATTAGCCAACAGCAATTTTTACGTCAATTGTAAAGAATAATAAATAGAGATGCTTTTTTTAGTCTCAAGTTTCATATTTCAACTTTAAAGAAAAATATATGCGCGACACAGAAGAATACAACAAGACAGATACTGCCGGTTATTTAGATATGGACTTATTGCGTTTCTCCACTGCAGGCAGTGTGGATGACGGAAAAAGTACCTTAATTGGTCGTTTGATGTACGATACGAAATCAATCTTTGAAGATCAGATTGAAGCCGTGGAAAAGTCAAGTAAAAACCGTGGTGATGAACACGTTAACCTGGCCCTCTTGACGGATGGTTTGAAAGCTGAGCGTGAGCAAGGAATTACCATTGATGTAGCTTATCGATATTTTGCAACCCCTAAACGAAAATTCATAATAGCCGATACTCCAGGCCATGTTCAATACACCCGAAATATGGTGACAGGAGCTTCTAACGTAAATTTGGCCATTATTTTGATAGATGCCAGGAAAGGCGTAATTGAGCAAACGAAAAGACACTCTTTCATTGCATCCCTTTTGCAAATCAAGCATGTGATTGTTTGTATAAACAAAATGGACTTGGTGGATTATAAGGAAGAAGTCTTTGAGCAAATTAAAAAGGATTACTTAAGCTTCGATGCCAAGTTAGAAATTCCGGATATCCGATTTATCCCTATTTCGGCCTTAAATGGTGATAATGTAGTGGATAAATCTGAAAATATGGATTGGTACAAAGGCCCGTCTTTACTCTGGACTTTGGAAAATGTTCAGGTGGCATCTGATAGAGATTTAATAGATGGAAGATTTCCTGTTCAGTGGGTGATTCGTCCACAGTCCAACGAATACCATGATTTCCGAGGCTATGCTGGTTTGGTAAGCGGAGGTATTTTCCGTAAAGGAGAAGAAGTGGTGGTTTTACCATCAGGCTTCACATCCAAAATTAAATCCATTGAAACTATGGATGGAGAATTGCAAGAAGCATTTCCCCCTATGTCAGTGGCCATGACTTTAGAAGATGATATTGACATCAGCCGAGGAGATATGTTGGCCAAAGTCAATAATCAACCCACTAAAGGCCAGGATATAGAATTAATGGTTTGTTGGTTGAATGTTGATCCATTGAAGTTAGGTGGAAAATATACCATTAAGCATACTACCAATGAGACCAGAGCGATCATCAAAGAAGTGAAGTATAAAGTAAATGTCAATACTTTAGAAAAGAATGAGGAAGACAAGACTGTTGGAGCAAATGACATTGCGAGGATCACTTTGAAAACGGCCAAACCATTATTGTATGATGCATACCGCAAAAATAGAAATACCGGTTCCTTAATCATCATAGATGAATTCAGCCAACAAACGGTGGGAGCTGGGATGATAATTTAAATTCATTAGGTTCATGCCAAGCAAGTAAATCTTGGCATGAACCTATTATTATCTTATTGGATTTAATCAACATAACACTGGATTTTCATATAGCGATGCTTAATGCATTGCCTTCCACAAGCTAGTTAGTCAGCTTCCGGCTGATTTCTTTTGTATCAAGTCCTCGAAGTACTATAGACCGGACTTCAAGGGATTTAACAATAAGTTTACTTAGCGAAAGCTCTGTCTGCCTTTTTACCGAAAGGCAAGTTGGCGTTTCCCGACTAAAGTGCAGGACAGATTATACGAGAGTTTTTCAACAGCCTTTGGCTGTGCTTTTGTTTTCTTTTGATTCTTTGTGGTGATTTTATCAGCCTTCGCCTGTCCTCAGTGCAACCCTGTGGTAAAAACCCATTTCATTTTTCCAATCCAACTTTCATTTTTCCAATACATTCAAGATAAAAAGCACATTCACTTCCTAAGTAATCAAAAATGACTAATTTTGCATTTCATTTGGATTATAGTATGAAAAAAATTGCAGTAATTGGTTTGGGTTATGTGGGTTTACCACTGGCCGCAGAATTCGGAAAGAAAAGACCTACAATAGGCTTTGATATCAATCAAAAGCGAATTAGTGAGCTTTCTAATGGATTTGACCATACTTTAGAAGTAGATTCAAATGAGTTAAAAGAAGCCAATCAATTATCTTATACTTCTGAACTAAATGATTTAACAGAAGCTCAGATTTACATAGTTACGGTTCCTACTCCTATAAATGAATACAAGCAGCCAGATTTAACTCCTTTGAAGATGGCTTCTGCCACTGTTGGCAAGACCCTAAAAAAGGGAGATATTGTAATTTATGAATCTACGGTTTACCCAGGTTGTACGGAAGATGATTGCGTGCCCATTTTAGAAAAAGAAAGTGGCTTAAAATTCAATCAGGATTTCTTTTGTGGTTATTCACCGGAAAGAATTAATCCAGGAGATAAAGAGCACCGATTACCGACTATTAAAAAAGTAACTTCAGGGAGTACACCAGAAATTGCAGAAGAGGTAGATCAATTATATAAAGAAATTATTACCGCTGGCACTCATAAAGCAGCCACTATCAAAGTAGCAGAAGCAGCAAAAGTAATTGAGAACTCACAGCGAGATTTGAATATTGCTTTCGTAAATGAGTTGGCTTTGATTTTTGATAAAATGGGTATTGACACTGCTGATGTATTAGAAGCAGCCGGTACTAAATGGAATTTCTTACCGTTTAAACCAGGCTTAGTTGGTGGACATTGCATAGGAGTTGATCCTTATTATTTAACCCACAAAGCAGAATCATTAGGATATCATCCACAAGTTATCTTATCAGGAAGAAGGATTAATGACAATATGGGTGCTCATGTGGCCAGTTCAGTAGTAAAATTGATGGCACAAAAAGGCTCAGTCATTAAAGGCTCAAAAGCTTTAGTTATGGGCATTACTTTTAAAGAAAATTGCCCCGATATCCGAAACAGCAAAGTAATTGACGTTATCAAAGAACTTGAGTCTTACGGGATAGTAGTAGAAACTTACGACCCACAAGCAGATAAAGAAGAGGTTAAACTTGAGTACGGAGTTGATTTAATTGAAAACCCAGGCTCAGATTATAACGCTATTGTCTTAGCAGTTTCACATAAAGAATTTAAAGATTTCAACTTATCCAACCATTTAAACAGTAATGGAGTCAGTTATGACATAAAAGGATTTTTTGAGAGAGGTAAAGCAGATAAAAGATTGTAAATGAAAATAGCAGTAGTAGGTACAGGTTATGTAGGATTAGTAACAGGAACATGTTTTGCGGAGACCGGCAATCATGTTACTTGTGTGGATATAGATGAAGTAAAAGTTAAAAAATTGCAGTCAGGAAAAGTAACTATTTACGAGCCTGGTCTTGAAGTAATCTTTGAAAGAAATGTAAAGCAAAATAGACTGGATTTCACCACTAATCTTAAAGAAGGAATTAAGGGAGCCGAGGTAATTTTCTTGGCTTTGCCGACTCCTCCAGGTGGAGATGGTGCAGCAGATTTGAGATTTGTTCTTAAGGTAGCAGATGATCTAGGACACATATTGGAAAATTATGCTGTAGTGGTTGATAAAAGTACTGTCCCTGTAGGAACTGCAGATAAAGTGCATGCCGCTATCTCAAAAAATGCCAAAGTAGATTTTGATGTAGTCTCTAATCCAGAATTCTTGAGAGAAGGAGTTGCAGTGGAAGATTTCATGAAGCCTGATAGGGTGGTGATCGGTACCCAATCTCCTAAGGCAACCAAAATCATGGAAAGATTATATGCTCCCTTGGTACGTCAAGGAAATCCTGTCATTTTTATGGATGAGAAGTCAGCTGAGTTGACTAAGTACGCAGCCAATTCATTTTTAGCTACCAAGATTACTTTCATGAATGAGATCGCTAATCTATGTGAAAAACTGGGAGCAAATGTAGATATGGTGCGTAAGGGAATCGGAACTGATACAAGAATTGGAAAAAGATTCCTTTTTGCAGGGATCGGATATGGTGGTAGCTGTTTTCCAAAGGATGTTCAGGCTTTGGCAAAATCCGCCAAGGATGTTAACTATGATTTCAAGATATTGAATGCGGTAATGGATGTGAACACTATCCAAAAAACGCGTTTGATGGATAACTTAAATGGTTATTTCAAAAATGATTTAAAAGGCAAGACTATTGCGATGTGGGGATTGGCTTTTAAACCGAATACAGATGATATAAGAGAAGCGCCAGCTTTGTATAATATAGACGCTTTGATAGAAGCAGGAGCCAAAGTTCAAGCCTACGACCCTGAAGCTATGGAAAATGTGAAAGATCAGATAGGTGATAAAATCACTTATGCCGATAATCCAAATGATGCTTTAAAAGGAGCAGATGCTTTGATGATTATGACGGAATGGCCTGTATTCAGAACACCTGACTTCAATGAAATTAAAAAGGAATTAAAAGACCCTTTGATTCTGGACGGAAGAAATTTATATGATTTAGAGCAGATGAAGGAATTGGGTCTCACTTATTTTAGCATAGGAAGATAATTGTTAGTATGAAACACAAAACTATCTTAATTACCGGAGGAGCTGGCTTCATTGGCTCCCATGTTGTACAATTATTTGTGAACCATTATCCTGAATACAAAATTGTTAATCTAGATTCATTAACCTATGCAGGAAACCTAGAAAACCTTAAGGATATAGAAGGTAATCCAAACTACATATTTGAAAAAGGAGATATAACGGATGAAGCATTAATCTTTAATCTCTTTGAAAGATACGACTTCGATGGAGTGATACATCTAGCTGCAGAATCTCATGTGGACAGATCGATCAGCAACCCACTTGAATTTTTGAAAACCAATATATTCGGAACGGTAATATTGCTGAATGCAGCAAAAGAAAGTTGGAAAGATAATTTTGAAGGCAAGCGCTTTTACCATGTTTCCACTGATGAAGTATATGGTTCTGTTGATGATGGAGGATTTTTTACAGAAGAAACTTCTTACGATCCGCAATCTCCATATTCAGCATCCAAAGCTGGTTCCGATCATTTTGTTAGGGCTTATGCTAATACTTATGGATTACCAATCGTAATCAGTAATTGTTCTAATAATTACGGACCCAATCAGTTTCCTGAAAAATTAATACCGCTTTTCATCAATAACATCAGAAATAATAAGCCTTTACCCGTTTATGGAAAAGGAGAGAATATAAGAGATTGGCTTTATGTAATCGATCATGCTACAGCCATTGATCTGGTTTATCATAAAGGGAAAAATAAAGAGACTTATAATATTGGTGGTTTTAATGAATGGAAAAACCTAGACCTGATAAAGGTAATGTGTAAGACAATGGATGAAAAGCTGGGCAGGGAAGAAGGAACTTCCGAGAAGCTGATTACCTATGTTAAAGATCGAGCAGGTCATGATTTGAGATATGCCATTGATGCTAATAAAATAATGAATGATCTGGGCTGGAAACCAAGTCTTCAGTTTGAAGAAGGTATCTCCAAAACCATTGATTGGTACTTAGAAAACGAAGAGTGGTTGAAGAACGTCACTTCAGGCGCTTACCAGCAATATTATGATGAAATGTATGAAAAGAGAGACTAGAAATAGGCTCTAAAATCTAAAAAACATTAAAAATGAAATGAGCATAAATTTAGAATCCTTATTATACTTAATCAAAGGATGAATAAATTTATAGCGAATTCCATAGCTTGTCCCGGGAAAACGGGATGGCAATAAAAATTTAATAAGATACACATGAAAGGAATAATATTAGCAGGTGGATCTGGAACAAGATTACATCCCTTAACAATTGCATTAAGCAAACAACTCATGCCGGTTTATGATAAACCCATGATTTATTATCCACTTTCAACACTGATGTTGGCTGGGATTAAAGATATATTAATTATCTCAACTCCTGAACACACTGGGCTTTTCAAACAATTATTGGGCGATGGATCACAATTAGGTTGTAATTTTGAGTATGCCGTTCAGGAAAAACCAGAAGGTTTAGCACAAGCTTTTATAATAGGAGAAGATTTTGTTGGGAACGATGATGTAGCACTTATTTTAGGAGATAATATATTTTATGGCTCTGGCATGTCCACTTTATTGCAATCCAATAGTAAGCCGGAAGGTGGAATAGTATATGCTTATCATGTACATGATCCTGAGCGTTATGGAGTAGTAGAATTCAATGAGGAAGGCAAAGCTATTTCCATTGAAGAGAAGCCTGAAAACCCAAAATCGTCTTTTGCGGTGCCAGGGATATATTTTTATGACAATAGAGTGATTGATATTGCTAAAAATATTAAACCAAGTCATAGAGGTGAACTGGAAATCACGGATGTGAATAAAAAATACCTAGAGGAAGGAAAACTAAAAGTAAGTGTATTGAACAGAGGAACTGCTTGGTTAGATACGGGTACTTTTTCATCCTTAATGCAAGCATCTGAATTTGTGAGAGTAATTGAAGAGAGACAAGGCTTGAAAATAGGTTGTATTGAAGAGGTAGCTTTCCGTATGGGCTTTATTAATAAGGCACAATTACAAAAACTAGCAGAGCCTTTAGTTAAAAGTGGTTATGGGGAATATTTGAATAATATTATCAAATTATGAAAGTAGAAGAAACTAAGTTGAAGGATTGTTTTATCCTCGAACCAACTGTATTTGCAGATGAAAGAGGCTATTTTTATGAGAGTTTTAATAAAATCACATTTAAAGAAAAAACTGGTTTAGATATAGATTTTGTACAAGACAATCAGTCAAGTTCCAAATATGGAACTCTACGAGGGCTTCATTTTCAAAAAGGTGAACATGCACAGGCTAAGTTAGTAAGGGTTCTTAAAGGAGAGGTACTTGATGTGGCAGTTGATCTTAGACCAGAAAGCGATACATATGGTGAACACATTTCAGTGAAACTTAATGCTGAGAATAAGAAGCAATTTTTTGTACCTCGAGGCTTCGCACATGGTTTCGTTGTCTTGAGTGAAGAAGCTGATTTTTTTTACAAATGTGACAACTATTATAATAAGGAAGCAGAAGGGGGAATTATTTATTATGATAAAGACCTCAATATTGATTGGATAATAGACAAGAAGGATTTAATTGTATCAGAAAAAGACTTAAATTTACATCACTTTGAAATAAATAAAAATGTTGAATAATAAAGCAGTCTTAATAACGGGCGGAACTGGCTCACTAGGAAAAGCATTAACAAAGCATATCTTTCAAAATTATCCTAATGTAAAAAGGGTAGTTATTTTTTCGAGAGATGAGCAGAAGCAATTTCATATGGCTCAGGAATATCCTCATAATGAATTCCCTCAGATAAGATTTTTTATTGGGGATGTAAGAGATGGAGAAAGATTAAGAAGGGCTATGCAAGGTATTGATTATGTGATACATGCCGCTGCTATGAAGCATGTACCGATTGCAGAATACAATCCCGATGAATGTATCAAAACCAATGTGAATGGAGCACAAAATGTGATTGATGCTTGTTTTGCCACAAAAGTGGAACGAGTGGTAGCTCTATCAACAGATAAAGCATGCGCACCTATCAATCTTTACGGTGCTACTAAATTAACTTCTGATAAGCTTTTTATTGCTGCAAACAATATTAAAGGAGATAACCCTATTAAGTTCTCTGTAGTTAGATATGGGAATGTTATGGGATCTAATGGATCTGTAATTCCCTTCTTTTTAAACAAAAAGAAAGATGGAGTATTACCAATTACAGATCCCGACATGACGCGTTTTAACATCTCCCTTCAAGGGGGAGTAGATATGGTAATGCATGCATTAGAACATGCTTGGGGAGGTGAATTATTCGTCCCTAAAATCCCTTCTTATAAAATTACTGATGTTGCTGAAGCTATTGGGCCTGAATGCGATAAACCAGAAGTAGGGATCAGACCTGGAGAAAAGGTGCATGAAGAAATGATAACATCTTCTGATTCATATTACACTTATGATTTGGGAAAATATTACACCATTTTACCAGCAACTCATAAATGGAAATTAGAAGATTATATTAAACAATTTAATGCCGAAAAGGTAGAAAAAGGTTTTCAATATAATTCTGGAGAGAACACGGAGTGGGAAACTGTTGAAAGTTTACGAACCCTAATTAAAGAACATGTAGACCCTTCTTTTGAAGTATGAACCAACAAATAATTCCATACGGAAAGCAAAACATTACAGAGACTGATATTCAGGCAGTAGTGGAAACCTTGCAATCGGATTATCTTACCCAAGGTCCTAAAATTAAGGAATTTGAAGGTGCTTTCGCTCAATATGTAGGATCTAAATATGCAGTTGCCGTTGCTAATGGAACAGCAGCCCTACATTTAAATTGCCTAGCTTTAAATGTAAAAGAAGGCGATAAAGTGATTACCACTCCAATTACTTTTGCCGCCTCTGCCAATTGTATCAGATATTGTGGTGGTGAAGTAGTTTTCGTTGACATTGATCCCGAAACCTATTTGCTGGATATAAACAAAGTAAGAGGGCTGCTCGAAGCTTCACCAAAAGGGACTTTTAAAGGAATCATTCCGGTAGATTTTGCAGGTAGAGCAGTAGATTTGGAAGATTTTAGAAAATTGGCAGATGAATACAACCTTTGGATAATTGAAGACTCATGTCACTCACCAGGAGGGTATTTTACCGATAGTCATGGACAAAAGCAAAACTGCGGCAATGGTAAATTTGCTGATTTAGCCATTTTCTCATTTCATCCCGTTAAACATATTGCGGCTGGAGAGGGAGGAATGATCACCACTAATGATGTTGATTTGTATGAAAAATTGTTAAAGCTCAGAACTCACGGGATTACAAAAGACGAAGGCTCTTATGAAAATTCTATTGACTTTGCAGGGGGAGATGTCGCTTATCCTGCGTGGTATATGGAAATGCAGGAACTAGGTTACAATTATCGTTTGACAGATTTTCAGGCAGCTTTAGGCTTAAGTCAGTTAAAACGAGCTGATGAAGGATTAGAAAGAAGAAGGGAAATTGCTAAAAAGTATTTTGAAGCATTTAAAGGAAAACAATTTATTAAAGGTCAGTCTGGCATAGAAGAAGGCCATGCCTATCATTTATACGTAATTGAAGTGGAAGATAGACTGGGACTTTACAACCATTTGAGAGAGAATAAAATATTTGCACAAATTCATTATATCCCTACTCATTTAATGCCGTATTACAGACAGTTCGGGTGGAAAGATGGTGATATGCCTCAAGCAGAAACTTATTATAAGCATTGCATCAGCTTGCCGATGTTTCCGACCTTGTCTGATGAAGATCAGGGTGTTGTAATAAATAAAATTACTGAATTTTATAAATGAGCACTTTATGCATCATACCGGCAAGAGGTGGAAGCAAAAGAATTCCCAGAAAAAATATCAAGGAATTTTTAGGTAAGCCTATTATCGCTTATTCTATTGAAACTGCTTTGCAATCGGGTCTATTTGATGAAGTGATGGTTTCAACTGATGATGCTGAAATAGGTGAAATTGCTGAAAAGTACGGTGCCCGCGTACCTTTTCTTCGCTCCACTGAAAATGCTGATGATTTTGCTACTACTGCAAATGTACTGATGGAAGTGTTAGATGGATATAAGAATAAAGGGAAAGAGTTTGAATACGCATGTTGCATCTACCCCACAGCTCCTTTGATTAAGGCAGAGAAACTAAAAATGGGTTTTGATAAATTGAAGAATGAGCATTTCAATACAGTTTTTCCCTCAGTAGAATTTTCCTATCCTATTTGGAGAGGCCTTAAAAAGACTTCCAATGAAGGATTTGAAATGGTTTGGCCTGAGAACTTAAACAAAAGATCTCAGGATTTAGAAGCCGTTTATCATGATGCAGGACAGTGGTACTGGTTGAATCTTGAAAGCTTTAAAAAAGAGCAAAAATTATTTGGAGATAACACCTCTTGCATTGTTTTAGAAGCAACGGAAGTGCAAGATATTGACAACCTGGTAGATTGGAAATTGGCAGAATTGAAGTATGAGCTCTTATAAGGTTTTATCACAGCAAAAATTTGAATCTGATGGCTATGCAATTGTGCCCATAAGAATGGAAGACCGCCATGCCATTATGCAATGGCGCAATGAGCAAATCTACCACCTTCGACAGGAGAAACCACTCACTAAAGAAGCACAGGATAATTATTTTAATGAAGTAGTAGCCAAATTATTTAAACAGGGACAGCCAGAGCAAATACTGTTTTCGTATTTGAAAGATGGAGAATGCATAGGATATGGTGGCTTGGTGCATATTAACTGGATAGACAAAAATGCTGAGATATCTTTTATAATGAAGACCTCATTGGAAGAAGAGCAATTCGAATTTCATTGGATAACCTATTTGAGCCTGATTGAAAAAGTAGCTTTTGAGGAATTAAAATTACATAAAATTTTCACCTATGCTTTTGACCTTAGACCAAGGCTCTACATTTCACTTGAAAAGAGCGGGTTTAGAAAGGAGGCTCAGCTAAGCGAGCATAGTTTATTTGATGGGAAGTATATTGATGTGTTAATTCATGCGAAGTATAAAAATAACCTTTTGCTGAGAGAAGCTACATTGTGTGACTTAGACATCACCTATCAATGGGCAAATGATAATACAGTTAGGGCTTATGCCTATAATCAAAATAAAATATCAAAAGAAGCCCATTCGGAATGGTTTACTAATAAGTTGAAGTCTGATGATTGTAAATATTTCATTTTAGAAGAAAATTATCATCAGGCCGGTTCTATCCGCTTTGATATAGAAAATGACCAGCAGACTGCTAAAATCAGTTATTTGGTAGACCCTAAATTTGTAGGGAAAGGGTATGGAACTTTTTTGATGGAAAAAGGTGTAGCTAAATTAATAAACAGCAATGCTAGTGTGGCTTCTGTTTACGGCCATGTATTGAAAGAAAACCTTGCTTCCATTAAAATATTTGAAAAGTTAGGGTATAAAATCACATCTGAGAGTGATTCTGAATTAAAATTTGAAAAGAAACTAAAGTGAAAATTCAAAATAGAGAAATAGGAAACAATCAGCCTGTATTTATCATAGCGGAACTTTCAGCTAATCATAATGGCAGCTTGGATACTGCATTAGAAACTATAAGGGCTGCTAAAAGGGCAGGTGCGGATTGTATTAAGTTGCAAACTTATACTGCGGATACTATAACAATTGATTCGAGAAAAGATGATTTTCTTATAAAAGGAACTATATGGGAAGGTAAAAACTTATATGATTTGTATAAGGAAGCCTTTACTCCTTGGGAATGGCATGAAGCATTATTTAAAGCAGCAGAAGAAGAAGGACTTATTTGTTTTTCTTCTCCTTTTGATAAAACTTCAGTAGACTTTTTAGAACGTCTAAATACGCCTGCCTATAAAATCGCTTCCTTTGAAATTACAGATATTCCCTTAATAGAATATGTTGCATCTAAGGGTAGACCAGTTATTATATCTACTGGTATTGCTGAAATGGAAGACATTGAATTGGCATTGGACGCTTGTAGAAGAATGGGGAACGAGGATATTGCCATGCTTAAATGCACCTCAAGTTATCCAGCTCCAATAGAGGAAGCCAATATGGTGATGGTAAAAGATCTTGCAGAACGATATGGTGTTATTTCAGGACTTTCGGATCATACTTTGGGGAACACAGTACCAATTGTAGCGACCTGTTTTGGTGCAAAAATAATAGAAAAACATTTTATTTTAGATCATTCAGTGGGTGGACCTGATGCTTCTTTTTCAATGGATGAAAAAGAATTTACTGAAATGGTGAAGGCTGTTAGAGAAACAGAAAAAGCTATTGGGAAAGTAGATTATACACTGACTGAAAAGCAGAAAAAAGGCAAAGATTTCTCTCGCTCTTTGTATGTAGTAAAAGATATTAAGAAGGGGGAGAAATTTACTGAAGAAAATGTAAAAAGCATTCGCCCTGGATTTGGAATGCATCCTAAGCATTACAAAGACATTATTGGGAAAGAAGCATCTAAGAATTTTGAAAAAGGCAATAGGTTTGAATTCTAATATGAAAAAGTATACAATTATTTCAACTTTCCCAGCAGAAGGCACGCAAAATATTGGTGATGCCCTAATTACGGAAGCAACAAAGGCTATTTTAAAACGGGTAAAAGGGGAAAATATAACATTCGATGTAATTTGGCGAGCAGATAGTTGGAAAAACGTTAAAGACCAAGTTTTAAAATCTGAATGTGTAATTTTCGCATGCCTAGCTATAAGAGAGAACATGGATACTATTACTTATCCTTTCATTAATCAAATAATAGACTCTAATATTCCGTATGGCATTTTGTCTGCTGGGACCAGTTTAAACACCAATAGGTTGAAATGGCCTCTGAAATTAGAGAGTGATTCTTCATTGTTTCTCAAAAAATTGTATGATAATGCTATTTTTTTCTCAACTAGAGGAATTCTAACTCAGCAATTTTGTCTTGACAACGATTTAAAAGGTTGCGTTTTTACGGGAGATGTTGCATTTTTTGACAGTAGATTCGAAAAAAGAAAATTCTCAATTAACAACAACATTAAAAAGATCGTCATTTCAGATCCTCATTATTCTAAATTTTATATGAAAGGGTTTGATCACCTAATTAAGAATTTGAGAAATATTTTTCCAGGGTCATCTATTTCCGTTCACATCCACGGAATTAATAAAGAGGTAGTTAATTATTGTGTTAAAAATGAGATAAATCATCATTTGATTTATCAAAATGTTGGGTCGGGCTTGGATCTCTATGATGAATACGATCTACATGTCGGTTTTAGGGTACATGGACATGTTTCAATGTTAAAAAGAAGAAAGCCATCGTATTTATTAGAACAGGATGGAAGAGGTCATGACTATGGATTAAGCATAAATCTCAATTCTTCTTACCCTTGTTTTAACCCTGTAATGAATCAATCTAGTATTATAAATAAGTTGTCTTCAAAAATATTTCCAAATAAGGTAAATAATAAGCATATCTATTCAGTTAATATTATTTCTGAAATAATTAAAGAGGATAAGAAAGAGAATTTTATCAAGTTCCTTGGTTTTGAAAGACAGATCAAAGGATTTATTGATAAATTACATACAGAAATAACTAAATTACCTTAGCATTTAATTTAAATATTTTTAAGCGGATGAATATTTTCTTTGTTTCCTCACCTTTACAACTAATAAATGCAACTGAAGCAAGATATTTCTATAAAATTGAAGCAAATTCCAGTTTGCTAATTATTTTGGACTTTTATGGGAAAAATAACAAAGAACAAGTATTTAATGTTTTAAAGAATTTTGAATGGCCTAACAAAATGATATTTTCTTATGTTCCTTCTAAAAATAGGTTCAAGTTATTATTCAAGATAAAAGAAGTAATAAATTCATTGAGGTTAAAGACTTATGATAAGCTTTTTATAGGAGATTATTACGCTTATGAAATAAGAGCTGTGGTTAATAAAATAAGGTTCGATGAGCTATGTATTTTTGATGATGGAAATGCATCTATTCTGGTATTAGAAAATCTTCAAAAGGGAATAAAAGAGAAGTTTGGGATTAGGTATTTTTTGTATAAATCTTTTGGTCTAAATGTGAATCAACTTAAAAAATTTAGATTGTTTTCTGCATATTCTCATACAGTAAATTCGGATACTAACCCCAATATTGTAATAGATAAAAATAATTATTCTTTACTGAAATCGAGTGTTCCTGCGAAATCTAAAGCTGATGAAATCATTATTCTTGGGGTGAAATTTGTAGAAGCTAATTTTGTTACTTTTGACGAGTATGTATTTAAGTTAAAGGCAATGATTTCCGATTTAAAAAAAAGATTTAATGGAGAGGTTGTTTATATACCCCATAGACATGAAGATAAAAATAAAGTTATTTCACTTCAAGAGATATTAGGCCTCAAAATAAGGGATGTTAATTATTCAATAGAAATTTATTTAATTAACGAAGATTTTCCGCAAGTCGTAGCAACTTTCTTTAGTTCCGCGTTATTTAATTTAAATCTGATTTTTGGCCATGAAATACCTCTCATTTCATATTATATAGATATAAATGTTGATATTCCTTCAAGTTATAGCGAATATCGGAAACTGGGTATTGAGGTAGTAGATGCCTATTAAGATGAAGAATATTAAAAGCACATTTTTACTTCTTTTCGGAAATATATTTTCACAAGGTCTTCCTTTTCTACTTCAACCATTTTTGACTAGAGTTTTAAGTCCTGAAGATTATGGTTACATATTTATTTTTCAATTAATTGCAGTTGTACTAGTACCCATTACACATTTATCTTACTCAATTTGTTTAGAGAAATCATATTTTGATTTCTCTGAACATAAACTTAAACTACTAAGAAGTACTGCATTATTGACATCTTTTGTACTTAGCATTCTATGGTTCGCTATCATTTTTTTCACTATAGAAGTGCTAAAAGTCGATTTTACCATACCCCCAAAATATGTTTATTTAGGGTGTGCTTTTAGTTTGCTGGAAACGTTTTTCGTTTACGGAATGAGTCATTTTAAAATTAGGGAGAAGTTTAAAAGCTTAGTATTCTTACAAATTATATTGGTAATAATTGACTTCTCTCTGACTTTAGTTTTTATATTAATTTTGGAGTTAGGCTGGGAAGGTAGAGTTTATGCAAAACTGATTGCCTGGGCTCTTTTGGTGACTTTTATAATTATATATTTCTATTCAAAAAATTTATTTGAATTTAAATTGAACAAAGAGTCATTTACTTATCTTAATAAATTCTCATTACCCCTAGTCCCACATGCGTTAAATACAGTAATAATAGCTGTTTCAGATAGATTTTTTTTATCCTGGTTAGAAAGTCCTAAGGCACTTGGACTTTATTCAGTGGGTTACCAGTGGGGATTGATAATCACAACTGTGGGACTTGCAATAAATAAAGTTTGGATTTCGACTGCTTATAAAAGATTAAATTTAAACACACATGAGTCTTCTTCTGGATTTGTTAAGGATTTTTACATTTACTCTGCATTTATAATGCTGCTGGCAATCTCCTTGGCGCTATCTTCCGATTTTTTAATTAAATTATTGTTAGGAGGAGAGTTTCATAGTGCAAGTACTTTTGTTAACTTTACAAGTTTCGCCTACGCATTTAACAGTATATATTTATTATTAACCCCTATTTACTATGTTGCTTCAAAAAACAAAGTTTTATTAAAAATATCAATGTCAGTAGCTTTAATAAATATTATCTTAAATTATTTTCTCATCTCTTTAAACGGAGCAATTGGAGCTGCTCAAGCCACTTTAATAAGCTTTAGCTTGAAATTCTTTCTTACTTGGATGATTGCTATAAAAATAAATAAAATGCCTTGGCGCTTGAATTAATTAAAGTCTTGCTTTTTAATTTACTATTGAAGAGTTATCCTAATAAAATAGATATATTATTATATTTAATAAATGATAAAAATCAGTCAGATTAATCCTCGATTTTCAATAATAAACATTTATTTTGTTTACTATGTCTTACTGGAATTTTTTATTTCAAGTGGTAAATGGGATAAATTTTCAGTATTATATTTTGCCATGGTTCTCCCTATTCTAGCTTTTATCGTCTTTTCACTAAAAAGTGTTTTGAAATGGCAGTTTAGCAAATCAAGTGTGTTTTTGATACTGATTTTGGTATGTGTTGCTCCAGTTACTATTTTGAGAGCTGACTTAGCCACAATTTATAATCTATGTTTATTCGTGATTCCAGTTATAAGTATTCTTGAAACAAATTCAAGGATAAACATCAGGCTAATTAATACACTTTTTATTTTGTCAATAATATTTGGCATAGTTTTATATCATTTAGAAATTAACCGATTTGGCTATATTCCTTTTATCCATTCTGTAGGTGGTTTAGAACCTGATTGGAAGATATCAATTTTCCCAAGAACTCCAGCATCTGGTTTTTTCGCTTTATTTATTGTCATTTTAAACTACTACTTTAATTCTAAAAGAAGCAGATTTATCTTATATTTTTTAGGCTTTTACTTTATGTTGTTTAGTGGACTTAGATCAACATTATTACTATTCAGTGTTTTTGCGTCCTTTGAATTGTTTTCCAAGTTTGTTAAGTTCAAAGCAAGACGAACATATTTACTTCTCGGTTTAATATATGTTTTCGTGGCGTTATTTACTGTCAGTGGTTCAAGCCTCATCCAGTTAGTTCAAAAAACAGATAATAAATTTGTTAAATCATTGTTGGCAAAATCAACATTTACAAATATAAGTGAAGTAGAGGGGCAGGAAAATTATAGGGCTTGGTTATGGGGTGTTCATTTCAATATCTATAAAGAGAATTTGCTTTTTGGAGTTGGTTCATATGATATAAAGGATTACGAACAAAAGGATGCGTATGGGAAGACTGATTTCGAAGGCTCTGAATCATTTGTCACAAGATGGCTTGCTAGAATTGGCTTGCCTATAATTTTTTTATTTCTATTGTTATATAAAATATATATGGATGGAATGTTAGAAAAAAACAAGTATAAGTACATTTTGCCAATTTTATTAACCTTGATTCTTTTTACTTACGGAAGCTTTATGATGCCATATAACTTCATGTATTTCCTGATATTTGGAACCATTAATAATAAAAATTACATATGAAAATTTTTATAGTTGCCCATAATATTAATAGCGCAGGAATAACTTCGCAAACAAATAATTTATTAAGAGAATTAGAAAGCAGGGAAGATCTTTCTTGTAAAATAGTATTGCCAGATCATTCTGGATTTTCAGAAACTAATAACCTTGAAAAAAAAGGGCTATCAATAGTTAAAGTTCCATATCCAAAAAATAGATTTTTAAGATTAGTCTTGAGGATTATTTATGATTTTTTACTTATTCCGGGATTGATTATTGCATATAATCCAAAAGCAGTTTTAGCAATAGCCAATTACATGCCAACGCCTGTTTTTTTTAGAAAAAAAATAATCCTAATAAGGCATCCTTATTTACTAAAAAAAGATTTATCCAAGAATCTTCCCCTGTTTCAAAGGATGAAGGAGCAAGCGACAAGATTACTTTTAAAATTAACCTTAACTACAACGGACTTGGTTATTGTTCAAAGCCAATATATGAAGGACAGTTTTCAACAGGCATTTAATAATAAAACACCAATAATAGAACTACCAAATCCACTCAGTAGATCATTTGTGGATAAAGAAAGACCAAAAGAACATCAAAAATCATACGAAGAAGGATATAAGTACTTGTTTTATCCAAGTAGATTCTACCCCCATAAAAATCATCTGTTTATAAATAATATAATAGATAAGTATTCAGAGGAGTTAAAGACCCTTAAAATAAAAATAATAGTTACTTTAGGAGGAGAATCTCTGATTTATCTCTCAGGCTACGAAAAAGAACTTTACAACAAAATAACAATAACCTATGAAAAAGAACCCTTCAACAATATTATCATGAATATTGGAGAAGTCAGTCAAACAGAATTGATTAAATATTATCAAAAGTCTTCAGCACTTTTTTTCCCTTCTTCTGAAGAAACATTTGGCAATGGACTTATTGAGGGAATGTTTTTCAAACTTCCCATTTTGGTTCCTAAATTGGACTACGCTATGACTATATGTGGAAATGCTGGAGTTTATTTCGAACCTGATAATGTAGATTCAGCTTTTGTTTCAATAAAAAAAATAGTGTCTGACAGAGATTTCTCGGTAGCGCATTCAATTTTAAGTGAAAAAAGATTTTCTAAATTTATCTTAACAAATGAATGGATTGATATTTTAGTTAATAAGATCAATTCACTCAGTTCTAAGCAATGACTCTGAAAAAAGGAATAATCTTATTTTTTTGTACGTTAGTACTTTGGCTTTTTATTGACAAAGTAATCAATAATAATTTCAATGATTTAGTAAATGTTGAAATTACGTATTATACAGAACATGAACCTATAAAATTTTCGCTCTATTATTCTTCTTCAGAATTATTTAAAAGAGATCTTTTCCTTCGAAAAAACTCTGAATTATTAGCAAAAAATAAGTATAAAGTTATCTTTGAATTAAAGCCTTATAATATAAATTATATAAGAATAGACACAGAATTTGAAAAATTTAATTCTGAGATAACTATAAATGAAGTTACCCTAAAGGCAAAAGAAAACACCATTAAACTAAACGGAAGTGAAATCTCAGAATTTGTTGATGAATCAAACGATATTAAATATGAATTACTTAACTCAGGGGTAAGGGTAATACCTACAGCTCCAGTTGAATTTGCAGATTTCTTTATTACTCTATCCCCTTTAGAAGAAATTAGACACTGGTACTTTGGAGGAATTACTAAAAATCTTTTTTTAAATCTCATTATGATAGGCCTAATATTAATCATAGTTTTTAAGCAGATAAGGTCATCAGAAAATTTATATTGGCTTTTAATATCGAGCTTTTTTTTCACTTCACTTTTCTTTAATAGACCTCTGGTAATTGCCTCTATTATATCATTTATTATCGTCTGCTTAATATATATTGCACAAAATGGCAAAAAAGCTTCGGTTAGTAAAGATTATTTTGTGATCTCATCGATTTTAACATTGTATGCTGGTTATATAATTATATCGTTTGATTTAACTTTATTTAAGTTATTGGAGTATCAATTTTCTTTAATTCTTTTTCCTTTTATTTTCAATTATTTAAAGCTCTGTAAATACGATGTTTTTCGTATTAATCTGATATTTGTAAATATTTCCAAAGTAATTATTTTAATTATTTCCCTATCTATTGGTTTATTAATAATGGAAACAAACCTAAGTTTGATAGACATCATCAAAAATTCATCAAACTTATCAAAATCTATTTTTGGGTGGCTTGATAATCCAATCCATCCTTCTTTTTTTAGTTATACTCTTTTTATTGGGTTTCTTTTGATGATATGGAATTCATACGAAAGATATAATATTAGTAGTTCACAATTCAATTTGGTGATTTGGATATTTTTTTACTTTTTATTAATGATTATAATTGGATCTAGAGTTTCTTTGTTACTGACGTGTGTATTAATTCTATTTATCCTTGTCAAAAGGTACAAAATTAATATTTTCTGTCTTTCCAAAATTCAATTAGTATTAATAATCTTATTAATTGGAGCCTTATTTCACCTTTTATTATATAATTTAATTCTTGAAAATTTAGATTTCACAAGGTATCATCTGTGGAAATTAAGTCTGGAACTTATTTGGCAAAATCCATGGATGGGAATAGAGTATGGGCAATTTGGAGACTATTATAGAGAATATTTATTTACTAATAAGTTTAACTCTAATAAAATATATGGGCATCCACATAATCAATTTTTATATATAGGATTAAATTTTGGATTACCTATTTTAGTTTTATTTATATTTATATTAGGGCTAACCATATATAAATCAATTAGACTGAAAAATAGCTTGCTATTTTTCTTTTTAATTGGGTCTTTAGTTTTTATGTCTTTTGATCTACTTCTAAATTCTTTAAAAGGTGTTGTTCCATTTGCTTTTTACTACTCATTTATTTTATGGGATAATTACGAAACACGTATATAAAACAAGTATTTTTACAATTAATTTACAGTCGATATTAATTACTTATACATTATTCCTAAATTTGAAAAATATTATTTCTAATGTAGAAAGCAGGTCAGTAGTGAAACTTGTCTCTAATAGATAGAAGTAAATAGGATGGAAAAGATTTTTTATCCTCTATTTTAAGATATGAATTCTTGAACAATGTAATTGAATGTGGTCGAAGTACTCTTTGATGATAAAAAATTCAAGTGTTTTACCTACTAATGCAAACTTATAATTACATAAATTAAGCACGATGATTTCAGGTATTAAATATGATATAACTGCTTCTATTGTTTTATATAAAAATGATCTAAAAACTTTACGATTAACTGTTGAGAGTTTTTTAGATACAGATTTAACGGTAAGGTTATATCTAATTGACAATTCTCCATCTGACGAATTAAAAGATTTTTTTAGCAGTGATGACAGAATAGAATATATTTTTAATAACGAGAACCGAGGGTTTGGGAAGGCTCATAATCAGATTCTCCTAAAGTCTCCTCAATTATCTAATTATCATCTGGTGTTAAATCCAGATGTTTACTTCGAAGGTTCTATTTTAAAAGAGATTTTTTATTTCATGGAAAGGGAAAAATCAGTCGGTCAGTTAATGCCTAAAATATTATATCCAGATGGATCCATTCAATATTTGTGTAAGCCTTTACCTAGACCTATTGATTTAATTTCAAGATTTATAATACCTTTTGATACTGATAGTAAGAAAAATTTCGAGTTAAGGTTTTTCAATTATAACAGGGCAGCAAATATTCCTTATCTTTCAGGATGTTTCATGTTTTTAAGGTCTTCAGTTATAGAAGAGATTGGAGGATTTGACGAAAATATTTTTATGTATTTGGAGGACGGTGATTTATCAAGAAGAATTCACATGAAATATAAAACATTGTTTTATCCAAAAGTTGAGGTTGTTCACGAACATAATAAAGAGTCATTTCGAAGCCGTAAACTTATGCTGATTCACATTAATTCTGTCATTTATTATTTTAACAAGTATGGTTGGTTTTTTGATAAAACTAGAAAAAAGATAAATACAAGATTATTTAAGGAATTAAAAAAATAGAACAACATGGAAAATATTCTTATTACTGGAGGTTCGGGCTTTATTGGTTCTTATTTCAATGAAAAATTGAATGTTAATATAATCAATTTCGATTTGCGAAAGCCAATCCATCCTACTAACAATAAATACGTCAAGGGTGATGTTTGTGATTTTAAAGCCTTAAATAGTGTTGTAAAAGAATATAATGTAAATACTATTATCCATTTGGCTGCAGCTCACCATGATTTTGGGATTTCTAAAGAGGAATACTTTGAGGTTAATGAGACTGGGACAGAAAACATTTGCAAAGTAGCTGAAGAAAATGATATAAAGAAAATTGTATTTTACTCATCAGTTGCTGTTTACGGAGATAATAAAGAGCCATCAACTGAGGAAAGGGCTCCTGAACCCTCAAATCATTATGGAGCCTCTAAGCTTGCTGGAGAAGCAAAATTAAAGAGTTGGTCAGAAAAGGAAGGTAATCAAGCAATAGTAATTAGACCTTGTTTAGTTTATGGCCCACGTAACACTGCTAATATGTATAATCTTATTAAGCAGATTGATTCAGGAAAGTTTTTTAATGTTGGTAAAGGAGATAATGTGAAATCAATATGCTTTGTAGAAAATATAGTTGAAGCGACTATTCATTTATTAAACACATTGAATAGAACTGGCTACAATTTTTACAATTATGCTGATTCCCCCCAGTTGACCTCAAAAGAAACAGCTAATTATATTTCTGAATGTTTAGGAAAAAAGAAACCTTTTAGTGTGCCTAAAACTTTGCTACAAATCGGAGCTATTCCATTTGATATTCTTATTAAAGTAACTGGTAAAAACCTACCGGTCTCTTCTGCAAGGGTAAATAAATTCGCTACTGAAACATATCATAAAGCAGAAAAGATTTTAGAAACGGGTTTCTCTCCTAAATTTGACAATTATCAAGGTTTGAAAAAAATGGTAGACTGGTATAACTCTAATAATGGAAAATAGCTTTTTAATTATTTAAACTAAGACTACTTATAAAACCCCCAAACAAAAAATTAGATAATTCCCCAAAACCCTTTAAATTTGTTGACTTGTTAATGGCTGATGACCAAATTGATTGGGCTCAAGCTAAAATTGTAGATTTATCAAATTTTAAACATGCCCCAAACCCTAGCTAGTTTAATTACTTCATTTATTCTAACCTTTTTGGTTACCCCCTTGGTTATTGGCTTTTTCAAAAAGCGTAATATCATGGATAAGCCAGGAGGTAGGAAGATACACACAGGTGATACTCCATCTATGGGTGGCATAGCTATTTTCATGGGCATGATCATAGCGCTTTTAATTTGGATGCCTTTACCAGGTTTACAGCGCTTTAAATTCTTCTATGGCGCAATGGGAATTATGTTTGTGGTGGGCCTAAGGGATGATTTAGTGCCTGTAAGGCCAACAGTTAAATTAGCGGCACAGCTTTTATCATCTTGTATGGTGATTTTCTTAATGGATATTAAACTCAATTCATTCTATGGATTGTTGATGATCGAGGAATTGCCTTATATCATAAGTTTCTTTTTTTCCTTATTTACTTTAATTGTCATCACCAATTCCTATAATCTAATAGATGGTCTGGATGGTCTGGCCAGTAGTATTGGAATCATAGCCTTTTTCTTTTTTGGCATCTATTTCTTTTTGGTTGGGCAAACCTACTATTCCATGGTTTGCTTTGCCTTCATAGGGGCTTTAATAGCTTTCTTGAATTTTAACTGGGAACCATCCCGTATTTTTATGGGAGATACGGGAGCTTTATTAATTGGTTTTGCTTTAGCAGTGGCTACAATCAAGTTTATTGATTATAACCACTATTTACCGGAAGAAACTCCATTTAAACTGAAATCTTCGGTTGCAGTGGGGATTTCAGTGATTATTATTCCGCTTTTCGATACATTAAGGGTATTTATCTCAAGGGCCATGAAAAAAAAGTCCCCGTTTTCACCTGATAAAACGCATTTACATCATATCTTAATGCGTTTGGGTTTTAGTCATTCGGGTACAACTCTTATTATGATAGCCACTAATATTGCGATTATCTGTATTGCATTAGCTTTGGATTTCCTTGGTGATAATATATTAGTGCCGCTTATAATTGGCCTTTGCCTATTGCTCAGCTTAATGCTAGATGAGATTTTAAGGGCCAATATCAGAAGAAAGAAGAAGGCACTGACAAAAAGCTTTAGAAGAGATTAGAGTATTATCAAGAAGCTAGTATTGAGTATCGAGATTCAGATTGATTTCTAAATTATATTTTGCGGTTTTTATTTTTACTACTATATAGCAAAACTTGTACGTAGGCGTATAAAGACGCTTGAAAAGTCTCGCGGAGTCGCAGAGATTCTGTGTTGAGAACCAAATAATTTTTTATTAAATTTACTATTAGGAAAACAAATCAAGAGCGGACTTGATCCAGCTCGGTTAGGGCGGCCTCTCGGGGCTGCTCTAATAAAAATTTAT